>CAYMSD010000028.1:0-33287 GCA_964393015.1 uncultured Klebsiella sp.
GGGCTGTCGTAGCCGCACGGTTCTGCGCTCGCGCTTCGCGCTCGTCTGGCACTACGACAGCAGTTCACGCAACGCCAGCCCCGGGTCGGGCTGCTTCATCAGGTGCTCGCCGACGAGCGCGATGTGGATGCCGTGCGCGCGCAGGCGCGCGAGGTCGTCGGGCGTGCGGATGCCGCTCTCCGAGACCAGCACGCTCGTGTCCTCGAGCATCTCCGCGAGGCGCATCGAGTGCTCGATCGAGGTCTTCATCGTGCGCAGGTCGCGGTTGTTGATCCCGAGCAGCGAGTAGCTCGCATGCGGGAAGCCGACGATGTTGACGATCCGCAGCAGGTTGTCGACATCGTGCACCTCGATGAGCGTCGTCATGCCGAGCTCCGTCGCGAGGATCTGGAAGTCGATGATGTCGCGCTCGGGAAGCGCCTCCGCGATGAGGAGGATCGCGTCCGCCCCCGCCGCGCGCGCCTCCCACACCTGGTAGATGTCGATGAGGAAGTCCTTGCGCAGGACGGGGAGCCTGACCGCGTCGCGGATCGCATGGATGGAGTCGAGCCTGCCGCCGAAGAAGCGCGCGTCGGTCAGGCACGAGATCGCGCTGGCGCCGTTGTCCGCGTAGGCCCTCGCGATCGCGACGGGATCGAAGTCCTCGCGGATCACCCCCGCCGACGGGCTCATGCGCTTCACCTCGGCGATGATGTGCGTGGCGTTCGGGTGCCTGCGGTCGACGACCGCCTGGAAGAAGTTCCGCGGACGCCCGAGTTCCGAGATGCGCTCCTTCAGCGCCTCGAGCGGCACGCGCGCCTTGGCCTCCGCGACCTCGCCTGCCTTGTGCGCGAGGATGTCCTTGAGGGCGTGGTTCATGGCGGAGAAGGCTGCGAAACCGATGGCAAACGGGCGGAACGCGGCGGAAGGCGGCGCATCGTACCCTGTGCCTCATGATCGACGGGCTGGCGCTCCTCCTTCAATCTCCCGAGGAACTGACCGCGGATGCGGACGGCATGTCCGTCGAAAGAGTGCTTGCGCTCGCAATTGCGGGGACCCTCGTGGCGACCCTCGTGGCGACCCTCGTGCTGGCGCCGGCCTACCCGCCACTGGCGCGGCGGCTGCGCGCGCTGCTTCCCGCGCGCGAGCCCGCGGGCCGCCTTCCGCTCGACCCCGTCGTCGGCATCGTGGCGATGGCGGTGTTCCTCCTCGCGGGCACCATCGGCGCGTCCGCGGCGCATGTGCTCGGCGCGACCGACGACGGCTACGGCCGCCTTCTGCGCGGCGTGTGCGGAAATCTCCTGCAGTGTCTCGCCGTGCTCGCGCTCGTCTCGTCGCGGCTCTTCACAAGCGGCAAGGGCGCGGTGGCCTCGACGCGCCACGCGATCACGGCGGGAGCGATCGCCTTCGTCGTCGTGCTGCCGCTCGTCGGTGCGGTCGGCATCGCGGCGAGCGCCATCGCGGCGCACTTCGGCCTTCCGCTTCCGCCCGAGGTCTCGCATGAGACGCTGAAGATCCTCGCGGAGCGGAACGACGCGGTCTTCACGATCGCGACGCTCGCCCATGTGGCGCTCCTCGTTCCGATCGCGGAGGAGCTCGGGTGGCGCGGGGTCATGCAGCCGACGATCCGCGCCGTCGGCGCCGGGCCGTTCGTCGCGTCGGCGGCGACGGCGGCGATCTTCGCGGCGATCCACTGGGACGCGATTCCCGAGGACGGCCGCGCGGCGGCCATGCCCATGCTCGTCACGCTCGGGCTCGCGCTCGGCCTGCTGCGCGAGCGGACGGGCGGTGTTCTCGCGCCCATCGTGCTGCACGCCCTCTTCAACGCCTGGAATGTGTACGCCGCGCTTGCCTGAGGCGCGCGTTTGCCGATACAAGGAACCTCGCACGGCCCGAACGGCCGCGCAGGAAAGACGAAACCATGAGCACACTCGACGCGATCCAAGGCAAGCCCCGCATCCTCACCGGCGACACCCCGACCGGACAGCTGCACCTTGGCCACTGGGTCGGCAGCGTGAAGCGCCGCGTCGAGCTCCAGCACACGCACGACTGCTACTTCCTCATCGCGACCATGCACGCGTACACCACGCGGCTTGCGAAGAGCGACGAGATCAGGCGCGACTCGATCGCCATCGTGCGCGACTACCTCGCGATGGGCATCGACCCCGAGAAGGCCACGGTCTTCCTGCAGAGCGAGATTCCCGCGATCGCCGAGCTCACCTTCCTCTTCGCGATGCTGCTCCCCTTCAACCGCGTGATGCGCAACCCGACGCTCAAGACCGAGATCGAGCTGAAGGGCCTGGGCGAGACCTACTCCTTCGGCTTCCCGCTCTACGCCGTCGGACAGACCGCCGACATCCTCGCCTTCCGCCCCGTCGGCGTGCCCGTGGGCGAGGACCAGGTGCCGCACCTCGAGCTCACGCGCGAGGTCGCGCGGCGCTTCAACCAGATCTTCTGCTCGGTCGACGAGCACTGCGAGGACGAGGAGCATGTGAGGCTCGGCGGCGTCTTCCCCGTGCCGCGCGCGGAGGTGGGCGAGGTCGGCCGCCTCGTCGGGATCGACGGCGTCAACAAGATGTCGAAGTCGCTCAACAACGCGATCTTCATCGCGGACGACGCGAAGGAGGTCGAGAAGAAGGTGAAGAAGATCTTCACGGGCCGCCAGAGCCCGACCGACCCCGGCGACATCGACAATGTCCTCTTCCAGTATGTGCGCACCTTCATCAAGGACAAGGCGCGCGTCGCGGAGCTCGAGGAGAAGTATGCGAAGGGCGACAACATCGGCGACGGCCATGTGAAGCTCGAGGTCGCCGCGGCGATCAACGAGCTCCTCGCGCCGATGCGCGAGCGCCGCGCGAAGTACGAGGGACGCGACGACCTCGTGCTCGAGATCCTGAAGGCCGGCTGCGAACGCGCGAACAAGGTCGCCGAGGCGACGCTCGAGCGCGTGAAGCACCACGCGAACCTCGTCGCGTGGCCGCGCGCGCTCTCCTACATGTGAATCGCGGCGCGTGACCCACGGGAGCCATCCTGCGGGGAGCCATGCCTGAACGCGCGAAACCAGCGTCGTGCGCCCGTCGTGCGATCGCCGGCGCGCGTCCGATGGTCTAGCCTCCTCCCTCGGCGCATTCCGCGCCAACATGGAGGAGAGAAGAGATGAGACCCACGCTTTCGACCGCCGTCCTCGCCGCCGCCCTTTCGACCATGGGCATGACGGCCACAGGCCTCGCCGACATCATCGTCGACCAGCCGGATTCCCTCGAAGGGGGCATCGCCTCGCAGGTCTTCGGCTCACCCTTCGAGGGCTACAGCTGCGGCGCCCTCGACGACTTCACGATCACCGATGCCTACGACCTGACCGCGCTCACGGTCTACGGCGAGAACGGCGCGGGCAGCGGAGACGACGACATCGCCGTCACGGTGCGGTTCCTCGCCGCACCGAACCTCGGATCGGCGACCATCGCGAGCGCGACGGGCGTTCAGTCGGGGGGCGTGCTGACCTTCGACCTCACGGGCATCACGCTTGCGGCCGGCACCTACTGGATCTCGGCGCAGGTCGAGCGCAACTTCGATCTCGGCGGGCAGTGGTTCTGGCGCCTGTCGAACACGATGAACGGCGCCCAGGCCATGTGGCACAACCCGGGCGGCGCGTTTGGAAACGGCACGGATCCCGTGACGGTCGATGTGCTCGGCCAGAGCCGCTGGGACATGGCCTTCACGCTCGAGGGGATGGTCGTTCCTGCGCCCGGAGCGCTTGCGCTCCTCGGCTCCGCAGCGCTTGTGGGGCGTCGGCAGCGGCGGCGGTGAAGCGCTCGCTTCACGACACGAGATAGAAACGCCCCACAGCCACCTCGAACGGGCGGCCGTCGCGCTCGAAGGTGAAGCGCCCCTCCATCGTGCCCCACGCGGTCAGCATCGGGCAGAAGCTCGCGTACTCGAAGCTGTCACCGGGCCCGAGCTCGGGGTGCTGCCCCACGACGCCGGGGCCTTCGACGACGCGTTCCTCGCCGTCGGCGTCGACGATGCGCCAGAAGCGCGTCGCAAGACGCACGCGGTCGGTGCCCTCGTTGCGGATCGTCACGCTGTAGCTGAAGAGGAAGCGGCGCTCGGCGGGCGACGACTGCGATGGCATGAAGTCGGGCCGCACGACGACTCGGATGCCTTCGGTGACGGTGTCCGATCCGTGCCTTGGCGCGGGGCGCGTTGCCGTGGCTGCTGCTCCCATGGTGCTCGTTCCCGTTGCGCTCGTCATAGGTGCGGAGGATAGGCGCTGAATCGGCGCGCGCGTTACGATCCGCGCCCCATGCTGCGACTGCCGCACGAACCCGTCGTCGCGATCGTCGGCGCCACAGGCGCCGTCGGCCGCGAGATGCTCGCGATCCTCGAGGAGCGCGCGTTTCCGCTCGCGCGCCTGCGCCTCTTCGCATCGCCACGCTCTGCAGGCACCCGCATCCCCTTCCGCGGCGCGGAGATCGCCTGCGAGACGCTCGAGGCCGCCGAGGCGGAGGGATCGCTGCACGGAATCGACCTCGCGCTCTTCTCCGCGGGCAAGTCGACCTCGAAGGAGTGGGCGCCGCGCCTCCGCGACGCGGGCGCGCTCGTCGTCGATAACTCGAGCGCCTTCCGCGCCGACCCCGCGTGCCCGCTCGTCGTGCCCGAGGTGAACCCGCAGGCGCTCGCCGCGGTCGATCTTCCCGCGATCATCGCGAACCCGAACTGCTCGACCATCATCGCGCTCGTCGCCGCGACGCCGCTTCACCGCGCGCTGCGCGTCACGCGCATGGTGGCCGCCACCTACCAGGCGGCGTCGGGCGCGGGCGCCGCGGCCATGGCGGAGCTCGAGTCGCAGGCGCACGCGTTCGCGAAAGGCGAGCCCTTCGACACGCGCATCTTCGGGCGCCAGTACCTCTTCAATGTCTTCAGCCACAACTCGGCCGTGGGCGAAGACGGCTTCAACGAGGAGGAGCGCAAGCTGCTGACCGAGACGCAGCGGATCTGGGCCGACGACTCCGTGCGCGTCGCAGCGACCTGCGTGCGCGTGCCCACGCTGCGCGCCCACGCGGAGGCGCTCTTCCTCGAGTTCGCGCGCGGCACGAGCGAAGGCGAGATCCGCGCGATCCTCGCAGCGGCCGAGCGCGAGGGCCAAGGCCTGCGCGTCGTCGACGACCGCGCGGCCAACCGCTTCCCGGAGCCGCTCGACGCGGCGGGCAAGGACGACGTGCTCGTCGGGCGCATCCGCATCGATCCGAGCGTCGAGGGCGGCCGAGGTGCCGCGCTCTTCGTCTGCGGCGACCAGATCCGCAAGGGAGCCGCGCTGAACGCGGTCCAGATCGCGGAACGGTTCCTTCCGAGCGCGGCAGCGGTTGGGTCGAATCCCGCCGCCAGGTGCGGATAATCAGGTCTGCGCTCGCCGCGCGCCGACTTGATCTCGGCCGCAAGACGGCTACTATGCGCTCGACACCGATTGGGGATTGGTGTAACGGTAGCACAACTGATTCTGGTTCAGTTTGTCCTAGTTCGAATCTAGGATCCCCAGTTCACACAAGAACATCCGCCGCGGCGGCGTCCTCCCGGGCGCCGCCGTGTCGGTTTTCGGGCGGCCGGAGCCCGTCAGCGGAGAGGCCGCTGGAACTGGACGCTGCGCACGCCGCGGAGCCAGACGAGTTCGCCGCCATCCGCCGGCGCGAACCACGCGACAAGGTCGACGCTCTCGACGGGAAGCGCATCACTCCCGCGCGAGCTGAGGAGCGACAGCTTGAACTCGTGGCACGGACCCGCGAGCGCGCGCGAACGCGCCGCACGCACGGCATCCGCATCGAACATCCAGGTGCGCAGCGGCGTCGCACCCGGCGACTCCGGCGTGCCCGACTCGCCGAGACGGTAGATCGCGAAATGGAAGCTTCCCTCCGCGAAGAGCGGCGCGGGATGCGGTCGCGCGAAGAGATACGCCGTCACCTGCAGCGTGTCGGGAAGCAGGTTGCCGTCCGTGTCCGCGGGCTTCGGACCGAAGGTGATGGCGATCGCGTTCGGCCGCGCGCTCTCGGGCGTGGTCGGGCCGGCCGTCGGCTTCGGCGCGGGCGGCGTGCCGTCGGAGGTCGTGACGGTTGTCTGGCAGCCCGCGCACAGCGCGATCGCCGCGAGCACGACGCCCGTCGCAGGCAACCTGGCGTCACTCGGGCGCGGCATCGCTGCCTCCCGCATCGGGTGCCGCGGGGGTGGCTGCAGGTTCCGCCGCGGGGGCGGCCGCAGGCGGCGCGTCGTTCGAGGTCTTCACGCGCATTCCCTCGAGCTCCCCGCGTCGGATCTGCTCGAGCAGCTCGGGCGGAAGCGTGAGCTTGTCGAGCATCTGGTCGCTGAGCTCGCGCGCGCGGTCGCCGCCGCCCTGCGAGGGCGAGCGCACCACATGCGGCGTGAGCACGATCAGGAGCTCCGTCTTCGACGAGTTCTCCTTGAACTGGCGGAAGAGCGACCCGACGATCGGGATGTCGCCGAGCAGCGGGATCTTGCGGTCGACGCGCTCGAAGCGGTCGCTGATGAGGCCGCCGATCACGACGGTCTGGCCGTCCTTCACGGTGACGGTGGTGGTGGCGCGGCGACGCGTGACCACGGGGCTGTTGAAGTTCTCCGAGATCTGCGTGGTCTGGAGCGAGAGGCGCGAGATCTCGGGCTCGATCTCCATGCGCACGAAGCCCTCTGGGTTGATCGACGGCGTGACCTTGAGCAGGATGCCGATGTCCTCGGGCGTGACGCTCGACTGCTGGCCGGCGCTCGAGAAGCTGACGGAGTCGGGCAGGCGAATCGTCTCGCCGACCTGGATGAAGCCGTCGGAGTTGTTCTCGACCATGACCGACGGGTTCGAGAGGACCTGCACGCGGCTCTGCGACGCGAGCGCGTTGATGAGGAGCTCGAAGTCCTCCGCCCCGATCGCGACATTGGGCGTGCCCGAGTTCGAGAAGAGCGAGCCGAGGAGCTGGTTGCCCGTGCGGCCGCCGATGCCCGGCAGGTTGCCCATGCCCGCGGTCACATCGACCGTGCCGATGCGGCCGCGTCCGAACTCGGGGCCGAGCGCCTCGCTCGAGTCGAGCGAGACCTCGGCGAGCAGCACCTGGATGAGCACCTGCGGCGGGTCGACATCGAGCTCGTCGATGATCGAGCGCACCTTCTCGAGATAGCGCGGGCTTGCGTTCACGAGCACCGTGTTCGACTTCTGGTCGCCGACGATGGTGACCTCGCGCTCGAGGAGCTTCGCGGCGCTCGGGAGTTCGTCGGTCGAGAGCGTCTGCAGCAGCTTGCGCTGGTCCTCGCTCACGAACTCGTTCACGACGCGCGCGACCTCGGTCGCCGTCGCGTTCTTCAGCTTGTAGACATAGGTCTCGCGCTCGTTCGCCTCCTGCGCGTCGAGCTCCTTCACCACCTTGTCGACGAGGTCGAGGTAGGTCGGCGTGCCCGACACGAGCAGCGAGTTGGTGCGGTCGTCGACCGTGATCGAGAGCTGCTGGCGGTCGTCGGGCACGAGCGTGAGGTCGGATCCGAGCGTGCCCGCCCCCGCGGCCGCCGCCGCGTCGGGCGCGGGCGCGCCGTCCGACGGGGCAGCGCCGTCCTCGCGCGGCTTCAGCACATAGAGGTTGCCCGACTGACGGAGGTTGAAGAGCTCCTTGAGGATGCGCGCCATCGCGTCGGCGTCGGCGTTGGCGAGGCGGAAGATGCGGATGTTCTGGCTTCCGCTCGTCGAGCTGTCGAGGTCGCGGATCATGCGCTCGATGAGCTGCATCGACTCGCGCGGCGCGCGCACGATCACGGTGTTCGTGCGCACATCGGGCACGAGCGAGATCGACTGCCGCGTGGCGGCCGAGATCTCCATCTCGACCTCCGCGACGCCGGGCTCGCCGCCGGCCTGGACCTCGATCTCCTTCAGGTACTTGAGGATCGTGGCCTGCTGTCCGCCGCGGCCCGCGAGGGAGTTCCCCGAGAGGACAGACTGGATGAGGCCGACGGTCTCCTGCACATTCGCGCCCTGGAGCGGGATGTACTTGATCTCGACCACCGTCTGCGGACGCGCGCCGTCGAGCTCGTCGACGAGGCGGCGGATCGCCGCGATGTCGGCCTCGGGCCCGCTGGCGACGACCGCGTTGAGGCGCGCGTCGGCCGAGACGCGCACGGTGTTCTCGCCGCGGCGGCGGTTCTCCTCGCGCACATACATGTCGTCGAGCATGCGCACCATCTCGGGCGCGGAGTTCTTCGACAGCATGATGACCTCGAACGGCCGGCCCGCGAGCTGGTCCTCGGCGGCGCGCGCGAGAAGCTCGACGAGGCCCTTCACGACCTCGAGGTTCTCGTCGCTCGCGGCGACGATGAGCGAGTTCGACGCGACATCGGGTGCGATCGAGACGGCGTCGGACGGCGTCTGCGACACGCCGAGCGAGGCGGTGCGGTCGCGCATCAGCTGCTGGATGCGCGGCGCGATCGACTCGGCGCGCGCGGCGGCGAGCGGAAGCACATGCACGCCGACCGCGGGATTCGACGGGATCTCCTCGAGGCGCGCCACGATCTGGCGGACGAGCGCCGCGTCCTCGGGGCCGCCCGCGACGAGCAGGCTCGAGGTGCGCGGGTCGGCGATGACGAGCGGCTTCACGCGGCGCGCGACCTCGGGCGTCAGCTCGGCGTAGCGGCGGTCGAGGATCTGGCCGATGGCGGACGCGAGGCGGTCGAGGTTCGCCTTCACGACGGGCACGACCTCGACGCCCGACTCCTCGAGGAGCTCGGGCGTGTCGAGGTCGGCGACGAGCGAGCGCAGGACATCGAAGGAGTCGGCGCCCGCCGCGATGAGCAGGCGGTTGGTGCGGTCGTCGGCGGCGATGGTGGCGCGCTCGAGGTCGGCGGTCTGCGGGTTCGCGCGCGCAAGGCGGTCGACGCGCGCATCCATCATGCGCTGGAGAATGGCGGCGAGGCGCGGCGCGCTCGCGTGCTTCAGCTCGAGCGTGCGGATCTCGCGGATGTCGGGGGCGACGGTGCGGTCGAGCTGGCGCAGGAGCTCCTCGACCACCGCGAACGAGCGTGCGCTCGTCGACACGACGATCGAGTTGAGCCGCTCGTCGGGGATCACGCGGACGCGGTCCTCCTCGCGGATCGTCTTCGCGGCGAACTGCTGGTCGAAGAGCTGGACGAGGAGCGGGCCGAGGCGCGACGCGCTCGCGTTCTCGAGCGGATAGACGCGCACGACGGAGCCGGGCGCGGAGGCCTCCGTGTCGAGCTGCGCGAGAAGCTCCTCGACGACCGCGAGGTTCTGCACGCTGCCCACGAGGATGAGCGAGTTCGTGGTCGCGTCCGCGCGGACGACGAGCTGCGTGAACGGCACGAAGACATCGCTCTCGATCGCCGGCCTCGCCTCGCCGCCCTCGGCGGCGCGCGCCATGCGGATGCGGCCGACCTGCTTCTGGAGCGGCGCGCTCTCGGGAAGCTGCGTCGAGCCCTCGACGAGCACGGCGCGCAGCGTCTCGGCGACCTCGCGCGCGTCGGCGAAGCGCAGGCGCACGATGCGCGGCTCCATCCAGCCGACGGCGACCTGCGAGTCGAGGCGCTCGCGGAGCACCTCGACCATGGCGACCGCCTCCTCCTTGCCCGCGACGACGACCGTGTTCGTGCGGTCGTCGACCGAGATCGCGATGTCCTGCGCGAGCGCGGTGCCCGTGGCGCCCGCGGCCTGCGCGCGGACCTGTGTTCCCTGCAGCACGCCGATCTGCTTGCCCTGCGTGAAGAGGTCGCGCACGATGCGCGCGAACTGCGTGGCCTGGATGTTGTCGAGCGGAAAGACGCGCACGATCGCGGCGTCCGTGACGGGCAGCGTGTCGAAGAGGCGCGCCGCCTCCTCGAGGGCGCGCACATTCTCGGCGGTCGACGCGAGGATGAGCGAGTTGCTGGTCGCGTCGGCGAGCACCTTGACGGGCTTCTGGAGGTCGAGCGCGATCGACTCGCCCGCGCCGTCGGGCTCGATGCGGAGCCGCCGCACCTGCTCCTGCAGCGCGCGCGCGAGCTCGCCCTGGCGCGCGCCCTGCGCGGCGGGCGCCGCGGCCTGCGCCACCATCGCGTTCAGCGTCGCGGCCACGCTCGGCGCGGCCGCGTTGCGGAGCCGCACCACGCGCACGCTCGCGTCCGCGCCTGGGGGATCGGTGTCGATCGACTTGAGGAGCGACACGATCGTCTCGCGGTCGGCGGGGTTCGCCACGATCACAAGCGCGGCGCGGCCGCTCGCGACCGACACGCGCAAGGGCTCGGACACCAGCCGCGACACGCCGTCGAGCGGCTGCGGGCGGTCGAGGCCGATCTCCTCGATCACCTTCTTCGCGGCCTCGGGCGCGATGTTGACGAGGTCGATGATGAAGATCCCCTTCGACTGGTCGGGCGCGAGCGCGTCGAGCTGCTCGACGAGCGTGCGGATCTCCTCGAAGAGCGGGCCCGTCGAGGCGACGACGAGGCCGTTCGAGACGCTGTCGATCTGGATCGAGAGCGGCAGCCCCGCCTGGCGCGCGCGCTGCGCGAACGCCTCGCGGATCGCGGCCGCGACGCGCGAGGCGGGCGCCTTCTCGAGCCTGATGAGCTGGACGCGCAGCCCCTGCTCCGCGGCCTGCTGCTGCAGCGCCTCGGCGATGGCCGCGATCTGCGCGAAGTCCTCCTCGCTTGCGCGCACGATGAGCGCGTTGCTCGTCTGGTCGCCCACGATGCGCAGGCCCGTGTCGCGACCGCTCGGGCGGATCGGGCTGTAGACGCGCTCGATGGCGCGCGCGAGCTGCTCGGGGTTTCCCGTTCGCACCTCGATGAGGCGCGGCGGCGGAAGCTGCGCGAAGTCGGGCTGGTCGAGCTGCGCGACGATCGCCTCGATCTTGCGCATGTTGGAGGCGCTCGCGGCGACGACGATGTTGTTCGAGAACTCGTCCGCGCTCGCGGTGACCGCGTCCTCGGGCTTCTGCTGGATCACCACCTGCTGCGGCTGTTCGCCCTGCTTCTGCGGCGGAAGCTGCTGCGGCTGCGGGCGGAACGACTCGTTGATCGCCGCCGCGACGCTGCGCGCGTCTGCGTGCCTGAGCGCCACCACGCGCAGCTGCCGCGAGCCGTCGTACTGCTCGCTGTCGAGGCGCGCGACGAGCTCGCGGATCGCGGGCCACTCGGACTCCTCCGCGGAGATCACGAGCGAGTTGGTGCCCTCGTCCGCGACGATGCGCACCGACTTCTTGGCGGGGCTGTCCGCGTCGAGCGCGAACTGGCCGTAGAAGTAGCCGAGCGCCTCCTGCACGCCGCGCACCTTCGCCTTCTCGAGCGGCACGAAGTCGGTGGTGCGGCGCACGGTCGGCGCGATGTCGACGGCCTTGATGATCTCGGAGATGGTCGCGAACTGCTCCGCGGTCGCCGCGACGATGAGCCTGTTCTCCGTCGCGTCGGCCTCGACGCGCGCGGGATCGGTGGTCGCCGCGTCCCCGGCCTGCGCAGCGAGGAGCCGCGCGAGGGTGAGCGAGACCTCGCTCGCGCTGGCGTTCTCGAGCGCGATCACGCGGAACTCGATCGGGGAGCGCGTGGGCGTCTCCTCGAGCTCGGCGAGGAGCTTCTCGATGACGGGAAAGCTCTCCGCGGTCGCCGTCACGACGAGCGAGTTCGAGCGGCGGTCGGCCACGATGCGCGCATTGACCTGCACAGCGGGGCCGTTCTCGTCGACGCGCACGGCGACGCCCTGCGTGCGGCCCTTCTGGTCGAGCTGCAGCGACTGCGTGAGGACGCGCACGGCCTCCTCCGCCCGCGCGGCCGTGAGCGAGAAGGTGCGGATGACGGTCTCCTCGGCGCTTGCGGGCGCGTCGAGCCGCTCGATGAGCGCGCGCACCTGCTCGAACTGTGCGCTCGGCGCGCTGACGAGGACGCTGTTCGTGCGCACATCGGGCGTGATGGTCACGCCCGCGTTGGCGGCGCCGCGGCCGCGGAACTGCTCGGCGACCATGCGCGCGATGTCGGTGGCCTGGCCCTTCCTGAGGACGACGATGTCGCTGCGCCGCTCGCCGCCCGCGTGCGGCTGGTCGAGGCGCGCGACGAGGTCGCGCACGGTGCGCACATCGTCGGCGCTTCCCGCGACGAGAAGCGCGCCGCCCGAGGCGCTCGGCACGATCGTGGCGCGGCCTGCGCCGCCCTCGCCCTGCGCGCGGTCCTCGATGAACTGCCGAAGCGTGGCCGCGAGCTCCGCGGGCTGCGCGAACTCGACGGGGACGACGGCTGTCTCGCGGTCCTCGGCGACGAGCGTCGCCGCGAGCGAGTCGAGGAGCGTGCGCACCTCGCCGTGCTGCGCGTCGGTCGCGCGCACCACGATGCGCCCCGCGCGCGGCACGGTGACCACGCGCGAACCGGTCGACGCCGAACCCGTCTCCCACGGGCGCTGCGGGCGCTCGCCGAGCGTGTCGCGCACGAGCGATGCGACCTGCTCGAGGTCGCCGAAGCGGACCTCGTAGGCGCGGACCGCGCGCTGCGCGCCCTCGTCGGGCGCGACATCGAGCGTGGCCACGATCTCGCCGACGAGCGCGAAGCGGTCGCCGCGACCGATCGCGATGAGCGCGTTGCGGCGCTCGTCCGCGCGGATGGTCGCCGTGTCCTCGGGCGTGCCGCGGCCCATGTCCGCGAGCATCTGCTCGACGGTGCGCGCGAGGTCGCCCGCGCGCGCGTGGCGCAGCGCGTGCACCTTGAACTCGTACGCCGGCATGACCTCGGGCGCGTCGAACGCGCGGGCGAGCTCCTCGATCTCCGCGAAGTCCGCGTCGGACGCCGCCACGAAGAGCATGGCGCTGCGCGCGTCGCCGAGGATCGAGACCGAACGCTGCGCGCGCCCGCGTCCGCCGCCCGCAAGCTGGGCGCGGTCGTCGAAGAGCTTCTGCAGTGTCGTGGCCACGCGCTGCGCGTCGGCGCGCTCGAGGCGGAGCTGGCGGATCGCGAACTGCTGCGTGGCGCTGCGGTCGACCTCGCGCACGATCTCGCGGATCTCGGCGAGGATCGCCTCCTCCGCGCGCACGAGCAGGACGCCCGCCGCGTCGTCGGCGACCACGCGCGCGCGCTCGCGGCGGCCGGGGTCGGCGGCGATCACGATGCGCTCGATGGTGCTCGCGACATCGCTTGCGCGGGCGCTCGCGAGCGGAATCGTCTCGAGCGGCGCGAGATCCTTCGCGGACGGCTCGTCGAGCCGCGCGACGAGGCGCTCGACCTCGGGCAGGAGCCCCGCCCCACCGGCGACGACGAGCGTGTTCGTTCGCTCGTCCGCCGCGAACTCGGGCACGCTGACCACGATCCCCTGCCCAGTCAGCGCGCGGCCGCGCGCGGCGAAGATCGACTGCAGGCTCCGCGCAAGCTCCGCGGCGCGCGCAGAGCGCAGCGGCATCAGCCGCACCTCGGGGTCGACCGCGCGCTCGACGCGGTCCGCGAAGGCGATGAAGCGGTCGGCGAAGGCGATCGCCTCGGGCGAGCCGACCACGGTCACTGCGTTGGCCTCGCGCTCGACGACCACGCGCAGCCGCGATGGATCGAACGGAGCGACGGCGCCTGCGCCCACGGCGGGTTCGCCCGCGTCGAGAATCGTCACCGCGAGCGAACGGAGGCGCGACCCGGCGCCATCGGACGCGACGGCGCGCAGCGACTCGGCCACGCGCTGGGCGCCCGCGTTGCGCAGGACATAGCTCTTGACGACGACCTGCTCGGTCTGCTGGCCGCGCGCGAGCGTGGCGACGAGCTGGCCGACGGTCTCGAAGTCGCGGTCGCTTGCGACGACGAGCAGCGCGCGACGCTCGGGGTCCGCGACCACGGCGACGCGCTTCGCGAGGTCGCCGACCGCGCCGCCGGGCGGCGTGATGCGCGCGATCGCGCCGACGACCACCGAAGCGAGGCTCGTCGGATCGGCGGAGGCTGGAAGCTGGATGGCGCGGATGCGCGAACCTTCCGCAGGAAGCGACTTCGACGCCTGCTCGACGAGTCGCATGGCGCGCTCGATCTCGCGCGGCGAACCGAGGAGGAGGAGCGAGTTCGTCTCCTTGTCGACGGCGACGGTGACGCCCGACTGCTCCCTGGCGTCGGACTGCTGCGATGCGGCCGCGGCGGCCGCGTCCTGCTGCCCCTGCAGCGGCGACGCGAACGCGAGCGTCACGAACGCAAGCCGCGCGGGGAGCGGCGGCGGCCAGAGCGCGCCCTGCGCGCCTGCCGCGGGAGCGGACGGAGCGGGCTTCTCGTCGTAGCGCTTGAGGAGCTCCTCGACCGTGATGACCTCGACCTCGCCGTCGCCGTTCTCCATCAGCCTGCGCAGGAGCCGCGCCATCTCCTCGGCGTCGCCCTTCGCGGGGTCGAGCGGCACGGCGCGCATGGCGCGCTGGCCCGTCACGGTCGCGTTGTCGAGGCGCGCGACCACGCTCTCGATCGTGGTGAACTGCCGGTCGGTCGCGCGCACGAGCAGGCTGTTGCTCGCCGCGTTCACGCGGATGACGGGCGGCGTCTCGGTTCCGTCGTCCGTCTCGAAGAGGTCGACGAGGCTCGACGCGATCTCGGTCGCCTCGGCGTTGCGGAGCGTGAGGACGCGCACGGAGCGGCCCGTCTCCTGGCCCGGCGCCACATCGAGCTGCTGCAGCATCTCCTCGGCCGCGTCGAGCGCGGCGGGCGTGGCGGAGATGACGACGGCGTTGAGGCGCTCGTCTGCGATGACGCGCAGCGACGGCTCGACCGCGAGCGCGGCGCCTGCGGCCGCGCGGCCGCGCTCGGCGCGACGCGCCTCGCCGGCGAGCAGCTGCTCGACGAGCGGCGCCATCTGCCCTGCGCGCGCGTTCTTCAGGAACACCGTGCGCACGCGCGCCGCATCGCGCGGCCCGCGCACATCGATGGTGCGGACGACGGCGTCGACTTCCGAAAGCTCGGCGGGCTCCGCCGCGACCACGATCGAGTTGCTCGAGGTCTCGGCGGTCACGACGGCGCGTCGCGCGTTCGGGCGCGCCGCCGCACGCGCGGCGAGCGCCTGCTCGACGGCCTTCGCGACATCCGACGCGCTCGCCTGCGAGAGCGGGTAGACGCGGATCTCGGTCGGCGCGTCGCCCTGGCGCGGGCGGTCGAGCTGCGCGACCACCTCGGATGCGATCGCCATGAGCTCGCTCGGCGCCGTGACGAGGACGCGGTTGTTGCGCTCGTCGGAGGCGACCTTCGGCTCGACCACGGGGGCTCCGGCGCGCGCGGCGGAAACGAGCGACGCGGGCCAGCGCGAGCGGTCGCCGAGGACGGCCTCGAGCGCCGACGCGACGACCGACGGCGCGGCGTGCGCGAGGTCGATGACGCGGAAGTCGGCGGCGGGCGTCGCGAACGCACGCGCATCGAGCTCGCCGAGCAGCGTCTTCGCGCGCTCGGTTCCCTCGGCTGGGCCGACGATGACGATCGCGCCCGACTGCGGAAGCGCGGAGAGCTCGACGCGGTTGATGCCCGAGGAACCCGTGGCGTCGAGGACGCGGCGCGCCTCGTCGGCGAGCGCGGTCGCAGCCGCCTTCGCGGGCGTGAACACGGCCCAGCTGCGCAGCGTGGCGTCGCCTTCGCGGTCGAGCTCGCGGATGAGCCCCTCCGCCACGGCCATGATGCGCGAGGCGCCCGAGACGATGAGCGAGTTCGTGCGCGGATCGGCCTCGACGCGCACGGGCGGCGTGGCGTCGGGCTGTCCGCGGTTGCGGCGCATGCGCTCGAGCACGATGCGCGGATCGGTCGCCTGCTGGTCGGCGAGGAGCCGCTGCACGAGCGGCGCGATGCGGCCCGCGTCGGCGTTTGCGAGCGCGAAGGTGCGCGCGTCGACCGCGTCGAGCGCGGGGCGCTCGTCGAGCGGCGCGAGCAGCTTCTCCGCTTCATCGAGGTCGCCCGCGGGCCCGACGAGGAGGAGCGCGTTCGCGCCCGCTGCGGGGATGATCTTCACCTCGAACGGCTCGCGCGTGGTCGGGCGCACGGCGCCTGCGAGCGCCTGCATGAGGCCGTCCGCCACGAGCGCGGCGTCGGCGTACATCAGCGGCCGCACGCGCACGACGGGGTCGAGCGCGGAGGCGCTGCCGTCGTCGAGCTGGCGCACGAGCTCCTCGACCACGGGAATCAGCGCGTCTGGCGCGCTCACGATGAGCGCGTTCGAGCGGCGGTCGGCCGCGACATCGAGGACCCGCTGCGAGCGGCCCGCGAGCGACGGCTCGATCTGCGCGAGGCGTCCCTCGAGCGCGTCGCGGACGAGCGGCGCCAGCGATTCCGCGCGCGCGACCTTGAGCTTGAAGACGCGCAGCGTGGTCGTCGTCTGCGCGGCGCCCTCGACGCCGCGCACGACCTGCTCGACCTTCGCGAAGACCTCGGGCGCGCCGCTCACGACGAGCGTCTTCGACACGGGCTCGACGCTCACGATCGTCGCGGAGCCGTCTGCGCCGAGCTGCCCCGCGGCGGCGAGGTCGCGGATCGTCTTCGCCACGGTCTCGAGGTTCGCCTCGGAGAGACGCCAGGTGCGGATCTCGCTCTCGGGCATCGCCTGCGCGCGGTCGAGCTGCTCGACGAGCCGCTCGAAGCCCGCCAGGCGCGCGATGGGCGCGTCGACGATGAGCGAGTTGGTCTGCGCGTCGGCGCGCACGACGACCTCGCGCGGCGGCTGGAGCTCGGGCCGCGCGCGGCCGCGCGGGTCGACGGGCACTGGCGGCGCTGGATACATCTCGTCGATCGTGCGCGCGAGCTCGGCCGCGCGCGCGACCTTGAGCGAGAAGATGCGGATCTCGCGGTCGGAGCCCGACTGGAGCGCCGAGCCGTTGAGGTCCTCGACGATCCCTTGGATCTCGGGAAGGAGATCGGGATGCGCCGCCACGATGAGCGCGTTCGTCTGCGCCTCCGCGGTGATCTGCACGGGGCGCGCGCTCTTCTCCTCGGGCGCGCGCTGCGCGTACTGCGCGTTGAGCGCGGCCGCGAGCGTGGCCGCGTCGGCGCTGCGGAGCTGGAGGACGCGCAGCGGCGGCGTCGCGCCCGACGCGACATCGATGTTGCGCAGGATCGCGGAGAGGAGCTCGTGCTGGCGCGGCTCGGCCGCGATGAGAAGCGAGTTCGTCTGCTCGAGCGCCTCGATGGCGGGCGCGCGGAGGAAGCCCGCGGCCTGGCCGAGCCGGCCCGCGGCGAGCCCCTCGAGCGCCGACTTCGCGTCGGCCGCGCGCGCATGGACGAGCGGCACCACGCGCACATCGGCGCCGGGAAGCGCCACGCCGAGGAACTGCCTGCATGCGTCGGCGAAGCGCGTGAGCGGCTCCTCCTCGCCGCTCGCGACGATGGTGCCGTTCGCGGCGTCGACCTCGACATCGACGAGCGGCGCCTGGCCCTCCGCGGGCTCGAGCCCCGCGAGCTTGAGCGCGCGCGCGGAGAGCTGCGCGAGGTCCGCGCCGCCCGCGTCGATCACGCGCACCGCGCGGCGCACTGGCACGGCCTGCAGCTGGCGGAGCAGCTGCTCCGTCTTCTCGAAGGTGGTCGCGTCGCCCGCGACGATGAGCGTGCGGCTCGCGGGCTCGGTCTGCACGAGCACCTCGACGGGCTTCGCGCCGTCGACCGCGGGCTTCGCCAGCATGCCGCGCGCGGCGAGGTCGCGCAGGCTCGCCGCGATGCGCTCGATGTCGCCCCTGTCGACGCGGTAGGTGCGCAGCTCGGCCTGCGGCGGAAGCGGCGTGCGGTCGAGCGTCTCGACGAGCTGCTCGAAGCTGGCGCGGCGTTCGCGCGGCGCCTCGACGATGAGCGAGTTGGTGACGGAGTCCGCCGTGACGAACACCTCCTTCGGCTTCTGGAGGTGCGGCAGCGGGCGCCCGCGCGCATCGAGCGGCACGGGCGGCGGCGGATAGAGCCTGTCGAGCGCGGACGCGAGGTCGGTCGCCTTCGCGGCCTTCAGCGCCACGACGAAGGTCTCGCGCTCGGGCTGGCCGCCCGACTCGCCCGCCCTGTTCATCTCGTCGACGAAGCCGCGGATCTCCTCGAAGACCTCCGCGTGCGCGGTGACGATGAGCGTGTTCGTGACGGCGTCGCTTGCGATGCGCACGGGGCGCGCGCGCCGCTCGTCGGCGGGGCGCGCGTCGAAGCGCGCGGTGAGCATGGCGCCGAGCTGCGCCGCGTCGCCGCCGCGCACCTGGAGGAGCCGCATCGGCGGCATCGCCTCGGGCGACGCGACATCGAGGTCCGCGACGAACGACGCGACGAGCTCGAGCTGCGGCGCCTCGCCGATCACGAAGAGCGAGTTCGTCGGCTCGATCACGCGGATCTCGACCGCGGGAACGGTGCGCGACGGGTCGACGGGCGCGGCCGACTGGAGCAGCGGCGTGAGCTTCGCCGCGACCTCGACGGCGCTGCCTGCGCGGAGCGCGATGATGCGGCCCGTGCGCGGCGGCGGCATCAGCTGCCGCGCCTGCGCGATGGCGTCTTCGTACAGCCGCACGGCGTCGCGCGCGCCCGAGACGAGGAGCGCGCCGCTCGTTCCGTCGATCTCGACGGTCGGGCGCGCAAGCGCTGCATCGCCGCCCTGCGAGATGCGCGCATACACCGCGTCCGCGCGCTCGACGAGCTTCGCTGCGTCGGTGCCCGGAACGGGGATCGCGCGGAACGCGAAGGCGTCGCGCGACGGGCGGTCGAGGCCGGAGAGAAGCGAACGCACCTCGGCCACCGCCGTCGGCGCGCCCGACACAAGCACGGACTTCGTCGCGTCGAGCGGCTCGATCACGGGCGGCTCGAAGGGCGTGCCGTCGCGCGGGTCGAGCACCTGCCGCGCAAGCTCGCGCAGCTTGGGCGCCAGCTCCGACGGCACCGCGTTCGCCACGGGAAGCTGCAGCGTCTCGCGGTCGACCGCGCGCGTGCCGTCGACCTGGTTGAGGAGCTCGGTGAAGCGCGAGATCGACTGGGCGCTGCCGATGAGGACGAGCTCGCGGCTGCGCGCATCGAGCTCGATGCGCAGGCTTCGCGCGGCGTCCGCGGCGGGCGACTGCGCCTCGTAGAGCTCGCGCGCGCGCGTCACGCTCTGCTCGGGGTCGCTGCTCGTGACGCGCATGAGGCGCACCTGGCGCTCGATGTTCGCGGGGCGGTCGAGCGTCTCGACGATGGCGCGGATTCCCGCGATGTCCGCGGAGTCGCCCGACACGAGGAGCGTGCGGCCATCGGGCCCGGGCACGAGCGCCGTCTCGTCCTGCTGGCGCTTCGAGAGGAGCGAGCGCACGGCCGCGAGGATCGCCTCGGGCGACGCGCTCTCGAGCTCGAGCGCCACGATGGCGCGGTCGCCGCGCAGGCGCTCGCGCACCACGGGCGTCTGCCGCACGCGCGCCGGGTCGAAGCCCTCCATCTCGGCGATGAGGCGCTCCGCGTCGTCGATCGAGCCGAGGTCGCCGACGATCGTGACGCGCTCGGCCTCGGGAAGCGCGACGACGGTCGGCTTCTTGTCGGCGGGATACGCGGCGAAGAGCTGCTCGAGCCGCTGCTTCGCGACATCGGCCTTCAGCTTCGTCACGGGGAAGGTCTTCATGCCGCGGCCGCCCGCGGCGGTCGGCGCGGCGCCGCCCTCGACGGGCACGTCGAGGAGGTCGATCGTCTGCCGCAGCTGCTCGATCTTCGCGCGCGCGCCGCGCGCCACGATCGAGTTCGTGCGGTCGTCTGCCGCGACGACGAGGCCCGCCACGCGGTTCTCCTCGATCTTCACGCGCTTTCCGTCGGCGGGGTTCACCACATACTCGACCACGCGCTCGCCCATGAGCGCCTGCAGGCTCTTCATGAGCTCCGATGCGCGCGCGTGGCGGATCGGGATGAACTCGATGATGTTCTCGACATCCTGGCGGTCGAGCTCGTCGATGATGCGCTGGAGCCTGCGCACCTGCGCGGCCGTCTCGACGACGAGCACGGCGTTCTGCTGCTCGAGCGCCGTCACGGAGCCGTAGGTCGCGACGAGGTTGCGCAGCTGCTCCGCCACGGGCTTCGCCTGCGCGTTCAGGAGCGGCAGGACGACCGTGACGATCGTGTCGTCGGTGACCTGCGCGGGCACCGTGCCGACGAAGGTCGGCACATTCTCGCGCTTCATGTCGTCGAGCTTCTGCAGGAACATCCGCCCGCCCTCGACGCGAAGCATGCAGCCCTGCGTCTGGAGCAGGATGTTGAGCGTCTCGATCGCCTCGGGAAGCGTGTAGTCCTTCGGGTAGATGTAGTCGACGGTGCCCGCGGGGACGGGCGTCTCGCGCACGACGGGGAATCCCGTCATGCGGCTGAAGTAGTCGAGGATCTGGTCGTAGGTCTGGCCCTTGAAGTTGAAGCGCAGGCGGACGGCGCTCGCATCCTGCGGGGCGGGCTGCGTGACTCCAGCGGGCGGCGTCTGGGGGGCGTCCTGGGTGGCGTCGCTCGCGAGGGCTGCGGGCGATGCGATGGCTGCCGCGAGGAGGGGCGCGAGCCCGAGGGCGTGGCGCGCGAAGGCGTCGCGGGTCGCGACCTCCGTGCCCGCACGCCTCGCGCGGGTGGACGCCCTCGCCTTGGATTCCTTCGACTGGGACTTCTTCATTCGAGGCTCCTCTCGCTGACGCGCCCGCACACAGGCGCCTCCGACCACCCTTGACCTACCTTGACCTACCTTGACCCCGCCCTCGGCGGGCGGCGAGATGCCACCGCCGCCCTGCTTCACTTGCCGAGGGACGACCGCTGCATCAGGTTGCTCCCGACCTGGATCCGGAACGACGCTCCGAAGCCGTCGAACAGCGCCGCATCGTACTCGACGCCGCGCAGGACGAGCTCTCCGACCGCCCCGCCGGGTGTCAGCGTAAGTGGCGTTCCGTTCAAGAGATGCCGCAGCCAGACCTCCGGGCCCGTCGGCCCGTCGACGATGCCCGTGATCTGCCACTCGGCGTAGGGGAACGGGCTGTTCGGCGCCGCGAGCGCCGAGGGGTCGACCGCCTGCTGCGCGGCGGGTGTCTGGCCGGCGCCGCGGGGGCCTCCCCTTGCCACGGCGCGCTCGGGCGGCGTGGCGAGTTGGAACGGGTTCGAAGCGAACAGCGCCGCGTAGCGCGAGGCGGACGCAAGTGCCTCTGGCTGCAGGACAAGCGGCGCCACGGGCGACTTTCCAGGCAGGAAGAAGTTCGCCATCTTAAGAGTCATCCTGACTGTTGTTCCGTCTGCGCTTGGGTCGAGTCTCAGAGACTCAATTCGCTTGAGCCACGGCTCCGCTTCCATGCGGAAGAGCAGCGCGAAGATCCTGTCGACGCGGCCAGACGCTGCAAGAGTTGATTGGACTTCAACGAAATCAGGCTCCTCGCGCAGGCGACGCTGCTCCGGCGAGCGGAACTCGCCTTTCGCAGGGGTCGATCGCACCGTGGCCGCGCCCGTAGAGACCGAGAACTCAGTCAAACCGACCTCTTCGCAGGCTCGGTTGAGGCGACGGCGGATCTCGCTGTCGACCGTCTCCAGCGAGCCGCCGAGCGTGCGGTCTGCGAAGGCCTGGATCCGTGCATCGAGCTGGGGCCGCGACTCGCGGCCCGCACGGGCGCTCGTCAGCACGCCGCGGAAGTTCGAGATGTCGGCGAGGACCTTGGTGCGCTCGTCGGTCCAACGCTTCTCGCCGACCATGAAGCCGATGAGGATGGCCACGACGGCACCGCTGACGGCGGCCACGACGGGCCAGCGCCGGGCGAGCTTGCGGAGATGGGCCGCACGCGCGGCCGACGCGCCTGCTGCCAGGTTGCGCGGCTCGCTCATGGCGCACGCTCCTTCGAGGCGGACGGCGCGGCGGCCTCTGCGGAGGGCGCAGGCGCGGGCGCGGTCTCGTTCGTCTCGCCAAGCCTCGGGGCGAGCTCCGCGGTGCGCAGCGTGTAGGCGAACGGCGCAGGCAGTCGCTGCCCGCCGCGGCCATCCGCTCCCGTCGAACTGAGCGTCACCCCGCGCGCGCGCACGAAGGCGTCGCGGAGCGCATCCGCCGTCGCGCGGTCGCGCGCCTCCCCTGCGAGGTCGAAGCGCAGCGTCGGGCGCGCGACGAACGCGCCCTCGCGGGTGTACTCGACCTCGGCGTCTGAGATCTGCGCGGAGATCCCCTCGAAGACGATCGCGTCCTGGTCGGGCGCGAAGCGGCGGATCGCGTCGAGGTAGGAGATCCACTGCGGTTCGACCTTCGTCGCGACCTCGAGATGGCGCACGAGGAACTCGTCGCGCTTCGAGCGGCGCAGCTCCGGCAGCGCGTTGCGCGCCTTCGCCTCGAGGTCCGCGCGCTGCGCCTCGAGACCGCGCCACGAGCGCGCACCGAAGGTCCAGCCCGCGAGCGCGGCGACGACCATCACGCCCGCGACGGCGAGGATGCGCTGCCGCGTGCGCGCGGCGACATCGATCTCGGGCGTCGGGTGGAGCAGGTCGATCGAGCGCCCGTCGCCGCCATCCTCGAGGAGAAGCCCCGCGAGCGGGAAGCACGCGCTGCGGAAGACCTCGCGCGCCTCCTGCGAGAGCCGCTCGAGCGAGATGTCGGGATGCGACTCGAGCCGGGCGCCGCGCACGCCCGCGACGGGCTCGATTCCCTTGAGAACGGCGTTCGCCGTGGCCAGATCGGAGAGGACCACGACGCGCGCGACGCGCAGCGAGGCGTCGGCCGCGCGCATCGCGGCGAGCATGCGGCGGAGCTCCGCGAGGACAAGCGCTGCGCGCGCGTCCGCTCCATCCTCCGAAAGCGCGAATCCACGCGTCTGGACAAGCCGTCCGTCGCGCACGACGGTGCACTCGCACTGCGCCTTGGTGGCGTCGATCGCAAGCACGGTTCCAGCGCAGAGGTCGGGCGCGCGGCGCAGAAGCGACACGACGCCGAGCGCACGGACCGCGACGCGCGCGGCGGTCGTCGCGCCGACGCGTGCGAGCGTCTCGGCGATGCGGGCCCGCGGCGCTGCGGCGAGAAGCACCGTGCTCCGCCCGTCCGTGCGCGCCACATGCATGAAGTCGCCCGCGGTCTCGACGCCCTCGATCGCATAGTCGCGGCCGAGCGCGAGGCGCGCCATGCTGCGCACCTCGGCCTCGTCGTCCGAGGGAAGCTCGGTCTCGCCGAGCAGCACTTGCTCGCGTGCCAAGGCCACGAGCGCGGGTTCGTCGCCGAGCCCGAGCGCCGCGCGATCCTCCTTGGAGAGGCCGATGGGCGTCGCGGACGCGCCGTCGGTCGGAGCGCCGTCGACAGCGTCCGCGCTCGGCTCCGCCACGAAGGGCTCGACCTCGACCATCGCTGCGGCCGTCACAGACAGCACGCCGCCCGCGCCTCGCTCGGCGCGCACGCGGCGCACGGTGCGCGCATCGGCGTCGAGCGCGGTCGCGGGCGCGACGCGGACGGTCGCGGGCCGCTGCAGGCGCCGGAGGATCTGTGCGGGAAGCGTGGTCATGGGGTCGTCTGGCCTCTGTCCTGCGCGCCGCTTCCGACGCGCACATCGCGCCCCGCGGGCGCCGTGCGGGCGCGCCGCGCGGGCGGGGGTTCCATTGTCGCAGGCGGCCGTGGCTCGGCAACTCGGCTCGGGCGAGATTGCGCTGAATTCATCGGCGCGGCACCGCGCACGGGCGGGCGGCTCTCGGCGGAGGAATCGCTCTCCGAGTCCCGCTGCATCGCACCGCGCCCTTCGAGCGGCTGCGCCTCCGTCGACGGCTGCGACTCCGCGCGCGCGAGGATGCGCGCCGTCTCGAGAAGCGATACATCGCGCAGGAAGACGATGCGCGGCTCCTCCGCACCGACATCGACGATGCAGTCGAAGGCGGCGAAGCGCCTGCCGACGCCTGGAACGGCCGACGCTTCGGAGAGCTCGTCTTCCGCCTGCGCGTCCCTCGGCATGTTCGACGCCTCGACCCTGAACCGCCACGCAGTCGAACGCGGGCTCAGCTGCGCCACGACCTCCGCATAGCCCTCGGGCGAGAGCACCCGCCGCTCGACGAGCCACGCGGTCGTCGCGCGCTCGTCTTCGTCGAGCGAATCGCGCACATCGTCGATGCGCGCCGCCGCCTCGGAGCCAAGCCCTGGAAACGCAGCGAGCACCGCGCGCGGCGCACGCGCCACATCGAGCCGCGCGGGGGCGAGCGCGCCTTCGTGCGTGGTGACCCGGTCGAGGATCGCAGCGATCCGCTCGGGCGGAACTCCGCGGCCCGCGAGCGCCTTGGCGAGGCGCGCGTCGTCCGCGGCACCGCGCGACTGCCGCACCACCGATCGGAAGATCTCGCGTTCCGCGTCGCTGAACTCCTCGAGCGCGGCCGGCACCACGCCAGCGGCCGCGTCGGCGCCGAAGGCCAGCACGAGATCGAGCCGTTGCGAGCCGTCGGCCGCGACCAACGCTTCGTGGGCGTGCACCGTGGCCAGCGAGACGAGCGGGCGCTCCGTGTCGGCCTCGGGCGGCGCGTCCTCTGCGAACGCCGCGCCCACGGTGCGGAGCCCGCCGAGAAGTTCGCGCAGCGCCCGCAGCCGCTCGCCGGGCGCGACAAGCGACGCCGCGCCGTCGAGCGATGCGCCCGGGCCCGATGCGCGCGCAGCCTCGAGAAGCGCGCGGCGCTCGGGCGACGCATCCTCGAGAAGCGCCGCCATCGCGGCGGCGCCTGCGCGGGTCAGGTCGAGCTTCGCGCCCTCGCTCTCGACGAATCCGCCGCTTGGCATGGGCGCGAGGCGGACTTCGATCAGCTCCGCTCCGTCGCCCGTCGAGAAGAGGAGCGAGTCGGAAAGGCCGAGCGACTCGGCGTCGGGCGTGGAGCCTGCGAGAATCGCATCGCGCGACTCCGCGAGCCTGTCCGCCATCAAGGCGACGCCGTCGAGCGCGGCATGGCGAAGACGCGCCTCGCTTGCGGACGCCGCTGCGTGCACCGTCGCCGCGCGCGATGCGAAGAGCGCACCCGTCGTGACGAGCACCGCCGCCGCGACGACGACGACGACCGCAAGCAGCGCGAAGCCCGCGCGCGCGCGACGGCGCCCCTTCACGGCGCACGCTCCCCGTCGCGGATCGACCGCAATGCCAGCGCATCGACGCGCGGCGAACCCGCGATGCGGAAGAAGCGGCGCCTGTCGGGCGGCGCTGCGAGCGCCGATGCGGGCGGCGCGGTCCCGTCCCGTGCGACGATGCCGTCGCGGGCATCGGCGCGCGTCGCGGACGATGCGCCCGTCCCGCGTCCACCTTCCTCCCCGTCGCCGCCTTCGAATCCGCCCTCGGGCTCGTTCCCGTCATCGCCGAACCAGATCGAGACCTCGATTCCAGCGGGAAACACGCCCGCCTCGCCGCTGTCGAACGCGTCGGACCATCCGCGCTCGCCGAGATAGCGGATGCGCATCGCGCGCACGGGCGCAGGCAGCGCGGCCGTGCGCCCGTCGCGCACGATCTCGAGCCGCTGCGCACCCGGCACAAGCCTCACCTCGACGACGCCCTTCTCGGCGAAGAGCGCCTCGCGCTCGCCGCCGAGGCCCACCGCGGAGCGCACCACGCGCAGCGCCGACTCGTTGCCCGAGACGCCCGCGCCGAGCGACGCGTCCTCGACGATCGCCGTCGCGAGCGCGCGGTCGAGCGCGGAGAAGACGACCTCCGCGCTGTCGACGCGCGCCGTCATCTCCGCAAGGCGCGCGCGCGTGTCGGTGAGGTTGAGCGTGAAGACGCCGAGCGCCGCGAGAAGCGCGCCGCCGATGGCGATGCCCACGAGAACCTCGATCAGCGTGAAGCCGCGACGCGCGTTCATGGCGCACCGTCCTTCGTGCGCACCACGCGCTCCGCCACCGCGAGCACCGCGCCGTCCGATCCCGCCTCCGCGTCTGCGCGCGCGCGCACGGTGGCGCGTGCGAGCGAGAGCGCGCTCCCGCGCGCGGCTCCAGGCGCGGGCAGGATCTCGATCGTCACGGCGAGCGCGTCGTCGCCGAGACCCGCTGCATCCCCGTCGTCATCGCCCGAATCACGCAGGTCGCCGATGCTCACGATCCCCGCGTCGAGCTCCGCGAGCCGCGAGGCGGCGAGATCCTCCGCGCGCGCCCGCATCTCCGCGCGACGCACGCCATCGAGCGCGCTCTGCAGCGCCGTGAGCGTGAGCGCGGCTCCCGCCGCGAAGATCGCGATGGCCACCAGAAGCTCGAGAAGAACGCCGCCGCGCGCTCGGCGAGCCGCGCTGCGCCGCAAAGCGCCGCGCCGCGGCCGGTTCAACGACCGCGCTCCCCGCGCACGCCGTCGACGGGCGGATCGAACTCGGGGCGGTCGACCGCAGGTCCCTCGAACTCGGGCCGGTCGAGCGGAGCGCCTTCGTCGGCGGCGCCGCGCGCCGCGACGGGCTTCGTCTTGCCCGTGACGCTGTCGACCTGCAGCGCACGCATCGCGCCCGCGTCGGTCGAGATCAGGAAGATCGGCGCAAACACGGCGGTTCCATCGGGGAGGAAGATCGCGAGCGTCTGCGAGCCGATGCCCGCGCGATTCTCCACGGCGCGCTGCACCGTCGCGCCCTCGCCCGACGAGACACCATCGCGCGCCGGCGATTCACCACGATCGTCATCGCCTGCGGCGCCCTCGCCGTCGAGATTGACGCGCACGCCGCGCGGAAGCTCGAAGCGCGCCCATGTGGCCTTGATCGCGGAAGGGGTGTCGTCGGCACCGGCGAATCCGAGGAACGCGTCGTCGCTCGCATCGTCGTCGCCGGGCACCACCGCCGGCGACATCCAGCGCGCCTCGACGCTGCCTGCGCTTCGGACGCCGTTCTCGCCGCCATCGACCACGACCTCGACGGGCCGCCCCTGCTCGCGCGCCGCGGCGCGGGCCATGAGGAACTGCATCGCCAGCTGGTCCTCGGCCTGGTCGAGCTCCCTGTCGCCGAGCCATCCCGCGGTCCATGGAAGAACGAGCGCGGCGGTGGCGATCACGATGGCGAGCGCGACCATCACCTCGAGCAGCGACACGCCGCGCCGCCGCGGAGCGGGCGCGCTGGTCGTCTGGTCGAGGCTGTGGCGCGGTGCGCTCATCGAAGGTGCCTGCTCGCCGTCGCGTCAGCCGCCCGATCCACCCGAGAACTCGCTGAAGTCGTCGCCCGCCGCGTCCTGGCGCGCGGTGTGGTTCGTGATGTCGTCCTCGGTGCCTTCCTCGCCATCGGGCCCGAGCGAGACGACATCGAAGTCGGCGCCGTCGACGATGGTGCTCGGCTGACGGTAGATCCACTCGCGTCCCCAGCGGTCGCGCGGGGCGGGCTCGGCGAGGTACGGACGCGTGTACTTGGCGCGGTCCTCCTCGTTGGCGAGCGCGTCCTTCGACCAGAGCACGGCGAGGCCCTCCTCCTCGGTCGGCCAGCGCTTCATCTCGACGCGGAACTTCATCAGCTCGTTCTTGAAGGTGTTGATCTGCACCTGCGTCAGGCCGATGTCCGACTTGTCGCTGGCGCCGAGCAGGTTCACGAGCACCAGCCCGCCGATCGCGAGCAGGATGCCGATCACGATGAGGAGCTCGAGGATGGTGAAGCCGTTGCGTCGGATGCGCTTCTTCATACGCTGCTGCATGGTTGTCTCCGCGTGTCCATGCGGGCGTCGCCCGCGGGGCCGACGAGTGTAGCCGCAGCGCGCGGCGCGGCCGCGGCAGCGCGGTCAAACGCGGCCTGATGGTGCAGATTGCGCGCGGTCCTTATCGGTCGCTCACAGCTGCGACGAGAGCTGCATCATCGGCACGACGAGCGCGAGGAAGATGAAGAGGACGACCGCCGCGATGAGGAGAAGCATCGCGGGCTCCATCAGCCGGAGCAGGGTGGCGAGCATGCGGTCGATGCGCGACTCGAGCGTGTCGGCGAGGCGGACGAGGACCGACGGAAGGTTGTTCGCGCTCTCGCCGACCGAGATCATCTCCACGACCTCCTCGGGGAAAAGGCCGCTTTCCGCGAGGGGCCGCGACAGCGGCTCGCCGTGGCGCACGGCCTCGGCGGCCGCGTCGACCGCGGTCGCGAGCACGGGGTTTCCCGCGGAGTCGCGTGCGATTCCCAGCGCCTGCAGCATGGGAATCCCGTTCTCGAGAAGCGTGCCGAGCATGCGCGCGAACCGGGCGACGGCGATCGACGAGAAGAGCGGGCCCAGGACGGGAACCCGCATGAGGCGCCGCACGACGGCGACGCGGACGCGCGGGTTGCGCGCGGCCGCGACGGCGCCGACGAGCGCGGCGACGGCCAGGCCTCCCATGAGCCACGCGTGCTCCGTCACGAGCGCGCTCGTCCCGAGGAGGATCCGCGTCGCGAAGGGAAGCTCGGGCATCTTCATGAAGTACTCCTCGAACTTCGGCACGAAGAAGACGAGCGCGGCCACGACGATGCCGAAGCCGACGAGGAGGAGAAGCACGGGATAGAGGAGGTTCCCGAGCACCTTGCCGCGCAGGTCCGCCTGCTGCTCGAGAAGCGACGCGAGGCGCGCGAGGACGGGCTCGAGGAACGCGCCGCGCTCGCCCGCGCGAACCATGGCGATGTGGACGGGCGCGAAGACGCCCTGGCGCCCCTCCATCGCGTCGGCGAGGCGCTCGCCCGCCGCAAGTCGGTCTGCGACCTCGCCCCAAGCGGCGGCGAGCGCAGGATGCGAGCGCGCCCGCGCGAGGAGCCGAAGCGCACGCAGGAGCGGCACGCCCGCACGGAGAAGCTCGCTCAGCTGCCTGTAGCTCCCCGCGAGCGCGCGCGTCCCGATGCGACCGCCCCGCCGCCGCGCTGCGTTCGCAGGCCGCACGCGGATCGGCGCAAGGCCCCTTGCGGCGAGCTCGGCGAGCACCGCGGCCTCGCTCGTGGCCTCGGTGCGGCCCGACACGCGTCGGCCGCCTCCGTCGCGGGCGATGTAGGCGAAGTCTGGCACGGCGCCCATCCTACGCCATCGCCCACGGGAATCGCTGGAATCCCCACGGCCCGCGCACGCTACCTTGGGCGGATGCGCGTCGTCAGCCTCCTTCCGTCCGCCACCGAGCTCCTGGTCGAGATCGGCGGCGCAGAGCTCCTCGTCGGGCGAAGCCACGAGTGCGACTTCCCGCCGTCGCTCGGGCATCTCCCCGTCCTCACGAAGGCGCGCACGCATGGCGGCGATTCCGCGGCGATCGACGCGGAGGTCTCGGCAAGCCTCGCGTCGGGGCAGAGTCTCTACGAGCTCGACGAGCGGCTTCTCGCGGACCTCGCGCCCGATGTGATCCTGACGCAGGACCTTTGCGCGGTCTGCTCGATCGACCTCCGCTCGGTCGAGCGCATCGCGTCGTCGCTTCCGTCGAAGCCGCGCATCCTGAGCCTCGACCCGAAGACCGTGTTCGATGTCTTCGACGATCTCCTGAAGGTCGGCGAGGCCGTCGGCCGCGCAGACGCCGCCGAACGCGCCATGGTCGCGCTCCGCGCGCGCTACTGGAGTGCGGTCGATTTCGTCAACCCGTATGTGCCGGGCCCCGAGGTCCTGTTCCTCGAGTGGTGCGACCCGCCGTTCGTGGGCGGGCACTGGACGCCGGGGTTGATCGAGGCCGCGGGCGGCAGGCACTCGCTCAACAAGCTCGGCGCGAAGAGCCGCCGCGTGTCGCCAGAGGAGATCCTCGAGGCAGCGCCCGAGCGCATCATCGTCTGCCCGTGCGGCTTCGACCTCGCGCGGACGCGCGTCGACTTCGAGGAACTCGCGAAGACGCGCTGGTGGCCGCTGCTGCCCGCGGTCCTCGACTCGCCGCGGCGCTCGATCGCGCTCGTCGACGGCAACCAGATGTTCAACCGCCCTGGTCCACGCCTGGTCGACGCCTTCGAGTGGCTGGTCGGCTGGCTCAACCTGCGCGACGAACTGATTCCGCAGGGCTTCCCCGTCGAGTACCGCTGAGGCGGCTCTGCTCCTCGCGAGAAGAGGCGCAGGCGCGGCGCGCGATCAGCCCCAGGTCGGCGCAGACTGCGCGGCGCCCATCGACTGCCAGACGACCTTCAGCTGCCGCACCTTGATGATGAAGAGCACCGCGCAGACGAGGGAGCCGATGACGAAGATGAACCCGATGCCGGGCATGAACGAGCCGACAATGCTCGCCACCCAGCAGATGCCAAGCACAAGCCCGCAGTCGCCGAGATCGGTGCGCCCACGCGCTGCGAAGGCGTCCTTGAACGCGATCGGAACGAGGATCGCCATCAGGAGCGTCATGATGAAGCCGAGGCAGGGAATCAGTCCGAGCCACAGCAGGTTCGCAGGGAGCTTCTGCGCGGTGCTCGGAAGCAAGCGGTAGGCGTCCCACACGAACCAGATGATCACGGCGCTGACGAGGAGCCCGAGCAGCGCGGCGAACGCAAGGATGGCAAGTCCCACGCCGAGGATGCCAGCGGCCACGGCGGCGTCCTCGTTCGACATCTGCGACTGGGCGAGGACCGAGGTTCCGAGTTCGAAAGCCTGAAGCATGACTGGGCCCCTCCTGGCGCATGGCGCCGCACGCCATGCACAATAACAGAGGCCCGCGTGCCACGCGGCGCTGGACTGCCCAAACGGCAGCGCTCGGCGGCGGCGCGGCCGCTTCGGCAACCGAGACCGCCCCTCTCGTGCCTGCTCGGCTGGCGCGGACTTTGCATCGTCGGGCGTCCCCGCGTCTCGCGGGAAAGGAAGGGACCCCACCATGCGATTCGACAAGTTCACCACCCTCGCGCAGGAAGCCATCGCAGCAGCCCAGAACCTCGCGGCAGGCGCCACCAACCCCGAGATCACGCCGCTCCACCTTCTCTCCGCGCTTGTGGGCGAGAAGGGCTCGAACGCCGCGACGATTCTCCAGAAGGCCGGTGTCGACGCCGCGCGCGTGGCGAGCGTCGTCGACGCCGAGATGCGCCGCCTGCCGAAGGTGCAGGGCGCCACCACGGGCAACGCGTCGCGCGAGCTGATGGAGGTCCTCGGCACCGCCGAGCGCGACGCGCAGAAGATGAAGGACGCGTATGTGTCGACCGAGCACCTGCTCATCGCGCTCGCCGATGTGAAGAGCGGCGCGAAGGAAGTGCTCTCGACGCTCGGCGTCGACCGGAAGCGCGTGCAGGCGGCGGTCGACGCGATCCGCAAGGCGTCGGGCGTGACGAATGTCACCGACCAGAACGCGGAGTCGACCTACGAGGCGCTCAAGAAGTACGGCATCGACCTCGTCGAGAAGGCGCAGCAAGGGAAGATCGATCCCGTCATCGGCCGCGACGAGGAGATCCGCCGCTGCATGCAGGTGCTGTCGCGCCGCACGAAGAACAACCCCGTGCTCATCGGCGAACCCGGCGTCGGCAAGACGGCGATCGCGGAGGGCCTCGCGATCCGCATCGTGAACGGAGACTGCCCCGAGTCGATGCGCGAGTCGCGCATCGTGGCGCTCGATGTCGGCCAGCTGCTCGCGGGCGCCAAGTACCGCGGCGAGTTCGAGGAGCGCCTCAAGGCCGTGCTCCGCGAGGTCGCGTCGAGCGAGGGCCGCATCATTCTCTTCATCGACGAGCTCCACACGATCGTCGGCGCTGGCCAGAGCGAGGGCGCTGTCGGTGCGGGGCAGCTGTTGAAGCCTGCGCTTGCGCGCGGCGAGCTGCGCTGCATCGGCGCGACGACGCTCGACGAGTACCGCAAGCATGTCGAGAAGGACCCCGCGTTCGAGCGGCGCTTCCAGCCGGTGTTCGTCGGTGAGCCGAGCCTCGCCGACACGATCGCGATCCTGCGCGGCCTGAAGGAGCGCTACGAGACGCACCACGGCGTGCGCATCCAGGACGGCGCGATCGTCTCGGCGGCGACGCTGTCGCAGCGCTACATCGCAGACCGCTTCCTGCCCGACAAGGCGATCGACCTCCTCGACGAGGCTGCGTCGAAGCTCCGCATCGAGAACGACTCGATGCCTGCGGAGCTCGACGAGATCAAGCGCCGCGTGATGCAGCTTGAGATCGAGCGCGAGGCGCTCAAGCTCGAGAAGGACCCCGAGAGCAAGAAGCGGCTCGCCGCGATCGAGGAAGAGCTCGCCGACTTCAACGAGAAGGACCGCGCGATGACCGCGCGATGGGAGATCGAGAAGAAGGAGCTCGACGCCGTCAAGCAGGTGAAGGCCGACATCGAGCGGAAGAACATCGAGCTCGAGCAGGCGAAGCGCCGCGGCGACTTCGAGAGCGCGTCGCGCATCCAGTACGGCGACCTGCGCGATCTCGAGCAGCGCCTGAAGGCCGCGGAGGAATCGTTCCGCCGACGCCAGGCCGAGGGCACCGCGCTCGTGAAGGAAGAGGTCGACAGCGAGCAGATCGCGGAAGTCGTCGCCAAGTGGACGGGCATCCCCGTCGCGAAGCTCGTCGAGAGCGAGCGCGAGAAGCTCCTGCACATGGAGGACGAGCTCGCGAAGCGCGTCGTCGGCCAGCGCGAGGCGGTCGGTGCGGTCAGCGAGGCCGTGCGCCGCAACCGCGCGGGTCTTGGCGAGGCGAACCGTCCGATCGGGTCGTTCCTCTTCCTCGGGCCGACGGGCGTCGGCAAGACGGAGCTCTGCAAGGCGCTCGCCGGGTATCTCTTCGACACCGAGGAGGCCATCGTGCGCATCGACATGAGCGAGTACATGGAGCAGCACGCCGTGTCGCGGCTCATCGGCTCGCCGCCCGGCTATGTCGGTCACGACGAGGGTGGGCAGCTCACAGAGGCCGTGCGCCGTCGGCCGTACTGCGTCGTGCTCTTCGACGAGATGGAGAAGGCGCACCCCGATGTGTCGAATGTGCTGCTGCAGTTGTTGGACGATGGCCGCCTGACCGATGGGCAGGGCCGCACCGTCGACTTCTCGAACACGATCGTGGTGATGACCTCGAACATCGGTTCGCACGCGATCCTCGAGATGACCGACCGCCACGAGGACGACTCGGTGATCGAGGCGCATGTCCGCGGCATCCTCAAGAAGCACCTGCGGCCCGAGCTCCTGAACCGCATCGACGAGACCGTGATCTTCCACGCGCTGTCGCGCGAGCAGCTCGGCGGCATCGTCGAGATCCAGCTCGGCAACCTGCGCAAGCGCCTCGCGGCGCGCGGCATCACGCTCGGCGTGACGGCCGCCGCGACGGCGGCGCTCGCGAGCGAGGGCTACGACCCGCAGTTCGGCGCGCGACCGCTGAAGCGCGTCATCCAGCAGCGCGTCGAGAACGGCCTCGCGGGCAAGATCCTCGCGGGCGAGATCGGCGACGGCGACAGCGTGCGCGTCGACTACCAGGGCAAGAGCTTCGTGTTCACGCGCGTCGGGGCGGTCGCGCCTGCGGGCGCTCACGAAACTTGAGCGGTCGCCGCTGCTGCGGATTCCGTGGTTTGAGCGGTCGCGGCTGCGGCCGCTCCCTTTGGCGGGGCTGAAACCATGGGTGCCCGCATGCTTCAGCATGCGGAACGG
>CAYMSD010000029.1:0-9890 GCA_964393015.1 uncultured Klebsiella sp.
GTCGGGGCCGATCCGCGACTTTGTACAAATGAACCCGTTCAGACTCGCGGCGTAGACATGAGATTTCGTTTCACGAGCGGTCTCCTCCCAGACCTGCTTAGCACTCCGCTTGAGACTGGCGTCGAGCGCAGCCAGCGCAAGAAACTGCTCGGCGGCCGCTCGCCCTACTTCTTCCGCGCGTCGGTGCGCAGCATTGAGACGCAACCCGCGATCATGTTCGCTCGGCAGCCCCGCAAGCTCGGCGACGGACGGGAGCCTGAGTTGCGGAATGCCCTTCAATATCCCGAGCGCCGAGTCGAGCTGCGCTTCACTAGTGCGACCGACCGATGGAGCGCTCGGTGCCCCTACCGTCGACCCATCCTGCTGTTGTGCGTCTTCGTCTGAGTCAGCTGCCGGCGGAGTCGGCGCAGGCGCATCCGCTGAGTCCTCTTTGTCCGCGCTTCGGTCACTATCGACTTTCGGCACAGCCGGGTGCTTCGGCTCCGCCGACTCGGTCGGCGCACTCACATCACTTGGCGCCTCAGCGTTCTGTGTACTCGCGTCAGCCTTGACCTCCACTTGCGGCGCAGCGTCGCTCGGCGGTGGTGGCAGCGCAGTGCTCAGCGAGTCACCGACATCGCCGCGCTCCTCTCCTCGGGTACTCGTCGACGGCGCAAACACAGGCACCTCGACCGCCGCCGCGTTCTCGCGGCGGGTCCACATCGTGAGCGCGAACGCGAGCACGACGGTCGAGAGCGCTGCGGAGCCGATCGCAAGCGGCATCAGCCGACGCGCGCGCGCATCGTCGTCGCGCGCGGCGGCGCGCTTCACGCCGCGGCGCGCCTGCGGGCTCCGCGCGTCGTCGTCCTCGAAGACGCGCGTATGCCCCTGCGACTCGATCTCCGCGAGCGACGGAAGATGCGCGCGGCCCGACGACGCGCGGAACGCCGCATACTCGCTCTCCTCGCCGCAATGCCACGCGCCTTCCGCGGCGGGGCGCAGCGCGGCGCGCGCGCCGTGCAGCGAGGTCCCCGGTGCGATCGAGCAGAGGTCGACGGGCGCAGAGAGCGAGAGAAGCCCGACGCCCCAGCGCAATCGCGCACGGTCGGACGGGTCGAGCGCCGCGGCGAGTGCCAGCACGGTCGCGGATTCAGACTCGGGCACCACGCCGACCGCGCCGTCGCGGAGCGCAGCGCGCCAGAGGTCGAAGTGCCGCAGGACGCGCGGGTCGCGCGCGGCGTCCGCGGCTCCGCCATCGTCGGCCTCGACGCGCGCGCCATCGCCCACCGTCGCGCGCGCGGTGCGCCAGAACTCGGCGTCCGAGGCAAGGCGCTCGAGCGCGCCTGCGACGAACCCGAGGTCGCGCGGCTCGAAGAGAAGCGTGATCACCTCGACGGTCGGCCGGCCAGCGTCGTCGAAGCCCGCGGGCATCATGCGCGACACAGCGAAGCGACCCGAGCGGAGCGCGCGGCCCGTCATCACGGCGTGCGTCTCGAGCCGCGCGATCCGCTCCGCGGTCGACGCGTCGCCGAACTGGAAGCTCTCGAGCTCGCGCGACTCGTCGGAGGCGACCCCGCGCGACGCGGCGACCGTGCCATAGCCTCGGAGCGAGCCGAGGACATGCGTCTCTGCGAGGATCGTTCGACTGGCCATCCGCATCCTTTCCGTTGCGCGCGCGGCGGCCACCCCGAGGCCGCGCTGCGCGTCTCAACCCTTGACCGCGAACCAGGTCACGACGCCCACCACCGCGAAGAGGAGCGCGACCGCGATGGTGAAGATCACCCACGCGTTCGTGGTGCGCGCGCTCTCCGCCTTCTCGTTCTGCGCCGCGCGCCACTGCGACTCCTGCACCAGCCGCTGCGCCTCGCGGATGCGCGCCTGGTCTGCCCCCGCATCCATCATCTCGAAGCAGTAGCGCAGCGGCTCCACCACATTCTCCGCAGGGCGGTCCGCGCGCGGCACGCTCTTTCCGAGCGCGTTCTCCGCGATGCGCACCGCCGCCGACGCGAACACGCTCGCGCTCTCGAGGCTGCGGAACATCTGGCCGAAGTGCCTGCGCGTGAACTCGCGCACGCCGCCCGCCTCGCGCAGCAGCGCTCGGTTGAGATCGGTCTTCGTGAGCACCACCGCGATCGGCACGCGCTCTCCGCCCGGGCTCTGGCGGATGCGCGACGCGGCCTGCGTGAGCCCGAAGGTGTCCTCGTGCGCCTCCTCCCCGCCCGCCGCGACGACGGCAGGGTCGATGAGGAAGATCGCAGCGGCCGCGCGGTCGATCGCAGCCAGGAGCTCCGCGGCGTCGGGGTCGCCCGAGTCGTGCATGAACGCCTTGCGGAACACCTCTCCCGGATAGTCGAGCGCCGTCAGGAGCCGCTCGCGCCCCGCGTAGGTGACGAGAAGCTCCGCGTAGCTGCTGCCGAGGGTCGCAGCGGGCCAGCGTCCCGCGCGCAGCTCCTCGATCACGCGCATGAACTGGGTGTGCGCGGCGCCCGAGGTGGCGCGGCAGGTCATCTCGACCACGCGGCGCCTGTCGCCCTTCAGCCGTTCGTCGATGGGTTCGTCGGGCGCGGGAATCTTCCCGTCGAGAAGCGTGCAGCCCTGCCAGAGCGCCTCGTAGAGCCGCGCAAGGTAGATCGTCTTCCCCGCGCGGCGGCGGCCGATGACCACGATGCGGTCGCGCACGGGCGGCGCGGGCCGCGCGGGCGCCGAGGCCGCCGCATCGGCCGCCGCGGGCGCCGCCATCGGTCTCGGCTCGCTCATCGCGCGCCCCCGTTCACGCGGAATCCCGCGCCCGCAGCGCGCACGGCGGCAACCGCCGCGCTGCGACAGCCACGGTCATCCTTTCGCAAGCATGTCCATCGATTCATATTCACCCCACGAAGACAGTAATCGAAGATTGGTGCGGGCTGCAAGTCGCGCGGGCTCGTCACCGCAGCGCCGCGGAACGCGCCGTCCGCGCAGCGTGCCGCGGAACGGGCTACGATCGTCTCCTCGACCTTCAGATTCCTTGTCGGGGTTTGATCGAACGAGCCCGCGACCGCCCGGCTCCCAACCCCAACCGCCCTCGCCCCCGTGCATCAGGAACTCCTTGGCCGCCCGCAGCTTGAGGCTCGCACCGTCGAACGGTGCGAGCGCTGCCGCGTCGAGCGCGCGCTCGGAAGCGCCGCGCCCTGCCGCTGCGCGCAGCCCGCGTGGAAGCCCTACTGCGTGCGCTGCGCACGGTCGATCGCGGGTCCGATCTGTCCGCAGTGCCTCGAGGTCGCGGAGACGAATGGCCGCCAGCTGCGGGCGACGCTCGAGGGGATCCTCGCGGCGCGCGGGGGCATCGCGGGCGCGCTCTCGGCGCACGAGCAGCTGAAGGCCCGCGTCGCGCGGGCGATGGCCGAGTTCTCGATCCCGAGCGTCGTCGCCCCGCTCCCCGAGTGGGCGGCCGCGCTTGCCGACCCGCGCGCGCCGCTCCCGCCAGGCACCGAACATTCGCGGACCAAGATGGACGCGGCCCGTGCGCTGCGGCTCGAGGAGGCGGCCGTGCGCCTCGCCCTCGACGGGCTTGCCTATTCGGGCCTCCCCACCGAGCAGCGGCTCCAGTCTGCGGTTGCGAGCGGCGATTCCGCGGCCGCTTCCCTCGCCTCGTGGGACGGCCTGGTGGCAAGCCCTGCGCAGGACCATGCCCTTCGCGAGGCCGCACGCACCATTTTGTCGACTGATTCTCTCGCCACCACCCTTCTCGAGTCGATCAAGAGGCGGGATCTCGGACGGCTGGTCGAGGCCGCCGTCCGTCGGGGGCGGGCGCTCGAAGCCTGCCGTCGGGCGTTTGGCGTCGGCTGATGGAAAGTTCGGCAGTTCGATTCACCATCTTCATCCTGCTCGGGGTCGCAGCGATCTCGGGCACTGCTGCATTGATCGGCACGGAGCCGGACACCGCGAACGCTGGCACAGGCCGCGGCGCAGCCGACCCGACGACGCCGCGCGGCGGCATGCCGCTTGTGCGGGACTCCGACGGAGCCGAAGAACTCGACGAAGGCGACGACGGGCCGCCGCGCGCGGCGAACGGCGCGCGCGACCCCGCGAAGATCGACTTCGACCTGAAGGGCACGGACTTCTCTCCTCCGCCGCCCGAACTGCACCGCGAACGCTGGGCGTGGAAGGACGACCGGACGCAGATCGTGTTCGAGGGCTGCACGCCCACCGCGCGCGACGCCCGCATCGAGCCGCTCGACTGCGTGGTCGAGGCTGAGATCGACCGCGCGGGCCTCGAGGCGCTCGAGGCGCACTTCGGCTTCGAGATGCACCGCCTCCGCACCTTCCGCGTCCGCGGAGATGGCAGGGTCGACGACGCGATGTGGGAGGAACTCCTCGCGCAGCACGCCGCGGCGCTTGCGAAGCACGGCATCGTGCTCGAGGGAAACCGCGTCGCGCCCGACTTCCCGTGGCTCGTGCGACGCGCCGCGCCGCTCGTGGCGCCGCTCGCGCAGGCCGTCGTGCGCGCATGGCGCGACGCCGGCGCACCCGCATCAGGCGCGGCCGCGGAGCCCGGCAACTACCCGCGCTCCGACACCCGCGTCGAGGCGCTGACGAGCTTCGTCCAGCGCGCCATTCCCTACGCGGAGGTGACGCCGTCGCCCGACGGGCTCGAACGCTGCGGCCTGCGCACGCCCGGCGCCACGCTTGCCGACGGCGGCGACTGCGACTCCAAGGTGCTCCTCCTCGCTGCGCTTCTGCGCGCGGCCGACCCGAGGCTTCCGCTCGTCCTCGTCACGCTCACGCTCGACGGCCGCCCGCACATGCTGCTCGGCGTCGGCATCCGCCCGACGGCCTGCGCCGCCACGCTCACGCACGGCGGGCTCGAGTATGTGCTTATCGAGACCACGAGCGCCGTGGGCGTGGGCTTCATGGCCCCCGACTACAACGACGCGCGGCTCGAGGAGTTCACGGTCATCCCGTGAACATCCCGCTCGGTCCGTCGTGCTCCAGCGTCCTCTTCCCTCGTCTGTCCAGTTCGCCCCGTATACTCCCGCGCCATGTCCATCCTTTCTTCATCGAACCCCGTTCTGTCTGACTCCGCACTCGACAGGCTCGTCTCCGAGACGGGCGGTGCGACCCGCTCCGACGCGGCGTCGATCACAGGCGTCCTGCAGAAGACAGGCCTCTGCACCATGCTGGCGGTCGCCGCGGGTGCGGGCGGCTACATGCTCACGCAGGCCTATCCGAGCCTCCTCTGGATCAGCTGGATCGCCTCCGCGGTGATCTCGCTCGTCCTCTTCTTCGCGATGATGTCGCGCCCGGGGCTCGCGAAGATCGGCGCGCCCGTCTATTCGATCACGCAGGGCTTCTTCCTCGGCGCGTTCAGCCTCATGCTCGAGGGGATCCTCGCCTCGAAGGGCATCGTCGCCGTGGGCGGCCTCGCGCTGCAGGCGTTCGTCATCACGGGCAGCCTGATGGCGACGATGCTCGCGCTCCACACCTTCGGCATCATCAAGGCGGGCCCGCGCTTCGCGTCGGTGCTCATGCTCGTGACGATCGGCATCGGCGTCGTCTACCTCGTCAGCTTCATCATGAGCCTGTTCGGCGCGTCGATGCCGTTCCTCTCGCTCGGATCGGCCTTCGACGGCGGCTCGGGCGCGCTCATCGGCCTCGGCATCAATGTGCTGATCCTCATCGTCGCAGCGCTCTGGCTTCTCGTCGACTTCGCGCAGATCGACGAGGCGGTCGCCGCGGGCGCCCCCAGGTCGATGGAGTGGATGCTCGCCTTCGGCCTGATCGTCACGCTCGCGTGGGTCTACTTCGAGGCGCTCAAGCTCGCCTTCCGCATCGCGGCCCTCTTCGGCAACCGCGAGTGACGGCGATCGCGCTCTCGCTCGCGGCGTTCCTCTCGGCGGCCGCACCCTCGCATGCGGGCCAGGCCACGGAGGCGGACGCAAGCCGGCCCGTCCGAGTCGTCCGCTCGACGGACACGGCGCTTGAACTCGAACTTCGCACGGCGCCGCCCTCACGGGGCGGCGCCGTTTCGTTGGCCGAGGTGCGCTTCGCGCGCGACGAGCCCGATGCGCCGTGGCGCCTCGTGTCCGCGGGCGACGGCGCGCATGGCGAGGGCGACGCGCTCCCCGCCTTCGCACCTGGGCGCGCGGGGGCGCTGCATGCCCTCGGCGACGCGGTCGGCGAGGCGACGGGCGACGCCGCGATCCTGCTCGAACTTCACGACGGCGACGCTGCGATCGCGATCATGCGCGGCGCGACCGTGGTCGAGGCCCACTTCGCGGACGACCTCGTGCCCGCGCTCGCCGACGCGCAGTCGAAGCCGCGCGCGCGTCCGACGGGGCTCGCCTGCCTGCTGTGGCCCGTGCCACCCGACGAAGGCGCCGTGCGTGTCCTGCTGCTTGCGCTTCTCGACCCGGCCACGCAGGGAGCGGCGTCGAGCCGCCTCGCTGGCGAAGCCATGCGCCGCAACCGCGATGTGCGCGAGGCTGACGGCGATGCGGCGCGCGCGGCGCTGCTCTTCGCGCAGCCCGGCCGCATGCGGACCGACGCACCTGAACTCGCGCCCTACCGCTGGATCCACGCGTCGCTCGAGGCGATTCGCGGCGCGTCGTAGGCGCTGCCCGGGCGCCTCACGGCGGCGCGTTGCGACGCACCGCATCGGGTGGAAGCGGGTTCGTCGGCACGAAGCGCGAGACATGCTCCGCGATGAGCTCGAGGCCCGTCGCCCCGCACTCGACGCGGACCCGCTCGAGCCGCCCGCGCGCGTCCTCGAGCGCATCGGCACCCCCTGTGCGGATGCGCGCGATGTCGACGATCGCCTGCGCGAGCAGGACGCGCGATGCGGAGCCTTCGTCGCGCTCGGCGGCCAGCACCGCGAGCGGCATGGCCCACGCGATCTCGTCGCCCGTGAGTTCGAGAAGCGCGGCGGCAAGAAGAAGCGCGCCGTCGTCACCGCCCGAGGCAGGCCGCCCTGCGAGCGCACTCGCCTCGGAGCGGAGCTCGATGCGCAGCGCATCAAGCGACTCGGCGGGCACAGCCACCATCCCGTCGAGCAGGAGGTCGCGCACCACGCGCTCAAGCTCAGGCCGCATGGCGAGCGACGACCCGAAGATGCCGGCGATCGGGTCGACCCGCGCCGCGCGCTCGGGCGCGCCGCCGCCCGCGGCGATCTCGGGTGCGCCGCCCTCTCCGAGGGGCCACGCGACCCACAGCGCGACCGCAGCCGCACACGCCGCCACGCCCGTCGCCGCAAGCGTGGCCGCACCCGCGCGAGAGTCCGTCCGCGCAAGAAGCGGCTCGCCACGCGCCACGCGCGCGATGTTCGCCATCGCGCGCCGCCGCGCGGGGCTCTCCTCGACGCCGCGCAGAAGCCATCGCAGGATTCCCGCAAGGCGCCGGTGGTCGCGGGCGGTGGCGGCTTCATCTTCGCCGCGCCCCCACGACGCATGGCCGAAATCGACGACGCGCGGCGCGCCCTCCGCGTCGATCAAGAGGTTCGCGGGCGAAAGGTCGCCATGCGCGACGCCCCGCGCATGGCACGCAAGGAGCGCCGCCTGTGCGGCGGCGACGATGCGCTCGCACTCCTCTGCGCTGCGGTCGGGCGAGACCGCCTTCCAGATGTAGAGCGGAACGCCCGCGATCAGCTCCGTCACGATGAAGACGCCGTGCGCGTCGCGCCCCGCGTCGAGGACACGCGCCACGCCTGCGTGGGCGATCGCGCGCGCGGCGCCCGCCTCGCGCAGGCGTCCGTCGATCTCGTCGGGGCCGCAGCGGATCCGCTTGACCGCGACGAACGCCTCAGAGCCGCAGCGCGCAAGCGACCTGTCGAGCGCGCGATGGACGGCGCCGCTCGAGCCCTTCCCGATCGGTTCGAGCAGTTCGTAGCGGCCGACGCCGTCGTCGAGGGCGGGTCCGAGCCACTGCAGCATGTCGTCGTCGCCATCGGGCTCGCCGTCGAGGATGCTGAGCGCCGCAGCGCGGTCGATCGCGTCGCCCCACGACGGGTGCCGCGCGCGCCAGGCCGCCGAAAGGTCGCGGCGGAAGCGCGGCGCGGCGTCGAAGGCGGCCAGCACCACCGCGACGGCGCTCTCCCTGTCCTGAATCGGGTCGACCGCGTCGAGGTAGCGCTCGGGCGTGGGGAGCTCCCCGTCCTCCGAGAGCAGCGCCGCGAGGTCGCGCCGCACAGCGTCCGCGAGCGTTTCGCCCTCGGCGACGGAGAAGCCGCGGACGCCCTCCCGCTGCCATGCCGAAGACGAAACCGACGGGGCCACATCCGACATGCTTGCCGCACTATAAGGTGCCCGCCGTGGACAGTTCGCAGCAACTCGCCGACCTTCTCGTGGAGCTCGCGCCCATGCTGCGCGCCCGCATCCGCGCGCGTCGAGGCAGGCGGCCTCGGTCGATCTCGACGAGCGAGATCTACGCGACCGTGGTGCGCCGCACGCTCGACATCGAGGCGCGCGACGGCGTGCGCGCGGTGCGTGGCCATGCCGGCGACACGCAGGCGGACGCGGCTTCCCCCGGCGACGCGAGGCAATCGCCCCGCCTCTGGGCGCTTCTCCACACCCTGATCGACAGGGTCATCGGCCGCGCAGACCGCTCCGCGCGTCGCGCCCTCGCGGCGCAGCCTGCGATCGCGCGCGGCATGGAAGGCGCGGCGCGGGTCGCCGACCCCGCGGATCTCGCCGAGCGGGAGGACCTGCGTCAGAGCGTCGTCGCGCTCGTCGAAGCGCTCGACGAGACCGACCGCGAGATCATCGCGCTTCGGCTCCACGACCATGAGTGGGCCGCGATCGCGGCGAGGACGGGGCTGAGCGCCGCCGCATGCAGGCAGCGCTGGCACCGCCTGATCGAGCGGCTGACGAGCGCCGTCGCGGGCGACGGACCGCGCGACGAGCAGGCCGCAGACCGCCGCTGAACGCCAGTCGCCCGCCCGCGCGGCGCCGCGGCCGAAGCATCACTCGAAATTTCCACCATTTTTCGACGCGGGCTGTCACACGGCGGCTCGATCGGGCACCAGACAGGTGGATGCGGGGTTTCCCGCGGTCCCCGCGCGGAGGTGCGATCGGCCCCTCCTGCGCGGTCCCGGGCTTCAAGTCGGAAGGGAAATCACATGGCTCGAATCGGCGCAGGCGGCGACGCGCGACGCGCAACCGCACGCTCTCTTGCCGCAGCGGGGGCGATCCTCTTTGGCAATCTGGTGGCCGCTTCCGTTCCGTCCGCGCCTGCGGACGATGTCCCGGGGCAGCTTCCGCCTCCGTGGATCCACGCGCGGTCGGATCCGTTCGCGCGTCGCGTCGAGGAGCTCGTCGCGCAAGGCGTCGCGCGCGACGCCGCCGAAAGCCAGGCGCGGGAGGAACTTCTTCCCGAGGGCTCGACCGAGTGCCTCGCCTACACCTTCGTGGTGATCTGGTGCGAGGACGGCGTCCCCAAGCGGGCGTACAAGCGCATCGCATCGAACTGCATCGACAAGATCGCGTCGACCGCGGGCTGCACCGCGCTCACCTGTCCGCCCGGGTGGGCGCCGCCCGAGCCCTGCCCGCTCCCATCGTGTCCGCCGCCGCGCATTCCCATGTGGGACACCGCCGTGGACCCGGTGTGCGCAGGGCTCCCCGCCACGGTCGGCGCCGTGTGGATGTATCCGACCGCGCCGACCCCGAACTGGGGCCCATGCGAGGGGCTCCTCGGGTGCAACTGCTTCCCCGAGCTCGATGCCTCGTGCGCGACGCTCGTCATCGAGTGCCGCAACCCCGCTGCGCCGATGCAGGTCGGCGACCCCTGCCCCGACGGGCAACAGGACTAGCTTCTGCGTGGCGGCCACGCAAGTCTCGGGCACTCGCCCGAAGCAACCGCCGCTGCGCATCCAAGGGATTGGATTTGCCCCATGGGGAAACGCGCAGCGGCGCACCGAGCGGCCTCCGCTCAGGTCGACGGTC
>CAYMSD010000029.1:9990-33127 GCA_964393015.1 uncultured Klebsiella sp.
CCCATGGGGAAACGCGCAGCGGCGCACCGAGCGGCCTCCGCTCAGGTCGACGGTCAACGCCGGCGCCTCTCGGCGCCGGCGTTGTTGCATCCGCGCAGTACAGTCCGCACGTTGCCGCGCCGCATCGCGCGGCGAACACCGAGGTTCACCGCATGTCGCAACTCCCACCGATTCCGCCCTACCAGAGCGCCGAGGCGACGCACGCGCAGCCTCTCCCGCAGACCGCTTCGGGCACCTCCGTCGGGCTCGGCATCACGGGCCTCGTGTTCGCCGTGCTCGGGCTGTGCATCCCGGGGCTCGGCCTCGTGGGAGTCGTGATCGGCGTCATCCTGCTCGCGCGCGCCGCGGGCAGCGGCAAAGGGCTCGCAGTCGCCTCGGTCATCGTGGGCGCGATCGGCCTCGTCGTCAATGTCCTGCTCGTCCTCGCGCTGCTCCTGCCCGCGCTCGGGCAGGCACGCAGCGCGGCGCGGCGGACGCAGAGCGCCCTGTACATGCAGACGATCGTGGGAGAGATCATCGACTCCGACTTCGACGGCGAGACGGATGGCGTGACGAACTACAACCTCGAGGCGCAGCTTGCGATCGAACCCGCCATCTGGACGGCTCCGGAATGGGTCTCCACGGAGGGCGGGACTCCGTATCTCCTCGTCGTCGCGGGCAACCCCGAGTCGCTCACGAGCCTGCGGTCGCAGATACCGATCCTGATCGAGAACCCGAAGGCGTTCGACCAGGACACGCTTCATGTGACCTACGCGGATGGATCGACGAAGACGCTGACCCGCGAGGAGGTGCAGCGCATCATCGACGGCGCGAAGGGCGACATCTACAACAGCGACGGCACGCGCTGGACGCCGTGACCGTGCTGCGGGGCGAGGCGCCTACAGGATCTCCGCCGCGAGGCTCGCGAGGTTCGAGCGCTCCGTCTTCGAGAGCGACACATGGCCCGCGATGCGCTGGCCCTTGAAGCGCTCGATCGCGTGCGCCAGCCCGTTCGACTGCGCATCGAGATACGGGTTGTCGATCTGGAGGATGTCGCCCGACAGCACGATCTTCGTGCCGTCGCCGACGCGCGAGACGATCGTCTTGATCTCGTGCGGCGAAAGGTTCTGCGCCTCGTCGACGATCATGAACTGGTGCGGAATCGAGCGCCCGCGGATATAGGTGAGCGGCTCGAGCACCACACGGCCCGTCGCCATCAGCTGGTCGAGCCGCTGCTTCTCCGTGCGGCTCTCGGGGCGCTCGTCGACATGGCTGCCGCGCGTCGAGAGGAGATACGCGATGTTGTCGAAGATCGGCTGCATCCACATCGCGAGCTTCTCGTCCTTGTCGCCCGGGAGATAGCCGATGTCGCGGCCGAGCGGCATGATCGGCCGCGCGGTGAGAAGCTTGTCGTAGCGCTCCTCCTTGATCGTCTTGTGGAGGCCCGCCGCGATCGCGAGCAGCGTCTTTCCCGTGCCGGCCGGGCCCGTCAGCGTGACGATCTTCACATCGTCGTCGAGCAGGAGCTCGAGCGCCATCGTCTGCTGCACGTTGCGGCCCATGATGCCGTAGACCGGCTTGCGCGGGCCCGTGACGGGAATCGCTGCGCCCGTGTCGGCGAGGATGCGCGCGAGGCCCGTGTGGTGCTCGTCGAGCTCGTCGATGAGCAGGATGAACTGGTTCGCCACCGCCTCGACCGCGACCGTGTGCGCGTAGTCGGGCGTGTGCGCCGTGAACTCCGCGAGCCTGTCGATGCGCAGCTGCCGCTCGTCGTAGAGCTCGTCGATCAGCTCCCCGGGCACCTTCATCACGACATAGCCCGCGTGCAGGAAGTCGGCCGCGATGTGGTCGTGCTCGAAGTCCTCGGCGGGAATGCCGAGCGCGTCGCTCTTCACGCGCGCGTTGATGTCCTTCGAGATGAAGACCGTGCGCTTGCCGCCGAGATGGAGCTCCTGCGCGACCGCGAGGATGCGGTTGTCCGCCTTGTCGAGGTCGAGCGCGAAGTCGCGGCTGCCGTTGCAGCGCGCCACGCGGATCGACCCGCCCTGCTCGTTCCAGACCACGCCCTCGAAGAGCGCGCCCTGCGCGCGCAGCCGGTCGAGCGCGCGTGTCACCTGCCGCGCGTTGCGGCCGCGCTCGTCGTTGTTCTTCTTGAAGGTGTCGAGCTCCTCGATGACCGCGAGGGGGATCACCACCTCGTGCTCCGCGAACTTGAAGATCGAGTTTGCGTTGTGGAGGAGCACATTCGTATCGAGCACGAAGTGCTTCCTCGCGGTCGCGCCACCTGCGCTCGGGGAACCCCCCGCCGAGATGCCGGGGGAAAGGCCAAGACCGGTCGCTGCGTCCATGCGGTTTTCGTTCAGCATGCAAGCCCTCCTGTGGCTGGAACTGCGCTGAATATGTCGCGGCGCCGAGAGGCACGCCCTCGGGGCCGAGGCCCCTGCCGGAGCACGGGCCTGCAGGGATAGTGGCTTGCCCGATAAGACCTTTCAACCACGCAGTGCGAAGATCGCGCGAAATCGCAAGGTTTCCTCCGTGCAGGCCGTTCCCGCTCAGACAAGCGGATCGCGGTCGCGGGCGGACACGGCGCATTCGAGGCCCGCGAGCCGGGCGGACAGGGCGTCGGCGAGGCGCGGGAGGTAGCCGCGCTCCGTGTTGGTGTGGCCCGCGAGGAGGACCTCGAGCCCGAGCGCATGGGCTCGGAGGACATCGTGGTGCGAGAGCTCGCCCGTGACGAAGAGCGTCGCACCCGCCCGCGCGGCCGTCTCGAGGAGGCCCGCGCCGCTGCCTGCGCAGACCGCGACGCGCGTGTGGGTGGCGCCGCCTCCGCGCGTCGAGAGCAGCGGTCCGCACCCGAGGATCTGCGCCAGCCGCGGCGCCAAGGCCTTCGCCGTCGCAGGCGCGGCGAGGTCGCCCACGCGGCCCGCGCCCGTGCGCGGCGCGGTGCGGGCGGGCACTGCCTCGAGCGGCACGATGTCGAACGCAGGCTCCTCGTAGGGATGCGCCGCGTGGAGCGCAGCGACCACCGCCGCAAGCGCGCGGCGCGGCAGAGGCATCTCGAGACGCACCTCGCGCACGCGCTCGAGCCGTCCGCGCTCGCCGATGGCAGGCGACGCGCCCTCGCCTGCGAGGAATGTCCCCTCGCCGACAAGCGTGAACGAGCAGCGGCTGTATGCGCCGATCACACCCGCTCCCGCGGCCGCGAGCGCGTCGCGCACGGCCTCCGCGTCGTCCTCGGGCACGAACACCACGATCTTGTGCGTGTTGCCTTGCGCGGCCGCGGGAACAAGCGCCGCGACGCCCCCCACAGAGCCGCCCGAGGCAGCGGCGACCGACTCGAGGAGCCAGTCGTTCACGCCTCCCGCGACCGCGTCGAGCGCCGTGTGCGGCGAATACACGGCGATTCCCGCGCGCAGCGCGTCGATCGCCACGCGGCACTGCCAGCTTGCGCCGTCGAGGCGGTCGAGCGGCTTGAAGATCAGCGGGTGATATCCGACGACGAGCTGCGCGCCGAGCGCCTTCGCCTCGTCGAGCACCTCGGGCACGACATCGATCGCGAGGACCGCGCGGGTGACCGCGCGCCCATCGCCCGCGACGAGGAGCCCGACCTTGTCCCAGCCCTCGGCGAGCGAGAGCGGGGCGATCGCGCCGAGGGCGTCGATGACTTCGGAAAGCGGTCGTCCGTCGCGTGCCATGGATCCTCCGTTTGCCTGCCTCAGGTGCAGACGAGCATCGCGGCGCCGAACACGCCCGCGTCGTCGTTGAGCGAGCTCGCCACGATGTCGGTCTTGCGAAGGACCGACGGGAACACCGTGCGGTCGAAGCTCCTGCGCACGCGCGCGACGAACGGCTCGCCGAGCGCCTCCGTGACGCCGCCGCCGAGCACCACGCAGTCGATCGAGAGCATCGTGACGATGTTGGCCACCGCGACGCCGAGGAACTCCGCGCTCTTGTCGACCACCTTGCGCGCCAGCTCGTCGTCCTTCTCGTAGGCGCGTGCGATCGTCGACGAGCCGATCGAGCCCGTCTCGTCGGCCTTCTCCGAGATGAGCCTGTGGAGGACGCTCTCTGGATGCATCGGGAGGAGGCGCCTGATCGCGTTCACGATGCCCGTGCGCGAGCAGATGTCCTCGACGGTCATGAACCCGGGCTGCCCGCCCGGGAAGAGGACCACATGTCCGATCTCGCCCGCCGTGTGGCGCGGGCCGCGCCAGAGCCTGCCGTCGAGGACGAGCCCCGCGCCGACGCCCGTTCCGACCCACACCGCGAGCACATTGGCGCGGCCGCGCGCGGCGCCAAGCTGCGCCTCGCCCCACGCGGCGACATTGACATCGTTGTCGAGCGCGACGCGCAGCGCGGCATCGCGCAAGCCCGCGTCCTTCGCAAACTCCTTCGCGAGGATGTCCCTCAGCGGCAGGTCCTCCCATCCGAGGTTGCCCGCCTTGATGACCACGCCCTTGTCGAAGTCGACGGCGCTCGGGGCGCCGACCCCGACGCCGAACAGCTTCTCGCGCGGCGCCTTCGCGTCGTCCATCGCGCGCCAGACGCCCTCGACGAGGCGCCTGATGACGGTGTCGCGGCCCTCATGCGCCTTCGTCTTCCGCTTGCAGCGGCCGATGATGCGGCCTTCGGCGTCGACGACGCCGATCTGCATGTTGGTGCCGCCGAGGTCGACGCCGACGACGACCTGGTCCTTCGGAAAGTCCTTCGCGATGCGCATGCGGCGAGTGTACCGCCCGCGAAATCAGCTGCGGAAGCCCTCGGCGGCGGCGGCCGCCGTGTCCGCGGCGTCGGGGCGCGGGCGTCCCGTCCAGAGCCGATGCACGGCGCCCTTGATGTCGTCGATCACCATGATCGCGGCGGGCAGCGCGAGCAATGTGAGCACGCTCGAGCTCATCAGCCCGAACACGAGCGAGATCGCCATCGGGATGAGGAACCGCGCCTGGAAGCTCTGCTCGAGCATGAGCGGCGAGAGCCCGGCGAGCGTCGTCACGGTGGTGAGCATGATCGGGACGAGCCGCAGCCGCCCCGCGCGCACGAGCGACTCGAGGAGCGGCGTCCCCTTCTCGCGCAGCTCGTTCGAGAACTCGACGAGGATGAGCGAGTTGTTCACGACGACGCCCGCCAGCGCGACGAAGCCGATGAGCGAGAGGAAGGTCATGTCGAAGCCGAGCAGGAGATGCCCCCACACGATGCCGATGATGCCGAACGGAATCGCGAGCATCACCGCGAGCGGCTGCAGGTAGCTCTCGAAGAGCCAGGCGAGGATCACGTAGATCCCGAGGAACGCCGCGAGAAGCGCGAGCGGGAAGTTCGCGAACGCGTCGACGAGGTCCTTCTGGCGGCCCGCGGCGTCGATCTCGACGCCGGGCAGCGCGGCCGCGATCGCCTCGATCTCGGGGGCGAGCGCGCGCGCGACGATCTCGGGGTTGGTGGCGTCGTCGCAGTCGGCGCTCACGGTCACGGTGCGCGCGCGGTCGACGCGGCGGATGGTCGAGTAGCCGCGGCCCTCGCGCACATCGGCCACCTCGACGAGCGGCACGGCCGTGCCCGTCGGACTCACGAGCCAGAGCTCCTCGATGGTCGAGAGCCTTCGCCGCGAGGCGGCGTCGAACTGGACGCGCACATCGACATCCTCGCGGTCGGCGCTGAAGGTGTGCGCCTCCGAGCCGAACACGGCCGTGCGCACCTGCTGCGCCACGTCGGCCGTGGTGAAGCCCATCGCGAGCGCCTGCGTCGTCAGCTCGATGCGGAGCTCGCGCTGCGCGTCGTCCGCATCGTCGGAGATGTCCTTCACGCCGCTGAAGCCCGCGAGCGCGGCCTTGATGCGCGCGACGGCGTCGTCGACCTGCGCATCGTCCGCGCCGCGGACCTCGTAGCTCACATCGGCGCCCGCGGGGCCGCCCGAGATCTCCTGGAACTTCACCGTCTCGCACTCGTCGAGGTTGCCCGCCGCGAGGCGGATCGAGTCGATGACCTCCGCGCTTCGGCGCGAGCGCGTCTCGACGGGCGACAGCTCGAGGAAGATCTGCCCGAGATGCGTCGCGGCCGCGTTGGTCGCGCCCGTCTCGAAGTCGACCGAGCTTCCGAGGCTCGCCGTGAGCGCCTGCACCTCGGGCTGCGCGCGCGCCGCGAGCTCGATGCGGCGCGCGACCTCGCTCGTCTGCTCCATCGTGGCGCCGATCGGCAGCGCGAAGTCGACGATCACGGTCTCGGTGTCGTCGGCGGGCAGGAACACGAACGCAAGGCGCCCGCCGAACACCATGCCGACCGAGAGCATGAGCACCGCGGTCGTCGCGGCCAGCGTGATGTAGCGCTCGCGCAGGCACCGGCGCACCGCGCGCTCATACACGCGGAGGAGCCGCTCGATGGCGCGCTCGCGCAGGTCGCCGAGCGGCTTCATGAGGCGGCCGAACCGCGAGCCCCCGCGCGCCGCGGCGCGTTCCTCGCGGACGAGCGCGTGCGCCATGTGGTTCGGCATCATGAAGCTCGACTCGAGGAGGCTCGCGCCGAGCGCGATCAGGACGACCGTCGGCAGGTTGCCGAGCAGCTCGCCGATGTTTCCCTTGATGAAGACGAGCGGCACGAACGCGACGATCGTGGTGGTGACGCTGCCGACGACGGGCCAGAAGACCTGCGTCACGCCGTTCACGGCGGCGACGAGCGGCGGCTCGCCGAACTCCTTGTGGCGCTTCACGATGTTCTCGCTCATCACGATCGCGTCGTCGGCGAGCATGCCGAGCACGATGAGGAGGCCGAACATGGTGATGAGGTTGAGCGTGACGCCGGTCGCCTGCATGAACATCAGCGTGCAGGCCACGGCGATCACGATGCCGACCATCACCCAGACGCTCGCCACGCGGTTGAGGCCGAGAAGGAGCACGATGAAGACGAGGACCGCCCCCTGCACCGCGTTCGTCGACAGAAGCTCGAACCGCCCCTCGATGATGCGGGCGAGATCGTTGTGCTGCGCGAGCGTGCCGTCGACGGGCGGGCGCGAGCGGCCGAGCTCGTAGCCGCGCTCCCACGCGCTCGTGATCACGCGGTCGCGCAGGAAGTCGCGCGGCGGCTCGCCGTTGCGGCCGGCGACGTAGCCGCGCACGAGCTCCGCGATCTCGACCGCGTCCTCGTCGCCCTCCTTGAACGCGACCAGCGTGCCCGCGGGCTTGCCGCCGAAGCGGCGGACCTGCGGGATGTCCTCGAAGTCCTCGCGGACCTCCGCGATCTCGCCGAGCCTCAGGCTCGATCCGTCGACCGCGCTCTTCAGCACGATGCCTCGGATCGCCGACACGTTCTCGGCGTTCCCGAGCGTGCGGATCGAGAGGTTGGCGCTCTCCGTGCGCACGGTGCCGCCGGGCACCTCCGCCATCGCCGCGCGCACGCGGTCGGACACCTCGCTCAGGCGGATGCCGTGGCGCAGGAGCGCGGCCGGATCGACATCGACATGGATCTCGCGCGGCCGCAGGCCGATCTCGACGAGCGAGCCCATCCCATCGAGCGACTTCAGGTCGTCGCGGATCGCGCGCAGCTCGCGCTTGATGTACTCCTCGCCCGCGTCGCTCGCGACCGTGACCATGATGGTCGGGAAGTTCGGCTGGAAGTCGAACACGCGCACGCGCTCGGCGTCGGGCGGAAGATCGGTGATCTGCTCGATCGCGAGGCGGATGTCCTCGATCGCCTTGTCCGCGTCGGTTCCCGCCTTCAGCTTGACGGTGATGCCGCCCGTGCCCTCGGAGAGGCGCGTCTCGATGCGGTCGACGCCCTCGACGTCGACGACGCGGTCCTCGATCTTGCGCGCCATCGACTCCTCGATCTCCTTGGGCGAGGCGCCCGGGTAGACGAGGACGATGCGCGCGGCCTGCGGCGCGGTCTCGGGGAAGAACTCGCGCCGCATGGTGAGGAGCGCGACGACGCCGCCGATGATGAGCGTCCACGCGAGCAGCGTGACGGGCACGCTTCGCCGCACGCAGAAGTCGACGAGCGACCGGACCATCAGCCCGCGCCCTTCTCGCCGTCGACGGAAGCCGCGTCGGCGTGCACCGTGACGGGCTCGATCTCCTGCCCCTCCGCGAGGCTGCGCGAGCCGTCGATCACGACGAGCGTGCCGGGCGCGAACTCGTCCGCGAGAACCGCCCAGTCCGCGTCGGCGAGCGCGGCGCCGTCAGGCGTGCCCGCGAAGGCGAAGTCGACGCTGATGCGGCGCATGCGCACACGGCCCGATTCGACGACCGCGATCGACTCGTCGCGGATCGCCCGCCGCGGCACGGCGATGCGCGGAGCGCTGCCGCCCGCGAGCACCTTCGCCTCGACGAACGCGCCAGGCGCGAGCGCGTCGCCGCGCGCGTCGCCCTGCGCGATCTCGATGTACACCGTGGCGGTGCGCGAGTCGGGGTCGTCCTCGGGCGCCACGCGCGCGACGGAACCCTCGAACACGCGGCCGTCGGCGCGCGCCGTCACGATCGCCCGCGCGCCGACGGGCGCGAGCGCGCGCGACGACGCTGGAATCCGCAGCGGGATCTCGACGCGGCTCGGGTCGACCACGCGCGCGACCTTCTGGCCGGGCATGACGGACTCGCCCTCCTCGATCTCCGCGGTCTGGAGCACGCCGTCGATCGGCGCGACGATGGTGCAGCGCTCGGCGGAGAGCCGCGCGAGATCGCGGCGGGCGACGTTGGCGAGGCGCTCCGCCTCGAGAGACGCGCGGCGCGAAGGGATCTGCGCGACGGCGTCCTCGGCGACCACGGCCGCGCGCGAGGCCGCGATGAGCGCCTGACGCGCGCGGTCGACCTCGCGCGGCTGGGCGGCGCCGTCGGCCGCGGCCTTCTCGACGCGCGCGAGGTCCGCGGCGGCGAGGTCGCGGTCTGCGCGCGCGAGTTCGGCGGTCGCGGCGGCGGTGCGCTCCTGCGCGTCGAGGAGCGCGGACTGCGAGTCGATGGCGAGAATCGCCTGCTCGGCCACCGCAAGCTGGTGGAGGAAGTCGCTGTCGTCGAGCGTGATCAGCGTCTCGCCCTTCGCCACGCGCGCACCCGCCGCGAACCGCGGCGCCACGGCGCGGACCACCGCCTGCACGCGCGCGGGGACATCGGCGCTGTCGAGGGCCCGGGCCGTGCCGTAGCCACGCACGAAGCGCTCGATCTCGAGCGGGCGCAGCTCGAGGACGGACACCCGCTGCGGGGGCGCTGCCTCCGCGTTCCGAGCGGCGGAGGGGCTCGTCGCCACCAGCGCGGCGATCGCGCCGCCGCCGACCGCGACGAGCACGAGGCACACCGCGGCGCGGAACGCGATCGCGTAGAGAGGAAGCCGCTGACGCGCGCTGGACGGTTCGGAGGGTCGCGGATCGTTCATCGCGGGTCGTTCATCGCGGGTCGTTGAGGAGGTCGTTGAGGAGGTCGTTGAGGGGGCGTCTGCTTCGCCGAGCAAGGCGAAAGGATGCACTATAGGTCGCGGCGCGCGGCCCACGGACGCCGCGGCTGCGTCGACGACCCGGCCGTCGCCGTCTGATACCCTTCGATCCATGTCTGATTCGACGCCCGAGGCGCTGACCGACGCCGACATCCTGAAGATCGCGCGACTTTCGCGCCTGAGCCTGGCCGAGTCGCAGGTCGGGACGGTTCGCACCCAGCTTTCGTCGATCCTCGGCCACATCGCCAAGCTCCAGGCGCTGCCCACCGAGGGCGTCGAGCCGATGGCGCACCCGATGAAGATCGTGAACCGCCTCGGCGCAGATGAACCGAAGGCCTGCATGCCCGTCGAGGATCTCCTCAGGAACGCGCCCGCCGTCGAGGACCGTTATCTCGCGGTCCCGAAGGTGCTCGGCGAGGGAGGTGGCGCATGAGCAGCGACGCACCGGCTCCACAGCCGCTCGCCGCGATCTGTGCCGATGTGCGCGAAGGACGCACGAGCGCGGCGAGCCGCGTGGACGCGTTCCTTGCGTCGATCGCCGCAAAGGACGGCGAGATCCACGCGTTCAACGAGGTGCACGCAGACGCGGCGCGCGCGCGCGCGAAGGCGATCGACGCGATGGTGCAGCGCGGCGAGAACCCGGGGCCGCTCGCGGGCGCCGTGATCGCGGTCAAGGACAACATCGTGATGCGCGAGGGGAAGACCACCTGCTCGTCGAGGATGCTCGCGAACTACCGCTCGCCGTTCGATGCGACGGTGATCGAGCGCCTCGCGGCGGCGGGCGCGGTCTTCATCGGAAAGACGAACCTCGACGAGTTCGCGATGGGTTCGTCGACGGAAAACAGCGCGTTCGGCCCGACGCGCAACCCGTGGGACACGACGCGCGTGCCGGGCGGAAGCTCGGGCGGCAGCGCGGCCGCGGTGGCGGCGCGCTTCTGCGACGCGTCGCTTGGTTCCGACACCGGCGGATCGATCCGCCAGCCCGCCGCGCTCTGCGGCTGCGTCGGTTTCAAGCCGACCTATGGCCGCGTGTCGCGCTACGGCCTCGTCGCGTTCGGCTCGAGCCTCGACCAGATCGGGCCGTTCGCGCATTCGGTCGAGGACGCGGCGCTCGTCTACGACGCGATCGTCGGGCGCGACGAGAACGACTCGACGAGCGCGGACGCGCCGTGCGCGCCGCTCGCCGCGACGGTGCGCGAGCCGCTCGCGAAGCTGCGCGTCGGCGTGCCGCGCGAGTACCGCACCGACGCGAACTCGTCCGCCGTCGCGGAAGTCCTCGAGAAGTCGATCGCCGCCGCGCGCGCGTTCGGCGCGGAGATCGTCGACATCGACCTGCCGCTCACCGACATCGGCATCTCGACCTACTACGTGATCGCGCCCGCCGAGGCGTCGAGCAACCTCGCGCGCTACGACGGCATCCGCTACGGACACCGCGCGAAGCTCGAGGCCGGCGAGGACCTCGAGGACCTCTACTCGAAGTCGCGCGCCGAGGGCTTCGGCCCCGAGGTGCAGCGGCGCATCATGCTCGGCACCTATGTGCTGAGCTCGGGCTACTACGACGCGTACTACAAGCGCGCGCTCCAGGCGCGGCGTCTCATCAAGGACGAGTTCGACCGCGCGTTCGCGAAGTGCGATGTCATCCTCGGCCCGACCTCGCCGATGCCCGCGTTCCCGTTCGGCGGGAAGTCGGATCCGCTGGCGATGTACCTCTGCGATGTCTACACGGTGAACACGAACATCGCGGGAATCCCCGGGATCTCGATCAACGGCGGCTTCGCGGAGGAAGGCGGCAGGAGGCTGCCCGTCGGCATCCAGCTGCAGGCGCCGGCGTTCGCGGAGGAGACGCTCCTGCGCGCGGCGGCGATGTTCGAGCGGGGTGCGTGACGGCGTTTGAGCGGTCGCGGCTGCGGCCGCTCCCTCTGGTGCTCGTCATGATTTGAGCGGTCGCGGCTGCGGCCGATCAAGCACCCAGCACGCGCTTGGCGGCGTTCGACAGCGCGAACCCGCCGAGCTCGTCACGCGTCACCCAACGCCGCCCGCCGCGTGCGAGTGCAGCGCCCGGCCCGCGCACACGCGCCTCGAACACCACGAACACGACCGCGCGGTGCGTGGTCTGAAACGGCACCTCTCCCGCCGCCGAGAGCGCCACCGTCGCCGGCAGCCCGAGCAGGTCCGCCGCCGCCCGCGCCGACACCTCGCGTCCGTCCGCGCACTCGACCGCGGGCGGCTGCCACAGCCCGCCCCACAGACCTTCGCGCGGGCGCTGCTCGAGCAGCAAGGCGTCGTCCGACGCCCGCACGAGCCGCGCGGTGACCAGCACCATCTCGCGCCGCGCCGCCCTTGCCTTCGGAGCGGGAATCTCGCCGACCCGACCGTCCCGACGCGCAGCGCACACGCGCGCCAGAGGGCACGCGCCGCACTTCGGGGCAGCTGGCGTGCAGACCGTCGCCCCGAGCTCCATCAGCCCCTCGTTCGCGGCGGCGGGGTCCCCGGCGCGTTCGACGAACCGCTCCGCCTCGCGCCACGCCCACTCGACGACCGCCCGGTCGCTCGCGCTTCCCTCGCGCGCCGCCACCCGCTGGAACACCCGCGTCACATTCCCGTCGACGATCGGAACAGGCACCCCCGCCACGATCGAGGCGATCGCCCCCGCCGTGTACCTCCCGACCCCAGGCAGCGCGAGCAGCGCGGCGTGGTCGCCCGCGGGCACCTCGCCTCCGTGTCGATCGACGACCGCCTTCGCGGCGGCGTGGAGGAGCCTGGCGCGGCGGTAGTACCCAAGCCCCTGCCAGGCGGCCAGAACCGCGTCCTCGGGAGCCGCCGCCAGGGTCGTCGCACTGGGAAACCGGGCGACGAAGGGGTCGAACCGCTCCAAGACCCGCGCCACCTGCGTCTGCTGCAGCATCAGCTCGCTGACGAGGGCGTGGTACCCGCTCCGTGCGCGGCGCCAAGGGAGATCCCGCGCGGCTTCCGCGAACCACCCCTCGACGAGCGCGGGAAGACCCTCGGGCAGCATTCCGCCTTGGGTCGTCGAACCGCGCCGCGCACGGCCGTTCCTGGTCGGTTGCTGTCGACGGGTCATGGAGAGATGCGTACGCTTTGGGCTTCTCCGAACCCGCGTCCTTGCGGCATCCGCCGCCGTGGGGTAGCGTACGGAACTCAGGCGGGAAACCGCCCACCACTGGAGACTTTCATGGCCAAGTCGTTCTACACCCTCGAGGAGGCAGCCGCCAAGCTGCGCAAGTCCCCCGCCGAAGTCAACGCCATCGCCGACACGGGTCGGCTGCAGCGCGTGAGCCACGAGGGGCAGACCAAGTTCCGAGTCGAGCAGGTCGACCTTCTCGCAGGCGTCATGTCGGACGGCGGGGTTCCGCTCTCCGACGAATCGCGCGGCCCGATCGGCCTCGCCGACAGCGGCGGCGGAACGGCCTTCAACGCCCCGAGCCCCGCCAAGGGCGGCGCGCTCGAGGACTCCGTCCTCGGCCTCGCCGACAGCGCGGGCGGCACGGGCATCTCGGCGTTCGGCGCGGGCAAGGGCGGCGGAGACGCCGTCGAGATCGGCCTTGAGACGGTCGGTTCCGGCTCGGGCCTCCTCGACCTCACCCGTGAGAGCGAGGAGACCGCGCTCGGCGCGGAGCTCATCGACCAGGTCTACTCGAGCGAGTCCGGCGAAGCCGCGAGCGGCGCCAGCGGGCTCTTCGAGGCCGTGCAGTCGTCGCCCGGGTTCGGCGCCCCGCCGATCCCGACCACGGGCATGACGGTCGCGGAGGCCTACGACGGCGCCTGGTCGGGCGTCGGCGTCGGCCTCATGCTCGCCGCGTTCGTCGGCCTCGCCGTCGCGGGCATGATCGCGGTCGCGGCCGCCTTCGGCGCAGGCTCGGGCATCGCCGCGAGCTTCGCGGGCAACACCCTCGCCTGGGGCGGCAGCCTTGCGGGAATCGCGGCGGTCTTCGGGCTCGTCGGGTTCTTCGTGGGTCGCGCCTCCGAATGACCCCACCCGATGCTGCTCACGCGCTACGGGTTCCGTGAATGGATGATCATCACCCTCGCCGCCGCGTCGATCGCGGCGGCGGGTGTGTTCTTCGGGTGGTGGTGGCTCGTCGGCGCGGCGATCGTCGTGTGGCTGGCGCTCGCCTCGTTCTTCCGCGACCCGCTCTTCCGACGGCCCGCGAGCGACGATCCCCGCGATCTCGTGAGCCCCGCGGACGGGCTCGTCAGCGCGGTGGTCGAGGTCGAGGAGCACCCCGCGACGAGCGGACCCGCCACCATCGTGCGGATCTACCTGTCCGTGCTCGATGTCCATGTGAACCGCTCGCCCTGCGAGGCCACGGTCCTCAACACCATCCACACGCCCGGCAAGTACCTCGATGTCCGCATCGAGGAGAGCGCCAAGGTCAACGAGTCGCTCGTCATGCGGCTCCTCTCGTCGGGCGGCGTCAACCTCGGCGTGAAGCAGATCTCGGGCAAGATCGCCCGCCGCATCGTCTGTCCCGTCGAGGCAGGGCAGCGGCTCGGGCGCGGCGAGCGCTACGGGATGATCAAGTTCGGCTCCACAACCGAGCTCGTCGTGCCGACCTCCGAGGTCGAGAAGGTCTGCGTGGCGAAGGGCGACCGCGTCAAGGGCGGTGTCTCCGTCCTCGTCCGCATGAAGCGGATCTGACGGCCGGTCAGCTGCCGCCGGCCTGCTCCGTGAAGAGCTCGTCGATCGAGAGCATCGCGTGGCGCGCGTGCGGGATCACGATCGACCCCCCCACCACAAGCGCGACATTGAGCGCGTCGACGAGCTGGTCGCGCGTGAAGCCCGCCTTCACGCACTGCTCGAGGTGGTAGTCGATGCAGTCGTTGCAGCGGAGGACGGCGCTGGCCACGAGGCCGAGCAGCTCCTTCGTGCGGGCGTCGAGCGCGCCGTCCTCGTAGGTGGCGGAATCGAGGCGAAGAAAGCGCTTCAGGCCGAGGTGATCCGCGGCGAGGAGCGCCTCCTGCCCCTTGGCGCGCTCTGCGCGGAACTCTGCGATGGTGCGGCGTGGCATGGGGGCATCGTAGTTGCCGCCAAACACGGTGCCTTGGAAACGGTGCCTGGCACGTGCCGTCTGGTGCCTGGCACCTCCTGGCACGTGCCTGGCACCGTTTCCAAGACAGTATTCGCCGGCATGGTGCCTGACACGTGCCGTCCGGTGCCTGGCACCTCCTGGCACGTGCCTGGCACCGTTTCCGGTTTCCGTTCGTTCACGCCGCGCGGCGCCAGTCCTCGCCCGAGTCGTCGTCGCTCTCGTCCTCTGCCTGCCCCTCGCCCTCCGTCTTCGGGAAGGTGAAGTTCGAGCGATGGTGGATGCGCACGAGCTTCGCCATCTGCGCCGCGAACACGGGGCGCAGCAGGTCGATCATCGCGGCGTGCTCGTCGAGGAACGGCTCCGCGTGGTTGCGGAAGAGGAAGAAGACGCCCATGCACTCGCCGTCGTGGAGCGCGCTCCACGCGACGAGCTCGGAGTCCTCGAGCACCGCCCCCGCGAGACCGAGCGAATGCACGAACTCGCGCGTGTCCGTGAAGCGGATGATGTCGTGCCGCGTCCCCAGGCGCTCGCAGATGTCGTCGCCGAGGCGGTCGAGGAGCGGCTGCGCCTGCGTGCGCGGGCAGTCGTAGTGGACATAGGCGCCGAGGCCGAACTGGTCGGGCTTCGACCCGGGGAGGAAGACCGCCGCGTTGGTCGCGCCCGTCTTCGTGAGGAGATACTGGAGCGCCGTCCGCAGCAGGTCCTCGACATCGAGCTCCTGCGAGAGGAGCCCGCGGAACTCGCCGACGACCTCGGCCTCGCCTGCGCGGCCGCGCGCATCCTGCACGGCGTCGCGGAGCCCGTCGTTCAGCGCGTCCATCTGCCGCGTGAACTCGTCGCGGTTCACGGCGAGCTTCTGGCAGATGCCCTTGAGGCGCGAGATGCGCTCGTCGCGGCGACGATCGTCGACGACGGCACGCGAAGCGACCGTCAGCCGCTCGAGGAGCGACGCCGAGTTCTCGGAGAGATCGAGCCAGTCCGTCGCACCCGCGCGCATCGCCGCGAGGAGCTCGTCGGGCTCGGGCGCGCCGCCCGCGACGAGCACACGCATCGACGACGACATGCGGCGCACCTGGCCGGCGAGCGGCGCGAACTTCTCGGGGCCGATGGACGAGGAGACGAGGATCAGGTCGAAGGGCTTGGCGACGATGGTGCCGAGCGCCTGGTCGACGAGGTCGACCCGGTCGTGCGAGACTCCCGCCTCGTCGAGCAGGCCTCCGAGGCGCACCTCGTGCACGCAGTCGAGGCCGACGCACAGCGCCTGCAGCGGCGCGGCATCGCTCGATGGGCCGATCGGCACCTCGCCGTTGGCTGGCACGGACGGGTCGCGGGACGGATCGTTACGGGTAGGACCAGACTGACTCACGAGATTCCCCTCCAGGGAGACACCTTCGTGACGGCGGGGTCCCTCCCGACGACGCGATTCAAGTGTCCTCACGCTTCGGCGCACGCCTTCTCGCGATCATGCTCGCGGGCGCACGCCCTCTTTCCCCCATGTGACGGCCGCGTTGGCCGCCGTTCGGGCATCCTCCGACGCCCGCCCATAGATCGGTGCTTCGTGCGCGTCCATGCATGGCTCGACGCCAAATGCGTTGGCTCGCGCCGCGAGGCGTTCAGGCTGTACCGCGTGGTGCGGCCGAGCGGAATGCGCACGCGGCGAGGCCGCAGGATGTGCATCACGCAACCGTCGCAGGGCGAACGCGCCGCGTCAGGGCGCGCGGTCCGCGCGCCGCAGACGCCAGTTGGTCACCGCCTCGGGCTCGCGCGCATAGACGGGCTCCAGCGCGAAGGGGCTGCCGAACAGGGCCGGGTGGCCACCTGCTCCCGCTCCACCAGCCGCTTCAGACGGAACAACCCGCGCAAGCGCACCGTGGGCCAGCGCGCACGCCGCGTGCTGGTCGACCGAGAGCCCGCGCATGGGCAGGCCTGTGCGCTCCACGCAGGCCGCGAGCGCGGGGTCGAGATGGGAATCCGCGAGAACCGCGCCGCCCTCGGCGGCCGTGTCCGCGACGAGCCGCGCGAACGCGTCCTCTGCGACAACGGCGCCCTCGCAGACACCGGGCGCGCCCGCGGCGATCTCCTCCACGCCGCCTGCGACCAGGGTCGCCCAGGCGCTGCCGGCCTTCGATGCAAGCGCGACGAGCCACGGGCCGCGGCCGCCGCGGGCGGCGTCCGACGCCGCGAAGACGGCCGCCGACGGAACGCCGACCGCAGGAATGCCGCGGGCGAACGCGATCGCCTTCGCGCATGCGATCGAGACGCGGAGCCCCGTGAAGCCGCCTGGCCCCGTGGCGACCGCGACGCCCGAGAGCGCATCGGCGCCGAGCCCCGCCCCGTCGAAGAGACCCGTCAACTCGAGCCAGAAGCGCTCGCCCTCGCCACCGCTCGACTGCGCGTCGAATCGGCGCACGAACGGCGCGCGGCCGTCGTCGGCGGAGGGCGCAAGCACGAGAACCGACTCGCGCTGCGTGCAGTCGAGGAACAGCACCGCCGAACGCGCGCCCGCAGGTGTCATCGCGCCAGCCCCGTCATCGGGTCGTCGAGATCGAAGTAGGTCTGGATCGGGCGCGCCGCGCGCACGAGGTCCTCCGCCGACGGCGCATCCGCCGCGAGGTCGATCACGACCACGCGCCCCTGCGCATGGTCCGTGTTCAGGATCACGAGATTCGGCGGGCGAAGCTCGACGCCCGCGTCGGCGTGCGAGTGGCCCACGACGAAGAGCTCGACTCGCCATGCGGCCGCGAGCGCCTCGAGGTGCTCTGGCGTGTGGCTGCGGCCCCAGGTCATGAGATACGCGGCGCCCGTCGGACTGTCGAAGTCGGCGGCGACGAGATCGCGATCGAGCACCGACATGTCGAAGTGCCGCATGGGCGCGACCCCCGGCAGCGAGTGCGAGAGCATGACGCCGTTCTCGCATCGCACGGCAAGCGGCATCGCCGACACGAACGCGCCGATCGCGTCGGCAGCGACCTGCGCATCCTCGCCGAACACCCACTCGAGGCCCGAGTCGAAGAGCAGCAGGTTGTCGCCCGCGCCCTTCGAGATGTGCTGCCTGCGGTACTGCGCGATCTCGTGGTTCGCGAGCATCGGGTGCACCTGCTCGGGGTGCGCGAGGACGAGCTCCGCCACGCGCGCGAGCATGCGGTGGCTCATGTCCATGCCGCTCACGAGCCGCTCGCCGTGGATCAGCTCGTGCAGCACGACATGGTTCTCGCGCGATCGCCCGAGCTGCGCCGCGCGCAGCACCGCATCAAGGTGAAGCTGGTTGTCGTGGATGTCGCCCGTCGCGAGCAACCTGCCGCGGCGCGGAAGGCGCACGGTCGACGCGTCGCGGAAGGGCGACGCGCGCAGGACCCCCGCCGCCTGCTCGAGCAGGTCCGCGTAGGCGCTGGCGCTGGTTGCCCATCGCTGCATGTGGTTCCGCCGCGGGGTTCAGCCCGCCGTCCCGAAGTAGGTGAAGGGCACCGTGCCCTTCCCCGTCGCCGTCTCGATCTCGAGCAGGCCCTCGATCGGCCCCGCGCGCTTCGCCGTGAACTCGACCTCGAGCATGGTGCCGTCGGCGCCCGCGTCGCGCCTCGCGCGGTACTGCACCTCGACGGCGGGTTCGAGCGAACGCACGGAGCGCACCTCGCGCCACGCGGGATTCTCGACGGCGCCCTTCTTCGGCGGGTTGTAGTGCTCGAGCTCGATCTCGGCCTTGTGCGGGGCGCCGACCGAGCCGCGCCCCGCCATCACGAGCGACTCCTTCACGATCCAGAAGCGCTTGAAGCGGTCCATGTCATGCCGAGAGCCCGTGGCCTCGTCGCGCACCCGAAGCGGAATGGCATCGCAGTCCTCGCGGTCGGTCCACACGAACCACCACAGCGGCATGTCGCCCGCGGCGCGTCCTGCCAGGCTCCACGCGATGGTGTACTCGGCGCGCGGCGCATCCTTCGCCGGGTCGAAGCCGATGAAGGCGGGCGCGGCGCCGCCGCTCCTGACGATGGTGAAGGGCTTGCCGTCGAGCGACTTCAGTGTCACGGTGCCGTTCACCACATCGCGAAGGGCGTCGACATAGGGCGGCGTCGCCAGGATCGGGAGGCGAACCTCGCCCTTGATCTTCGCCTGAAGCGGTGGCGCTCCCTCGAAGGTGAGGAAGACGACGGCCTCCTTGTCGCCGGGCACGCGCGGGGCAGCCAGCGAGGCCGACAGCTCGAAGGTGCCGCCCGGCTCGATCACCTTTCCCTCGACGGGCGTGATCGCCGTGCACTTGCAGTTGGGGATCGCGCTCAGCATCTTGACCGGCTTCGAGCCGCGATTGACGAGGATGAAGCGGCCCGGGTTCGTCGAGCCAGGCGCGACGATGCCGAGGTCGACCGTCTCGGGCGTGACCACGATCGGCGATGGCTGCTGCTGGCGCGCAGCGGGAGGACGAGCGGCGGGCGCGCCCTGCGCGGGTGCCGCGGCCGCGAACGCGGCCTGCGCGAGTGCGAGCGTGACGAACGCGAGGGCGATGGTGGATCTCGTTGCCATGATGGTGTCTCGAGGCCGCAGCGTAGCGGCTCGGGAGGGTGCGAGACACGGAGAAAAAGCACAGGGCCTCGCCGAAAGGCGAGGCCCTGTGGTTCGTTGCGGTGTGCTGCGGGGCGTCGTGTCGAACCCTGCGGAGCTACTCGCTCAACCCCACTTGCTCAACCCCACTTGCTCAACCCCACTTGTTCAACCCCACTTGTTCAACCCCACGAGTTCAGCATCGTCGCAAGGTCCGCCGCATCGACGGTGCCGTTGCCATCGAGGTCGCCCGTTCCAGCCTGGCCCCAGTTGTTGAGGAGCGCCGCGAGGTCCGCGGCGTCGACGGTGCCGTTGCAGTCGAGGTCGGCGGGCGCGCACGGCGGCTCGCAGGTGCCGTCGCCCGTCGTCGGAACGATCTTGAAGATCTGCCCGTCCGTGCCGCTTCCCTGGTCGACGATGTACATCTCGCCGTTCAGGTCCTCGCCGAACGACACGATCTGGTTGACCGTGAAGCCGTCGAGTGATGGCGAGATCTGCGTGTTGCGCACGGTGAACTCGCTCTGCGTGTTGTTCGCGGAGTTGTAGCGGAAGCTCCACACGTTCGGGTTCACATAGTCGGCGTAGAAGTAGGTGCCGCGCAGCTCGGGCATGCGGCAGCCGCGGTAGACATAGCCGCCCGTGATCGAGAATCCGCCGCTCGTTCCCGAGACATGCCCGTAGGTGCGGATCGGCTTGACGAGCGACGCCGCGTTGCAGGTGCAGCCGGAGAGCCCGGTGCAGTTGTTGCCTTCCATGCAGCGCCAGCCGTAGTTGATGCCGCCCGCCGCGTTCGCGGCCTGGAAGTTGATCTCCTCGATCGCGTTCTGGCCGACATCCGCGATCCACAGGTCGCCCGTCTCGCGGTCGAAGCTGCAGCGCCACGGATTGCGCAGGCCGTAGGCCCAGATCGTGTCGTCACCCGTCACGCCCACGAAGGGATTGCTCGCGGGAACCGTGTAGTAGGGCGCGGCGCCGCCGACCGTCGGCGTGATGCGGTGGATCTTGCCGAGCTTCGTGTTGATGTTCTGGCCCGCGTTGTTCGGGTCGTTGCCCGAGCCGCCGTCGCCGACGCCGATGTAGAGATTCCCGTCGGGGCCGAAGTCGATCCAGCCGCCGTTGTGGTTCGAGAACGGATCGGACCACGACATCATCACCTGGCCGGTCGGATTCGCGACGAGCGGGTTCGCCGCCGAGCGCGTGTAGCGCGAGAGCACATTCGTGCTCGAGCCGGTGTAGTACACGTAGAACTGGCCGTTCTTCTGGTAGTTCGGGTGGAACGCGAGGCCGAGCAGGCCGCGCTCGTCGCTCGTCGAGGTTCCGCCCGTCACAGGCACCGTCACGAACGGCGTCGTGAGGAGCGTGTTCGTGGTGAGGTCGAAGATGCGGATGCTGCCCGCCTTCAGCACGATGTAGAGACGGGTGTCGTCGCCGGGAGCCTGCGTCACATAGACGGGCCGTGCGAGGCTGCCCACGATGCGATCGGTGCGGATGTTCACGACCTGCGCCTCGGCGGTCGCCGACGCGAGGATGGGGGAGGCGGCGACGGCCAGGGTGGCCAGCTTGGTCAGGATCGTCGTCTTCATGGGATCACGGTTCTCTGGGGCGCTCTCGGCTCGACTTGGACAACGCGCTCGGCCGCCTCGAGGTCCGAAGCGGGCACGCGGCGCGGGCTGATGTTCGGAGAATACGGCCCGTTCGCTGCGACTCCGTGGCGAAGACGCGCGAAATCGCTCAATCGTCCCTCGCGTCGCCGCTCCCGTCGCCGCGGGTGGAGCACGCAACCTGCTTCGAGTCCGAGAAGTATGGGCATTGCGTATGCGCGGCACAGATCCGCCGTTGTGCGGACGCGGGGATTCCGTGTCCGCAGGCATGCGCTCACCGCTCGTCGTCGATGAGACGCGCGATGAGCCCGTAGGTCGCGGACTGCGCCTCGAGATACGCGTCGGCCGCGATCAGGATGGCCTCGCGCGAGGCGGGGTCGTCGGGCTTCGCGTCGAGGATCGCCTCGCGGAGGAGCGGCCACGACGATGTGGCGTATCCCGCGTCCCTGTCCGGGGCGGCGATCAGGTTGCGGTACCACGGCCGTCCGACGAGGCCGGACTCGGAGAGCCAGATGCGGCGGAGCGACCAGAGGTCGGCCGCGTCGCTTGCGCGTGGCGACTCCGCGATGCGCTTCTCCGCGCGCACCGCGAAGATGCGCATGCGGCGGAAGGTCCACTCCATGGTGTCGATCAGCGTGTCCGCGAGCTCCCCCGTCTCGCCGAGGCCGCGTTCGCGCGCGAGCTTGCGCAGCTCGGCGGCGTGGGCGAGGCCATCGTCGATGAGCGCGACGGGCGAGATGTGCGTCGAGCCCGAGTTCGCGAGCTCCGCGACGATCGCATTCGCCATGCCCGTCACCAGCTGCGCCGACGCGTAGTCCGCGCCGACGGTCGCGCGGTACCACGCAAGCGTGTCGTAGTTCGAGTGATAGCTGACGCCCTGGCTTCCGCCCGCGGAGAGCGCGATCGACGGAATGCCCGCGTGGCACCAGAAGGCGACATGGTCGCTGCCGCCGCCGAGGTTTCCGAACTGCGGCCGCCCGTCCGCGGCCCTGGGCCATGCGGCGAGCGCGGCGTCGCCATCCTCGGGCGTGCGCGCCACCCACGCGGCGGGGCCCGGCGCGGCCGCAAGCGCGCGCTCGACGCTCGGCCGAAGCGTCGGACTCACGGCGCCGCCCGGCTTCAGGCCCATCGCGGACATGTCGAGGTTGATGTACGCGACGGCGCGCTCGGCGAGCCGCTCCGCACCCTTCTCGACGAACTCCGTCGAGCCGAAGATGCCGTACTCCTCCGCGCCCCACGCTGCGAAGACCAGCGTGCGGTCGGGCCGCGAGCCCGCGCGCGCGAGTTCCGCGAAGCTGCGCGCGCTCTCGAGCATGCAGATGGTGCCTGCGAGCGGGTCGGCGGCGCCCATCGACCAGGCGTCGTGATGCGAACCGACGATCACGAGTTCCTCGGGAACCACGGCGCCCTCGAGGCGGGCGAACACATTCGCCGTGCGACGCACCTCGCGCGTCTGTTCGACGGAGAGCCTGAGCCGAAGCCCGGCGTCCTCGAGCGCGTACGCGCAGCCGAGGCCGCCCTGCCACTCGTCGGGCGCGCGGACGCCCTTCATGCGTGAGAGGATCTCGCGCGCGGCGCCCGCCCCGATCGGCTGCACGGGAATCGTGGGAAGGGAGAGCGACTCGAGCGGCACGCGCTCGGCATCGCGCGTCGATGCGCGGCCCGGCGTCGTCGGGTCGCCCACAGCAGGCTGCACGAGCACGGAGCCGCGCTGGACATAGTCGTCGCTCGCCCAACCCCCCTCGGGCCACACGCGGCCGCGCACGCTGCCCGAGTCGGCGGGGTCCGTGAACATCACGAGCCCGACGCAGCCCGCGGCCTCCGCGAACTTCGCCTTGTAGCCGCGGAAGTTGCCGCCGTAGCGGGCGAGCGCGATCTTGCCGCGCGGGTCGATGCCGAGCGCGGCGAGGCGCTCGAAGTCCTCGCGCCGACCGAAGTGGACATAGACGACGCCCGCCTCGACGGTGCCCGAGCCGCTCCACGCGTTCCACGCGATGTCGAGCGCGGGGTGCGCCGTGTCGGGGTCGCTTGCGATCGGCGGCTCGCGGAGAGGGAGCGAGAGGACGCCCGGCGCAGCACCGTCTGCCGCGGGCTCGATCACCTCGAGGCTGGCGCGCACGGGGTGCGCGAGCAGCGGGAAGAACTCCTCGACCTCGACGGACCAGCCCTTCACGCCTTCGCCCATCTCGGCGAACGCCGCCCGAAGGCGCTCGATCGCCCGGGCATCGCCCTCGGTCCCCGCGGCATGCGGCTCGCGCGCGAGAAGCTCGTGGTAGGCCGCGAGCCGGGCAGGGTCGGGCAGCAGCGCCGACGCGGTGCGCTGGGAAACCGGCGGCTCGACCGACCCGAAGGTGGCGAAAAGTAGACAGACTGCGAGGTTCATGCGTGGCGCTCCCGAGGGCCACGATAGCGGAAGCATGAAGCGGCGAAACGCTGCACCGCAAGGGGCGGGAACCCCTCTGCAGCGACCGTCGGCGGTCGGCCGCGCCGCGAGGCATTCGCTACACTTCCACCCTCCTTGGACAGGTGTCCGAGCGGTTGAAGGAGCAGCATTGGAAATGCTGTATACGGCTT
>CAYMSD010000030.1:0-30934 GCA_964393015.1 uncultured Klebsiella sp.
TGGTGGGGACACCGCTCCGCCGCGTCCGCGAGCTGCGCCAGCCCGAGCGCGTCGTCGGCGCGGGCGAGGCGCTCTGCGCGCGCAACGCCCGCGAGCTCGAGCGGAAGCGCCACATTCTCGCGCACGGTGCGCCACGCGAGGAGGCGCGGCTCCTGGAAGAGGAAGCCCGTGGACCGCGCGCCCCCGTCGCTGCGCGCGCATGCTCCCTCGTCGGGTGCGTCGATCGCCGCCGCGAGGCGCAGGATCGTGGTCTTCCCGCAGCCCGATGGCCCGACCAGCGCCGTGAAGGACCCGCGCGGGAACGCGAGCGACACGCGGTCGACCGCGTGCACCGCGCCGAATCGGCGCGAGACCTCGCGAAGCTCGATCGCTGCTGGTGCGGATGCGTCGGACATGCGGCGGACGCGCACCTTACACTCTCTCCATGCACATCAACTCAGCCCTCCTTCCATGGGCCGCGGGTCTCGCGGCGGCGCTCGCGGCGGCGTTCCTCGCTGCGTGCGATGGACCGAAGCCCTCGAGCATCGCCACGGAGCTTGCGCAGGGCGGGTCGGGCGCCGACGACCTCGCGCGCGTCAAGCTCCAGCTCAACTGGGTCGCCGAGCCCGAGTTCGGCGGGTTCTACGCGGCCGAGCAGAACGCGCTCTTCGCCAAGCACGGCCTCGAGGTCGAGCTGATCCAGGGCGGCCCGGGCGTTCCCGCTCCGCAGCTCGTCGCGTCGGGCAAGGTCGACTTCGCGATCGTCTCCGCGCCGCAGCTCGTCGAGCTGAACGCGAAGGGCGGCGACCTCGTCGCGCTCTACGCGGTCTACCAGGGCAACCCGATGGGCGTCATGGTGCACGAGTCGTCGCCGTTCCAGTCGCTCGCGGATCTCTGGGCGAGCGACTCGACCGTGTCGATCGAGCAGGGCCTCGCGGACTTCCGCTGGCTCTCGAAGGAGTTCCCCGGCGGCAAGCTGACCGTGGTGCCCTACTCGGCGAACCTCGCGCAGTTCGCGGGCGACCCGAACCTTGCGCAGCAGTGCTTCGTCGTCTCCGAGCCCGTCACGCTCGAGCTGCAGGGAATCAGGACGCGCGTCTTCATGATCGGCGAGAGCGGGTTCGACCCGTACAACGCGATCCTCGTCACGCGGCGGTCCTATCTCGAGGAGAACCGCGATGCGTGCCTCGCGATCGTCCGCGCGAGCGCGGAGGGCTGGCGCGCCTATCTCGACAACCCGAAGCCGTTCAACGAGACGATGGCGCGCCTCAACGCGGGCATGAGCGCGGAGGCGATGCACATCGGCGCCGAGCGGCAGCGCAGGCTGATCGAGAACGACGAGACGAAGCGGATCGGCCTCGGCGGCATGCGGCGCGAGAAGTGGCAGCTCCTGCTCGACCAGCTCGTCGAGCTCGGCGACCTCAAGCCCGATGCGGCGGGCCGGCTTCCCGATCCCGAAGCGCTCTTCGTGTGGGACACGCAGGCGGGCACGGCGCGGTAGACGGCGATGCCAGCGGCGCGGCGCACGGTCCTGCATGTCGACATGGACGCGTTCTATGCGTCGGTCGAGCAGCGCGACGATCCGCGCCTGCGCGGGAAGCCCGTGCTCGTCGGCGGTCGCGAGGGCCGGGGCGTCGTCTGCGCCGCAAGCTACGAGGCGCGCGTGTTCGGCTGCCGCAGCGCGATGCCCATGTCGCAGGCGATGCGGCTCTGCCCGCACGCGGCGGTGGTGAAGCCCGACTTCGCGAGGTACACCGAGGCGTCGCGCGCGATCCGCGCCATCTTCGAGCGCTTCTCGCCGGAGATCGAGCCGCTGTCGCTCGACGAGGCGTTCATCGATGTCACCGCGTCGCTCGAGCTCTTCGGCGGCGCGCGCAGGATCGCGGAGTCGATCCGCGCCGCGGTGCGCGAGGAGCTGCGCCTGACCTGCTCGGTCGGCGTCGCACCCAACAAGTTCGTCGCCAAGATCGCGAGCGACCTCGAGAAGCCCGACGCGCTCGTCGACCTCGACCTCGCGCCCGAGGAGATCGCCGCGCGCCTCGCGCCGCTCAAGGTCGAGCGCATGTGGGGCGTCGGCCCAGTGACGGCGCGTGCGCTGCACGGTCGGGGCTACCGCACCTTCGGCGACATCCAGCGCGCGGGCGAGCGTCAGCTCGCCGCGGACTTCGCCGAGTCGGGGCCGCACTGGTGGCGGCTTGCGCACGGCACCGACGACCGCCCCGTCGAGACGGGGCGCGCCGCGAAGTCTGTCGGCGAGGAGGAGACCTTTCCCGAGGACATCGTCGACCGCGCGGAGATCGAGGCGAGGCTCGTCGCGCAGGCCGACGAGGTCGGCCGCCGCCTGCGCGCGAAGGGGCTCTTCGCACAGACGGTCGAGATCAAGATCCGCTTCAGCGACTTCGAGACGCACTCGCACGCGCGGACGCTCGCGACGCCGACCGACCACACGCACGAGCTGCGGCAGCACGCGCGCGAGCTGCTCGCGAGCTTCGCGCGGCGCGAGTGGCGCGCCGTGCGGCTGTGCGGGTTCTCCGCAAGCAAGGTGACGGATGCGCCGGGGCAGCTCGGCCTCTTCGACGGCGAGAAGCGCGACAGGCTTGCGAAGCTCGACGACCTCCGCGACAGGATCCGCGACCGGTTCGGATGAGCGGCGTGTTCCGGCGGAGAGGTCGAAGCGGTCGCCGCTGCGGAGGCTCCCTTTGGCGGGACCGAAGTCAGGGGTGCCCGCATGCTTCAGCATGCGGAACGGATGATGTCGGCCGTCGACTCCGACGCGAGCGGTTCCGAAGACTCACGCCTGCGCGACTCGTGATTCGAGCGGCGCCGCTCAGGCACGCGTGTCGAGCAGCTTGATGAGGTCCGTCGCCGTGGCGATGCCGAGCGGCGTCTCGTCGGGCTTGCCGCGCTCCGTGACGATGATCGCCTCGAGCCGCGGGTTGTGCGTCCAGCGCGAGAGCGCGGCGTCGGCCGTGGCGTCGCGCGGCACGATCGCGAACTCGTCGCGGCGATGGTCGCGCGCGAGGACCTCGCCCACGCGCACGCCCGCGATGGTGCAGATGATCCGCTCGCCCTCGTCGCCGTGCACAGGGCCGGGTGCGTCGAGCGCGCCCGCGGGTGCGCGCGGCACGCCGCGATCCGCCGAGAGCGCGCACGCCTCGATGTCGTGCGAGGCGATCCACCGCAGCACGCCGCTCGCGGTGAGGAGCGCGACGATCCGCCCGTCGCGCGTCACGGGAAACCGCACGAATCCCTTGTCGCGCACGAGCGCGAGCACATGGCCGACGCGGTCGTCGATCGACACGGTCACGACCTCGCGCGCCGCGAGGGCGCGCAGCTGCACGGGCTTGCGCAGCTCCTCGTCGATCGCCTCGAGCTGCGTCACCGTCGTCGCGGTCGGCACCGCGATGTACTCCGAGTGACCGAAGCGGTTGTGGACGAGCGCGTTGCGCAGCTCGCCCGCCTCGAGGAGAAAGTCGAGGTGCCTGCCGAAGTGACGGCGCTCCGAGCAGATCTGCCGCACGCTCGACGCGAATCCGCGGCGATGGCCGTCGCGCGAGTTGTCGAGCAGGCGCTGCATCTCGCGGTCGATGCGGTTGTAGGCCGCCTCGAAGCGGTCGATGCGGTCGCGGTCGGCGCGCGTGTCGACGCCGTTGTCGCGCGGGGCGTTGGGCGCTTGGTCCGTCATGGTGCCTGTTCCATGGGTTCGCTCGGCCGCGGCTCGTCCGCGCGCGCGCGCAGCGACTCGAAGCGCGCGCGGAGCGCGTCCCCGCCGAGGCCCTGGTCGAGTGCGACGAGCTGGTTCACGCGGGCGACGATATCCGCGCGGGACGGTCCGCGCGCGGGGTCCGAGGTCGAGAGCACCTCGAGCTGTCCGAGCTGGCCGCGCCACCACCACGCGTCGCGCTCTCGCGTGGCGATCGGGGCAAGCGCGCGGAAGCGGGTGAACGCCTCGTCGAGCGACGCGCGCGTGCCTTCGCGTCGCAGCGATTCGGCGAGCGCCCAGAGAAGCGGCTGGTCGTCGGGCGAGCGAGCCAGCGCGTCGCGCGCGGCGGACGAGGCCGCGGCGTGATCGCCCGCGAGGAGCGCGAGGTAGACCCGCGCCGTCGCGGCCGTCGTGTCGCCGGTGGATGCGGGTGCGGGCGGCTCGCAGAGCGCTGCGAAGGTCCCGAGCGTCGCGGCGATCGCCGCGGAGTCGTCGCGAGGAAGCCCGCGGTCGAGCCCGAGCGCGGCACGGTCGACGAGCGTCGGGAGGAGCGAGCGCGCGTGCGCGCCGACCGCGGGAGACGCGCGCGCCAGGAGACCGAGCGCCGCGGGCGCCTCGTGTCCCGTTTCCGAGGAAGCCGCCAGGTCGAGCCAGCGCAGCGCGGCGCGAAGCGCGACGCGGCGCTCCGCGTGGCCATGCGCCGCGACCGAATCGGCGGACGACGCGAGGAGCGCGAGCGCGCCCTCGAGTCTCGCGAGCGCGAAGCCTTCGCCGGCGCCCGCGCGACCTGATTCCGCCGCGACGAGCTCCTCGCGCGCCGCAAGCGCGCGCACGAGCCACGGCGGAGCGGCGTCGGCGCTCGCAGGCAGGTCGGTGTCGTCGGTGGCCTTTCCGCCCGCGATGATCGCCAGCTCCATCCGCCACGACGGCGCCGCAGCGTCCGCCGCGAAGAGGCGGCACGCGAGACGCAGGGCGTCGGCAAGCGCCGCGTCCTCGGGCGGGCCCGCGCCGTCCGCTGCGGCGTTGCGCGTGGAGACCGCGGAAAGCGCGCGCAGACGCCGCACCTCGAGCGCGATCTCGAGGGCGCCGCGCGCCGAGGGCAGCGCGTCGAAGCGCTCGAGCGATTCGAGGATGAGCGTTGCCGCGCCATCGGCGTCGCCTGCACGGAGAAGCGTCTCCGCCACCCGAATCGCGACGGCAGGGCCGACGCGTGCGTCCTGCGCCGCGGCGAGCAGCGCCTCGCGGGGCAGCGGGGCGGCCGCGTCCCTTCGCAGGACGAGCTGAAGCGCCGTGATCGTCGGCGGACTCGACGCCGTGACCGGGAGCGTCGCGACGGCCCGAGCCGTCCTTCGCGCCGCGACCTCGACCGCCCCGCGCCCCGCGCGATCGATCCAACGCTCGATGCAAGCCGCGATCGCGGCCGCGTCGCTGCCTGACGCCGCCCGCGCGCGGACCTCGGCCGCGAGCGAGAGCTGCGAGAGGAGATCTGTTCCCGAGCCCGCCCGCGGCGCATCTCCGCGCAGTCCGCCGTCGCGCCAGAGCTCGACGCGCGCCACGAGCGCCGTCGCAGCGTCGCCGCTGCGCGCGGCCGTCGCAAGAAGCGGGGCGCGCTGCGCAGGATCCGCAGACACGCGGGCCCGCGCGAGCGCAAGCACATCCGCGAGCACGCCAGGCGCAGCGATCGTCGAGCGCGCAGCCTCGTCGAGCGCCGCGCGCGCGGTGGCGATCGTCTCGGGTGCCCGTTCTTCGCGCGCAAGACGCGAGAGATCGTGCTCGAGCACCGCCGAAAGCCCGCGGAGCACCCGCACGCGGAACCGCCGAGCCTCGTCGCCTTCCTCGTCGCCTTCCTCGTCGCCTTGATCGTCAAGCGCCTGGTCCGCAAGGCGCGCGCGAACCAAGGCGGAGATGCGCCGCGCCGCGTCGAGCTCGGGCTCGGTGGGAAGCCCGACCGCGACCATCGCGTCCAGGGCGGGCGCTGCGAGCCGCCGCAGGAGGAGGTCTTCCGCGGACTCGAGCAGGATCTCAGCCTGGAGCGCGCGCGCGGAATCGGGGGTCTCGCCGCGCAGCCTCGCGAGGAGCGCGCCGCGCGCGGACTCGATCGCGTCCTCGGCCTCCGCGAGCTCCGCGGCCGTGGTCGCAGCGCGACGGCGCGCCACCGCGTCGAGCGCGTCGCGCGCGCGGAGCGCCACGACGCCCATCGGGTCGGAGGCACGCGAAACGCCCGCGAGCCGCAGGATCTCCTCGAGGCGCGCCGCGTCGGACGACGCCTCCGCCGCGCGGATCGCGCGGAAGTCGCGGACGGCCTCGCTCTGGACCGCGGCCGTGGCCAAGTCCGCCGACTGCGGCGGCGCCTGAAGCACGACCACGGCGCACGCCGCACCTGGTGCAGCGGCCCCGGCGAGGGCGATCGCAGCGCAGGCGGCCGCCGCACGCGCGCGCGTCATGTGGCGCCTCCGAACGCGACCGAGCGGTAGCCCGCGCCGACGACCGTGTTGAAGACGCGCACGACATCCTCCCACGGCACATCGCCATCGGCCGAGATGCGCATGGGGTGCTCCGCCGTCAGCGCGCCGCCTTCGCGGCCCTCGCCGAGCTTCGCCCCCTCGAGGAATCGCGCGAGCGCGGCGAGGTCCGCGGGCCGTTCCGCGCCGCGCGCGCGCGCGAGGCCGAGCGCGCCGTCGACGGAGATCGCGGTGCCGCCCGCGGCGCGCGCGACCATGATCCGCAGCGGCTCCTCCTCGAGCGCGAGCTGCGGACGCTGCGGCGCAGCCTCCTCCGCGGCGGACTCCGTGCGCAGATGCCGCTCGTTCACGACGAATCCCGCCGTCAGCAGGAAGTAGATCAGGAGCTGGAACACGACATCGATGAGCGGCGTGATCGACAGCACCGCGCGCGCGCGCTGGCGCGGGTCGCGCATGCGTGAGCGGTGGTCGCGCTCCTCACGCGCCATCGGGAGCGGCCCTCCTCTCCTCCTCGACGACGAGGTTGAGCCGCGGCAGCGCGTCGCCGCCCGCGAGCCGCGCCGCGGTCGTCGCCGCGCGCATCGCCGGCTCGACCCATCGATACTCGGTGGCGCGGTCGGCGCGCAGATGGACCTCGAGCCGCGGATTCGCGCGGTATCCGTCCGCGAGCGCGCGCGCCACGCCCTCCGCGCCGTCGGCGTCCGCGGGGTAGACGACGCCGTTCAGCGCGTAGCCCTCCGCCTTCCCGCCCTGCGCGGGCACGACCTGCAGCACCCAGCGCGCGTCCGCATCCGGCTTCGCGGCGGCGCCGGGCGTCACGCGCGCCAGCTGCATCGCGATCTGGTCGCGGCTCGTGATGCCCGACACGAGCGCGAAGAAGACGACCAGCAGGAAGGTGACATCGATCATCGGCGTGAGGTTCGCCTCGATCGATGTGGTGCGCTGGATGCGTCGGTCGCGCGGCATCGCCGTTCATGCCTCCCGCGATGCGTCGGCCGAGCCGCGCGGACGGAGGAGCGACACCATCTCGTCGACCGCGGCGAGCGCCTCGTCGGAGACGGCGATCGCGCCGTTGCGCACGAGGGCGTAGGCGCTCAGCGCGGGAATCGCGATGAGAAGGCCCCAGAAGGTGGTGATGAGCGCCGTGCCGATGCCGCCCGCGAGGATGCCTGGGTCGGCCGCGCCGCCCGTGGCGGCCACGCCCTGGAACGCCACGATCATGCCGTAGATCGTGCCGAAGAGTCCGATCATCGGGGCGACCTGCCCGATGACATTCAGTTTCTCAAGCGAACGGAGTCGAGAAGACAGAAGCTCGTCGGCGGCCTGCTCCGACGCGCGCAGCATCGCCTCCGCGCCGCTGTCGGCGTGGTCGAGCGTGCGCGAGACGATGCGCGCGAGGTCGCTGCGCCCGCGGCCCGCTGCCTCCGCCGCGTCGCGCCGCCTTCCCGAGGCGAGCATCGCGCGGAGTTCCTCCGCCTCCGACGCGGGAAGCATGTCCCTGCGCCTGTTCGAGATCGCGGCGGCCGCGATGAGGACGATGTTCACGACCGAGAGCGCGATGAGCCCCCAGATCATGGCGCTGCCGATCCATTCGATCGAGCCGTCGCCGTTCGCCGCGTAGAAGAAGATGCGTCCGTTCATGGCTTGTTTCCTCGCGCGGCCTCGGCATCGGGGGCGCCCGTGGGAGGCCCGTCGAAGCCCGCGTCGTCGCGACTGATGAACCGATATCCCCCCGCGCCGAAGTGCGCGTCCGCGAGCGCCGCGAGCGCGCCGCCCGGGTCCTCCTCGAGGAACTGGATGCACTGGATGGTGGCGCGACGCGCGCCGCTGCGCGGATCCCGCGGATTGAGCGCCTCCATGGCCTCGAGAAGCCCGGCGCGGTCGAGCTCATGGCGGCCCGGCCCCGTCACCGTGGTCGACAGGAGGAAGACGCAGTCGGCGCCCGAGCGGAGCGCGACGCGCAACGCCTCGAGCGGACTCGAGCGCCCGCTCGGCACCACGCCCTCGCGCAGCCATCGCACGGCCTCGCGCGTCGCCTCCGCGGTCGCGGGCCGAAGCGCTGCGTCTCCGCCGAGCGCGACCGCGCCGTCGCGGCGGAAGCAGACGACCGTGAAGCGCTGCGAGGGCTCGAGCCGCGCAAGCGATCGCGCGACCTCGTCGACGATCGCCGGGAAGGAGCCCGCCATCGATCCCGAGGCGTCGACCACATACGCGACGCTCGTCGCGGTGCTCGCGACAAGCCCCGCGAAGCTCGCGCCGCGCCCGACGATCGGCGCGTCGCCTGCGTCGCCGGAGGCGCCGAGCGCGCCGAAGCGCCGCGCGATGGCGTCGAGCGCGGGGTTCGATGCGTCGGAGGCCTGCTCGAGCGCGCGGAGGCGCGCCGCGAGGTCGTCCGTCGCGATGGCGGCCGGCGCGGGGGCGGGCACCGATGCGGCGGTGGGTGGAGCGACGGGCGGAGTCGGGGCGGGTGAAGGGTCGGCGAAGTCCGCGACGAGCACGACGGGAGCCGCGCCATCGGGCTCTCTCGACACGACGGCCACGCCCCACGCTGCGCCGAGGATCGCGGCCGCGATGCCCGCATGGACGACGAGCGACACCAGCACGCCCTTCGCGAGCTGGCTCCGCCTGCGCGCATGCGGTCGATGGGAGTCATGCCGCGTGGCGTGCGCCGTCTGCGCCATGGGCCATCCGTCCTCGGTCGGTTTTTCCGTCGATCCCGCGCAGACACTCCATCGCCTGCGCCGAAGGTCTCGATTCGGGGCGCAGTGTAGGACTTTCGCGGCAACGGTCGTGCGGGGCGCCTTCCCGGCGCGTTGCTACTCGTCCGCCCCGTCGTCGTCGCCGCGACCCTTGAAGATCAGGCCATCGAGGCTGAAGCGGCCTGCGCCCGCCGCGGTCACCCACAGCGCGAGCACGAGGAGGCCGAGCTGGCTCAGGGCGAGGGTGCGGGGCATGGCGGCCGCGGGGTCGGTCGGCTTCCAGAACGAGGCGAACGCCTCGCCGATCGAGGGTGTCGACACGAGGAACAGTCCCAGGGCCCAGATCGCGAGCCCGCCCGACCAGAGCCGCGTGAAGAGCCCGAGGAGGACCAGCGCGCCGCCGATCAGCTCGAAGATGGTGACCGTCCAGGCGAGCACGGTTGGCTTCGGCAGGCCGCGGCCATCGAAGAAGAGCGTGAGCTCATGGAGCGAGCGCGCCTGCAGGCCCTGGGCATCCGTCGCGACGGCGGGAATGGGGGGCGTGTCCTGCAGCGAGGCCATCTGCGTGTTGCCGCCGAATCCGTGCGGCGCGCTCGCGATGCCCAGCTCGCGGATGCGGGCGGCCTCCGCGCCGGTGAAGAGCGTCTGCTCCATGGCATGGTGCCAGCCCGTGGGCACGAAGGCCAGGAACAGCAGGACCCGCGCGAGGATCGGCACGAGGTTCGAGGATGCCTGGCGGAGGAACTTCATGGCAGGGGAAGGGGGTCGGCGAGAAGGGAGCCGACTCCGATTTCCTCAAATCGGCAGGAGGGGGCCCGCCCGTACAATCTCGGCTTCCGCGGGCGTGGCGGAATTGGCAGACGCACAGGATTTAGGTTCCTGTGGGGTAACACCCGTGCAGGTTCGAGCCCTGTCGCCCGCATGGTTTGAGCGGCGGCTGCTTGCGGCAGCCGCCTTTGGTGCTGGTTTGAGCGGTCGCCGCTGCGGCGGCGTGGTTTGAGCGGTCGCCGCTGCGGCGGCGTTGGTTGAGCGGTCGCCGCTGCCGCGGCGTTGGTTGAGCGGTCGCCGCTGCGGCGGCTCCCTCTGGTGCTGCTTGAGCGGAGGGTTTGAGTGGTCGCGAACGCCGTGGTCGGCGTCCGCTACCCTCTCTCCATGTCTCCGAGCGATCGAGCGTGGTCTCCGCAGAGCTGGCGCGCCTTTCCGTGCCCGCAGCAGCCCGTCTACCCCGATCGGGCCGCGCTCGAGCGGGTGCTCGCCGAGGTCGGCGCGCTGCCGCCCCTCGTCACCAGCTACGAGATCGAGAGCCTCAAGGCGCAGCTTGCGGAGGCGGCGCGCGGCGAGCGCTTCATCCTCTGGGGCGGCGACTGCGCGGAGAGCTTCGCCGACTGCAACTCGTCCGCCATCGCCGCCAAGCTGAAGATCCTGCTCCAGATGAGCCTCGTGCTCGTGCACGGCATGCGCAAGCGCATCACGCGGATCGGCCGCTTCGCCGGGCAGTACGCCAAGCCACGCAGCGCGGCGACCGAGACCATCGACGGCGTCGAGCTTCCGACCTACCGCGGCGACAACATCAACCACCCGGAGCCGACCTCCGCCGCGCGCACGCCCGACCCGACGCTTCTTCTCCGCGGCTACGAGCGCAGCGCGCTGACCCTCAACTTCGTGCGCTCGCTCGTCGACGGCGGCTTCGCAGACCTCCACCACCCCGAGAACTGGGACCTCGAGTTCGTGCGCCACTCGCCGCTCGCGGCCGAGTACCAGCGCATGGTCGACTCGATCGGCGAAAGCCTGCGCTTCATGGAGACGCTCGCCGGCGGCACGATCGCCGCGATGCAGCGCGTCGACTTCTACACGAGCCACGAGCTGCTCGTCCTCGACTACGAGTCCGCGCTCACGCGGCAGGTGCCGCGTCGCGACGGCTGGTTCAACCTCTCGACGCACCTGCCGTGGATCGGCGTGCGCACGGGCGCGCCCGACGGCGCGCACCTCGAGTTCTGCCGCGGAATCCGCAACCCCGTCGGCGTCAAGGTCGGCCCCGACACCACGCCGGAGGCGCTGCTCTCGACGGTCCGCGCGCTCTCGCCCGACGACGAGCCAGGCCGCGTGGTGCTGGTCACGCGCTTCGGCGCGCACAGGATCGGGCGCGCCTTCCCGCCGCTCCTCCGCGCCGTGCGCGAGGCCGGCATGCCCGTCGTGTGGGTGTGCGATCCGATGCATGGCAACACCGAGACCGTCGTCCCCGCGGCGGGCGCATGGGCGGGGAAGAGCGTGAAGACCCGCAAGTTCGCCCATGTCCTCGCCGAGGCGCACCAGGCCATCGAGATCCACCGCGCAGAGGGCGTGCCGTTGGCGGGCGTGCATGTCGAGCTCACGGGGGAGAATGTGACGGAATGCACGGGCGGCGCGCGCGGACTGACCGACGACGACCTTTCGCGGGCGTACCGCTCGCAGGTCGACCCTCGGCTCAACTACGAGCAGGCGCTGGAGCTGGCCATGCTGATCGCACGGGTCTGACCGCGGTCGGATCGATCGGCCGTTTCGGGCTATCCTGACCGTCCCATGTCTCGCCGCCGCGTCGTCATCACAGGCCTTGGGCCGGTCACAGCCCACGGGGTCGGCATCGACCCACTCTGGCAGGCGCTCTGCGACGGGCGCTCCGCGCTCGCGCGGATCCGTGCGTTCGACGCCTCGGGCTTCCGCGCAGCCGCCGGCGGGGAGCTCCCCGCGTCCTTCGATGTGAAGGAATTCGTCCCGAAGAGCTACCGCAAGGCGACGAAGGTCATGGCGCGCGACATCGAGATCGCGGTCGGCGCGGCGCTGATGGCGGTCAAGGACGCGGGCCTCGCGACGCGCGGCACGGACCCCGACAACCCGCCGACCATCCCTCCCGACCGCTTCGGCTGCCACATCGGCGCGGGGCTGATCGCTGCGGAACTCGACGAACTCACCGCTGCGCTCGCGACCTCGCGATCCGCCGACGGCGCGTTCGACCCGACGCACTGGGGCCAGCAGGGGATGCAGGAGCTCACGCCGCTCTGGCTCCTCAAGTACCTCCCCAACATGCTCGCGTGCCATGTCACGATCATCCACGACTGCCAGGGCCCGTCGAACACGATCACCTGCAACGAGGCCTCGAGCGGGCTGTCGCTTGCCGAGAGCCAGCGCGTGATCGAGCGCGGCGCGGCCGACGCCTGCCTCTCGGGCGGCGCCGACAGCAAGATGAACCCGATGGCGTACCTGCGGCAGGAGCTCGCGGGCCGCTTCGCGCCGTGCGGCGCGGAGGACGACGCCACCGGCGTCGTGCGGCCGTTCGACGGCGGCGCGAATGGAACGCTTCTCGGCGAGGGCGGCGGCATCCTCGTCCTCGAGGCGGAGGAGTCGGCGAAGGCGCGCGGCGCGCGCATCCACGCCGTCCTCTCGGGGACGGGCGCCTCGCAGAGCTGGTGCGACGACACGGTCGGGCTCGTGCCCGACGCGACGGGCGAGTCGCTCGCCGACGCGATCCACGCAGCGCTGCGCGACGCAGCGCTGTCGGCCGCCGACATCGACGCGATCATCCCGTTTGGTTCGGGCGTTCCCGCGCTCGACGCCCTCGAGCGCGCGGCCCTCGCGCGCGTCTTCGGCGACGCCCTCTCCGCGAAGCCGATCGTCACGCTCGCGCCCTCGATCGGCGCGACCATCGCAGGGTTCGGAGCGATCGCCGTCGCGGTCGCCTGTCGCGCCATCACAGAGCAGCGCCTTCCCGCGCGCCTGAACGCCCGCGACACGGGCGGTGTTCTCGCACAGGCCGCGGCGAGCGCTCCGCACGCGCTGCGCCATGTCCTCGTCTGCACGCCGAGCCTCGGCGGGCAGAACAGCGCCGTCGTCGTCTCGAAGCCCGCCTGAACCGCCTCCGCCGACACCACCGCCGACACAACCGCCGACACTGCCGCCGACCCAACTGATGAGCAACTCCTCGAACAACCGTCGCGTCGTCGTCACAGGCATGGGCTGGGTGACGCCGCTTGGCCACGATGTCGACAGCGTCTGGCAGCGCCTCATGAAGAGCGAGTCGGGCATGGGCCCGATCACGCGCTTCGACGCGCGGACCTTCCCCACGACCTTCGCTGCGCAGGTGAAGGACTACGACATGTCGCGCTTCGTTCGCGACGCGTCGGTGCACGCGAGCGCGGGCCTGAACTCGCAGTTCGCGCTCGGCGCGGCAAGCCAGGCGTGGCGTCAGGCGGGCCTCGACGGCTTCGGCGCGCTCAACCCGAAGCGCGTCGGCCTCTACCTCGGCGCGGGCGAAGGCGTCCTCGACTTCGAGAACTACGCAGCCTCGAACCTCGCCGGCTGGGACGCCGAGCAGAAGAAGGTCGACGGCGTGCGCTGGGCCGCCGCCGCGCACCGGGCGCTCGACGGCATGTGCGAGGTCGAGCAGGAGCCCAACATGCCGCTCGCGCACCTCGCGCGCGAGTTCGGCGTGCGCGGCCCCGCGCTCAACTGCCTCACGGCGTGCGCCGCCAGCACGCAGGCGATCGGCGAGGCCTTCAGCCTCATCAAGCGCGGCGACGCCGATGTGATGCTCTCGGGCGGCACGCACACCATGATCCATGTCCTCGGCGTGACGGGCTTCAACCGCCTCACGGCGCTCTCGACCTCGAAGGGCGACCCGACCAAGGCGTCGCGCCCGTTCGACGCGACGCGCGACGGGTTCGTGATGGGCGACGGCTCGGGCATGATCGTGCTCGAGAGCCTCGAGCACGCGCTCGCGCGCGGGGCGACGCCGCTCGCGGAGATCGCGGGCTACGGCTCGAGCGCGGACGCCTTCCGCATCACCGACATCCATCCCGAGGGCCGCGGCGGCGCGGCCTCGATGGGCCAGGCGCTCGCGCAGGCGGGCATCGACCCGCTCGCGCGCCGCGCCGACGGCCGCGCCGCGATCGACTACATCAGCGCGCACGGCACGGGCACGAAGGAGAACGACTCGATCGAGACGCGCGGCGTGAAGCGCGTCTTCGGAGCGAACGCGAAGGACATCCCCATGAGCTCGATCAAGAGCATGATGGGGCACCTGATCGCCGCCGCCGGCGCCGTCGAGTTCATGACCTGCGTCCTCGCGATCCGCGACGGGATGCTCCCGCCGACGATCAACTACCAGACGCCCGACCCCGACCTCGACCTCGACTATGTGCCCAACAAGGCGCGCCCCGCGAAGGTCGACATCTGCCTCTCGAACAGCTTCGGCTTCGGCGGTCAGAACGACACGCTGGTGGTCAAGCGCTTCGCGTGATTCCCGCCGCGTTTCCCCTCGCGGAGAACGGTGCGTTGCGAGTGCCGCGAGGTGACTGGCACCGGATCGCACGGGCAAGGCACCGTCCTATCCATCGACCGCAGGTCGTTCCCGCTCGGCGTCTCGCAGGTTCTCGGCGGATCGCGAATCGCGACCGGCTCCGCGGGCTCGACGCGCCGAATGACGGCATCCCCGCATCTCGATGCCTGCGGCGACGACATCATCTCCGCGCCGGGCGCGCTTGCGCCGGCGCTCCTTCGCCTTGCCGGCCTCGCGGGCCTTGCGGGCGCGCGTCGCCGCCGCTGAGCGCGGGCATCCCCTGAGATCCAGCCAACGGGCCCCCATCTGCGCGGGGCCCGTTGCGCTTGCGGAAAGACATGTCGCGCGGGATTCGCGGAGATTGCGTGCGATTCGGTTTGGAACGACCGCGGATGCATGCCATGGTTCACCCGACCGGGGTTGCGCGGCATCCCCCATTTTGGCGATGCGCGGAACTGTTTCCTCCCGATTCGTCTCCGGAGTGACACGAATGGGGCACGGAAGACGCTGCACACCTGCGGGCCACCGGCCCCTCAGGTCGATCGGGATTCGAAGCGCCTCGCGTCGTGCGCGCCGAGAGGTCCCGGTCGAGTTTTCCGCGGGGAGATCCGAGAACAACATGAAGACCACACACACCATCCGCAGCCTCTCGCTCATCGCAGCACTCGCCCTCGCGGGAGCGGCGTCCGCCCAGTCCGTCGACATCAACGGCGGCAACTCCTGGAACGGATGGAACTCCGTCGGCAACTCGCAGACCTCGGGGATCTGGGTGAAGGGTTCGACGACCCGCACCTTCGACATCTACAGCACCTACTTCGTCCTCGGCGCGGGTCAGACCGTGGGCGGCACGCGCATCGCCAACGGCGCCGCGGGCGACGGCGTCGGCTACACGGGCGACGACTCCGCGAGCCTCTTCTCGGGCGCATGGCAGGCGGGCGACCGCGTCATCGGCATGGGCGTCCAGTACACGGGAACCACCCGGGGCTCGACCTTCTTCTTCCACCGCGACGCTGGTGGCGACAACATCTTCGCCGCCTCGAGCTTCGGCGCGAGCGACGGCGTCTTCAGCCACGATGTGGGCGACTCGTCGTCGTACATGAGCCCCGAGACAAACGGCAATCGCGGGCGGGTGCGGCAGTACTCGGTCTGGAACGGATTCAGCCAGAACGGTTCGCCCGAGGAGGGCAACTTCACCGTGCCCTACGGCAACGTGCCGACCCTCGCGATGCCGACGCGCAGCTTCACGGTGCTCGACAGCGGCTCGATGAACCGCATCACGAGCGCACAGTTCTTCATCAACATCGACGCGATCCTCCGCTCGAACGGCGGGGCGACCTTCGGCGACGGCGACTTCGGCCCGAACACCCGCTTCGGCTTCTGGGAAGGCGACCAGACCACGGGCTGGAACGGCACCCAGTTCACGCAGCAGATCTTCGCGATCCCCGCGCCGGGCGCGCTCGCGCTCCTCGGCCTCGCTGGCCTTGCGGGCGCGCGTCGCCGCCGCTGAGCGCGGGCGCGGGCATCCACTGGTCTCCATCCAACGGGCCCCGCCTCCGCGCGGGGCCCGTTGCGCTTGCGGAGAGGCATGTCGCACGGGATTCGCGGAGTTTGCGCGCGACTCGGTTTGGAGCGACCGCCGGTGGATGCCATGATTCACCCGACCGGGTTCGCCCGCGTCCCCATTTTGGGCTATGTCGGGAACGGTTTCCTCGAGATCGGCCTCTGCGGTGACACGAACGGAGGAGCAGAAACGCTGCGTTCATAAAGGGTTGCAGTGCGCAGCCGACAAGTTGACTGGAGTCATCGGGCCTCGCGTCGTGTGCCCCGAGCACCTCGAGTCGAGCTCCTTCCGCAGGAAGATCCGAGAACATCATGAAGACGAAGACACACATCCACGGCCTCCCGCTCCTCGCCTCGCTCGCCCTCGCGGGCGCGGCATCCGCCCAGTCCATCGACATCAACGGTGGCTCGTCGTGGAACGGCTGGGATCTCCGCGGCCAATCCACGGACCAGGGCATCTACGGCAGCGGCTCCACCACCGGTGTGTACGACATCTACACGACCTCGTTTCTCTTCGATGGCCAGACGGTGAGCGGAAGCCCCGCGTTCGGAGGGGGATTCAGCGCCCCCATGGACCTGAGCGGGTGGAACTCGGGCGCTCGCATCCTCGGTGTTGGGGTCCGCACCGTCAGCGGCCTTCCGGTGTGGAGCGGATCTGGCCCCTGGGCCATGAGCCCGTTCATCCACTTCGACCTCGACAGCGACAGCTATCAGGCAGCCTCGACGGTTGGGGGCGCCGATGGTCGCACGTCGTCGAGTGCGTACGCCCACGCGGGCGACTTCAACGTGCAGCTCAACGGCGACTACAACGTGCTCTATCGCCCGAGCGGCATGTATCTCTACACCGACGACGGTACCTTCTGGGGCGGAAGCGGCAGCTTCACGAACTTCGGCGGATCGACGCCGAATCACGCCACGACTGTCTGGCCGCACGTCCGCAGCTTCTTCGATCCTTCGAACGGCTCGTGGCAGGTGCTCTTCAACCTCGACACCCTGCAGACGACCCCGGGCTTCGGCACGATCGGCAACGACTTCAGGATCGTGACGCACCTGTTCAACGGGCAGCCCGGGTTCGACACGACCGCCGGCGTCCTTGACGTCTCCGTCATCCCCGCCCCGGGCGCGATGGCGCTCCTCGGCCTCGCGGGCCTCGCGGGCGCGCGTCGCCGCCGCTGACGCGGGGGCCTCCACCATCCGGATCCACCCCTTGATCCAACCGACGGGCCCCGCCTCTGCGCGGGGCCCGTCGCATCTGTGCGTCGCGGAATCGCGCGAATCTCCCGACTATTTCGGAGACCGCTTGGAGATCACCCGCGCGAATCGCACGCTCTTCGAGGAGGCGGAGCGCGAGGGCCGTCACCCGATCATGTCTGATTCTCGACGATTTCCTGAGAGTCTCCGCGCGCGCTGACAGGTTCGCGGCCGCGAATGCGCTGCTCCCTAACCAAGGCGCGCATCGTTTCCGCCCCAGATCCGCAGAGGCGCTCTTCTCCATCGAGAAGAGACAAACAGAAGACAACATGAAGACCACCACGAACTCCTCAGTCCTTTCCATCGTCGCATCGCTCGCGGTCGCGGGCGGGGCCTCCGCATCGGTCGACATCAACGGAGGCCTCTCGTGGAACGGGTGGCAGCTGAACGGGACCTCGACCACGCTCGGCATCTACGGCGGCGGCAGCACGGACAATGTCTACGAGGTCTACACGACCCTCTTCACCTTCAACGGGAACTCCGTCACGGGCAGCCCCGCCGGCAGCGCGAACCTCCTCGCAGGGGCGTACTCGACGGGCTCCTTCGCCAACGGCAACCGCATCCTCGGCGTCGGCATCCGCCGCATCAGCGGTGCGGGCGTGGTCGGCGGTGGCGCGGGCATCGTCCGCTTCGATGTCGGCAACGACAGCTACAGCGCGGCCAGCTCGGTGGGCGGCACCGACGGAAAGGTCAGCTCGACCGCCTACGCGAGCGCGGGCGACTTCAACACCCAGTTCTACGGCACGAACTTCACCCCCTCCACCCTCGTCGTCTTCTCGGGGCCGGGCGCCTTCACGACGCTTCCGAGCGGCAGCAATGGCGGCGACTTCGCCTTCCGCGGCTTCTACCAGGCCGCGAACGAGTCGTACCAGCTTCTCTTCGACCTGACGGCGATGCCCGCCCTCTACTCGAATGTCGGCGGCAACGCGGTCGGCACCCTCGGCGAGATCTTCACGATGTCGATCCGCGGCGCGGGCAACACCGATGTCGTGGTCACCGTGCCCACGCCGGGCGCGCTCGCGCTCCTCGGCGTGGCGGGCCTCGTCGGCGCGCGTCGCCGCCGCTGATCGGCGCGCGCGCTCCGCGATCGAGATTCAACCGACGGGCCCCGCGCGTGCGCGGGGCCCGTTGCGTTGGAGGCGGCGGCGGTTTGCGCGTACCTTCCGCGCCGTGGACGCAGCGCCTCCGCCGTGCCGACCTTGCAAGCCGCGCATCGCCCGCGTGGCCCTTGCGACCGCCGCGGCGGGGCTCATCGCCGCCGTCGTGCTCGCCTTCGTCCCGCCCGCGGGCCGACCGACGATGCCCGTGGATGCGGTCGCGCGCGGCGAGGCGTTCGAGCAGGCGCTCGTCGCCGCCGTGACGAAGGTGCGCGATCCGAACGGAGCGTCGTGGGCGATCGCGGTCGACCCAGCGGACATCAATGCGTGGCTCGCCACGCGTCTTCCCAAGTGGGTGGCGCACGACCCCGGGTTCGCGTCGTTCGCCGACGCGGCCCTCCTGCGGATCGGTTCCGAGGACGGCGCGCTTGTGGTCGAGTCGCCGCTCGGGCCACCTGCGCTCGGGTTGGTCGGGACCGTGCGCGTGCCGCTCGAGCTTGTGGAAGGGGATCCGCGTGTCCGCGCCGAGATCGACGGCCTGCGCGTCGGGCGGCTGCCCGTACCCTTCGCCGCCGCCGGGTTCGACGGGGCCGCGGGGGCGCTCGTCGAACTGTCGCGCCTCGAGGCGCGTCACCCGGACCGTCGCTTTCCGCTGGCGGACGGCCGCCTCGTCGAGGTCCGCGCCATCTCCTGCGAGAAGGGCCGCATCAAGATCCTCTTCGCGACCGTTCCCGCGGGCGCATCGGAGGGCTGAACGACCGCGCCACCGCCGCGGGGGGTTCGGCTACATTGCGCCTTCCATGCCAGAGCTCACGATCAACGGCAAGAAGTACTCCTTCAAGCCAGGCCAGACCATCATCCAGGCGGCCCTCGACCACGAGGTCGAGATCCCGCACTACTGCTACCACCCGGGCCTCTCGGTGGTCGCGAACTGCCGCATCTGCCTCGGCGAGGTCTGGGCCCCGAACCCCCGTTCGGGCAAGCTCGAGCCGTTCCCGAAGCTCGTGCCGACCTGCCAGCAGGCGGCCGCGGACGGCATGGTCGTCTACACGGACAGCCCCAAGGCCGTCGCCAACCAGAAGGCGGTCATGGAGTTCCTGCTCATCAACCACCCGGTCGACTGCCCGGTGTGCGACCAGGCGGGCGAGTGCCACCTGCAGGACTACTCCTACCAGTACGGCCGTGGGCAGAGCCGCTTCACCGAGGCGAAGAACAAGCAGCCGAAGAAGGATGTCGGCCCGCATGTCCTCCTCTACAGCGACCGCTGCATCATGTGCACCCGCTGCGTGCGCTTCACCCGCGAGGTGACGGGCACGAACGAGCTGATGGTCGATGGCCGCGGCTCGACCGAGCAGATCGATGTCTTCCCGGGCATGGCGCTCGACAACGAGCTCTCGGGCAATGTCGTCGACCTCTGCCCCGTCGGCGCCCTCCTCGACAAGGACTTCCTCTTCCAGCAGCGCGTGTGGTTCCTCAAGAAGACCCCGTCGATCGACGGCCTCACCGCGTCGGGCGACAACATCTCCGTCGAGCACAACGACGGCACCGTCTACCGCGTGAAGCCGCGCGCGAACGATGCGGTCAACAAGTGGTGGATCACGGACGAGGTGCGCTACGGCTGGAAGTTCGTCCACTCGGAGTCGCGCCTCACGATGCCGTCGATCAAGACCTCGCCAGAGGGCCGCGACGCGTTCGATCCGCTGAAGCCGATCGAGGCGTGGCAGGCCGCCGTCGCCGCCGTCGACAGCGCCATGACGACGCTGCGCACGGTCGCCAAGAAGCACCTCGCGCTCCTCGTGAGCCCGATGCTTTCGTGCGAGGATGCATTCCACCTCGCGCGCTACGCGCTGTCGGTCGATCCCGACGCGCTGCTCGCGCTCGGCCCCGTTCCCGTCAACGGCCAGGACAAGACCTTCCCGGGCGGGTTCACGATCCGCGCCGAGAAGGCGCCGAACGCGCGCGGCGTGCGCCGCGTGCTCGAGGCGCTCGCGGGCGGCAGGCCCGTCGCCAACGCGCAGGGCTTCGAGCAGGCGCTCGCGAGCGGGCAATACGGTGCGGCGATCGTCACGGGCAACTATCCGAGCAACTGGGTGACGCCGTCGATGACGGCCGCGCTCAAGCATGTCGCGAGCGTCGTCGCGATCGACACGCTGCCGAATGCCGTGACCGAGATGGCGGCCGTGGTCCTGCCCGGCGCCGTGTGGGTCGAGAAGGAAGGCAGCTTCGAGAACGCGACGAACCGCCTGCAGGGCTTCGAGCAGGCGATCGAGCCTGTCGAGTTCGCGAAGAGCGAGGCACAGATCGCGCTCGATCTCGCGGCGGCGCGCGCGGGCAAGCCCGCCGCGGGCTACAGCGCCGCGGCGACGCGCGCGGAGATGGCGAAGGTCGCCGGGCTCGAGTCGATGACGAGCGCGCACCACGCGCCGGAGGCGTCGGCGACGGTCGAGAGCGACATGGTCTTCGTCGAGATCTGAGTGGTGCCTGGCACCTGCCTGGCACCTGCCTGGACACGCTGTCAGGTGCCGTGCACCTCGTGCTTCGTCGCCGAAGTTCATTGACGGCAAGCGCTTTTGGCTGCGGCCTCCTGGTGCCAGGCACCTGTCGTGCGATGCGTGCAGGTGCCAGGTAGGTGCCAGGCACGGCCGCCCGGGTCAATCGCCCCCTGTCGTGACTCCCCATGCTCGCCACCCGCTCCGACATCCGTGAGGTCTGGACACAGGCGTGGCCCACGGTCGTCACGATGCTCAGCTACACGCTGATGCAGTTCGTCGACAGCCTGATGGTGTCGGTGCTCGGTCCGCTCGAGGTCGCCGCGCAAGGGAACGGCGGCGCGTGGAGCTGGGTCGCGATCTCCTTCGGATTCGGCATCCTCACCCTCGTCAACACGCTCGTCTCGCAGCGCGTCGGCGCAGGGCGCACCGACGAGATCGCCCGCTACGGCTGGGCGGGAATCTGGCTCGCCCTCGGGTTCTGGCTCGCGGTGCTCGTTCCCTTCGCGCTTGTCATCGGCCACGCCTTCGGGGCGATGGGCCACGAGCCGCGCCTCGTCGAGATGGAGACCGCGTACGCGCAGATCCTGCTCGCGGCGGGCATCGTCACCGTCGGCGCGAAGGCGCTCGCCAACTTCTTCTTCGGCCTGCAGCGTCCGAAGGTCGTGACCATCGCGGCGATGGCGGGCAACATCGCCAACATCGTCGGCAACTACGCGTTCATCTACGGCGAGCGCGGCCTGCCGGAGCTCGGGCTCCCGGGCATTCCAGGAGCCCCCGAGCTCGGCCTGATCGGCGCCGCGATCGGCACCGCGCTCGGTTCGACCGTGGAGGCGCTCATCCCGCTCGTCGTGTTCCTCTCGCGCAGGCTCGACGCCGCCTACGCGGTCCGCCGCAACTGGCGGCCCGACTTCGCGGCCATGCGCGACATCCTCCGCCTCGGCTGGCCCGCGGGGCTCCAGTTCGGGAACGAGATGGTCTGCTGGGCGATCTTCATGACGGTGCTCGCGGGGAGCTTCGGCAGCGCGCACATGACGGCGGGCTGGGCCGCGATGCGGTTCGTGCACATGTCCTTCATGCCCGCGGTCGGGCTCTCGACCGCCGCGACGAGCCTCGTCGGCAAGCACATCGGGGAAGGCGACCATGCGCGCGCGGCGCGCTCGGCCCACGCTGCGGTCGCGATCGGCGTGGTGTGGATGACGCTCTGCGCCCTCGGATTCGTGCTCTTCCGCAACGAGCTCACGGGCGTCTTCATCGACGACGGGACGCCGCAGGACCTCGCGTCGGAGATCCGCGCGATCGGCGCGCGGATCTTCATCTGCGCCGCCGTGTTCCAGACGCTCGACGCGATCGGCATCGTCTACACGGGCGCGCTGCGCGGCGCGGGCGACACGGTCTTCCCCGGCGTGCTCACGGTCGTGCTCTCGTGGGGAGTGATCGTGGGCGGCGGCTCCGCGATGGTGCGCCTCTTCCCGCAGCTCGAGTCGACGGGGCCGTGGATCGCGGCGACCGCGTACATCGCGATCCTCGGCGTCGTGCTCGCGATCCGCTTCGAGCGCGGCGGCTGGAGGCGCCTGCATCTTCTCGAGCGCAACGCGGTGTGAGTCACGAAATGTCCGACACCGCGCCGATGCGCACGGTCACATCCGCGGCCTGATGGACGAGCGCGGGCGCGTCGGAGCTCGGAGCGGGAACCCCGGCCGCCGCGATCAGTCCCGTGTCCACGGTGCGCAGCACGCCCGGGCGAATGCGGTACGGAGGGTGACGCACGCAGGCGTAGGTGAGCCTTCGGCGGCGCGACGCGAACAGCGCGTACCGCTCGACGAGGAAGTGCTCGAGCGTTCCCGGCGCCGCCTCCGCGAACGGCGCTCGCGACGCGAACTCCGCGGCGACATGCGACCGCGCGGGCGCGGGCTGCGGCCACAGGCGCATGCTCTCTGCGTCGCGCACCTCGGTTCCATCGGCTTGCACCGTGCGGTCGTACCGCATGCGCGCCTTGAAGTACGGCAGCCCGTACATGCCGCGCGCGACCTTCACCGCGAGCGTGCTCTCGGCCTCGAGGCTGAAGAACCACACCGCCGGGACCGGCTCCGCGCGGCCGCGTCGGCGGACATAGGTGCGCACGTTCGTCTCGAGCGTGCGCGCGGTGCCCGGAACGGGCGGCAGCCACACCGAGCGGATGCCCGTCATGAGGAACGGCACCAGCGCGATGTAGGCCTTGCCCTCGAAGAGGTCGGGCTCCAGTTGAGAGGGCAGCAGCCGCTCGAGGGCGGCGGGATCGACCTCCCAGTGCACGAACACGAGGTCGCGCCAGGTCTGCCAGAAGATCTGTCTGAAGGCGGGGGATTCAGCCATCGATGGACGCCTTGGGGTTATGGGCCGCACCCTTCGGCGGGGCTGCGAAACTCGTCGCCAAGCGGCTACACTCGTGCCCCTTCGGCGTTTCGCAGAATGGTCTCTGCGGCCGCACGCGACAGGGTACTCCCGGAAAGACACACGACGATGAGCGGACTCGACACGGTGATTGGCGGCAAGGCGGCGAACCCTGAGCAGGTCAAGCAGCATCTCGCGGAGGCGGCGCGCCTCGAGAAGGCGGGCGACCGCTTTGCGGCGGTGCGCGAGCTGCGCGCGGCGCGCGAGATGTCCGACGACGCCGAGGTCACCTTCAGGCTCGCCTACATGCTCGATCTCCTCGGCGAGGAGAACGAGGCCGTCGCGCTCTACACCGAGATCACGAGCTGCCGGAAGCCGCACATCAACGCGCTGGTCAACCTCGCCGTGATCCTCGAGGACCGCAACGAGCTCGGCCGCGCGGAGCGCCTGCTCCTGCAGGTGGTCGAGACCGACCCGAACCATGTGCGCGCGCGCCTCTTCCTCAAGGATGTGCAGGCGAGCAAGGACATGCAGGTCGAGACCGAGGCGAGCGTCCTCGGCGGCCCGAACGTCATCCTCGACACGCCCGTCACCGACTTCGAGCTCTCCGTGCGCGCGCGCAACTGCCTCAAGAAGATGCAGATCCGCACGCTCGGCGACCTCCTCAAGATCACCGAGGCCGAGCTCCTCAGCTACAAGAACTTCGGCGAGCAGTCGCTCGTCGAGATCAAGGCGATGCTCTCGCAGAAGGGCCTGCGTCTCGGCCAGGGCCTCGAGGTCGGCAACCGCGGCGGCATCCGCAAGGACATCCTCGACGAGCTCAAGGCGATCGTGCCCGAGACGACGCTCAACAAGCCGATCTCGGCGCTCGATCTCTCCGTCCGCGCGCGGAAGGCGCTCCAGCTCCTCAACATCAACACCGTCGGCGAGCTCGCCTCGCGCACCGAGGCCGAGCTGATGGGCGTGAAGAACTTCGGCGCGACGAGCCTGCACGAGATCCGCGAGCGGCTCGGGCAGCACGGCCTCACGCTGCGCCAGCTTTCGTAAGGGTTCCCGCCGCGCGCGCATCGGGCGTGGGAAGCGGGGGCCATGTCGCGGATCACATCCGCGATCGCTCAGTCAAGGGAGTGCTGCATGGAAACGCAGGCCTTTGATCGTCGGCGCCGCACCGTGCTCATCGCTTCGGCGGCCGTTGCGACGGGTGCGCTGGCAGTCGTCGGCAGCTGCCAGAAGCCGCAGGGGATGCGCCGCGCGCCGGGCGAAGCGTCGGACGCCGACCGCCTCGGCGGGGAGCCGCGCTCCGACAAGGGAGAGCCGCAGCGGCCGTCCGCCGCCGAATCCACCGCGAAGCCCGAGCCTGCGAAGCCGAGGCCCGAGCCCATCGAGCGACCGGCGCCGCCGACGGCGGAGCCCGCGATCAGGATCCGCACGGGCAGCCTGACGCCCGACGCGCCCTCCGTCGAGGTCCGAGGCCCGGGATCAAATGTCTGGATCTTCGAGCCGGGTTCCGGCCGGCCGGGCGTCGTCGCGCAGTGCCCCGTGGAGTTCACCTGGAGCGCCGAGGGCTGGCGCGTGCGCGAGGCCGCGAAGACGCGCGACGCGCGCGTGGTCTCCCTTCCCGCGAGGGCCGTGCTCGAGATCTCGTCGCTCCGCGGCGAGCCGAAGCGGCTCACCGCCTTCGGAAGCGAGTGGCCGGGGATCATCCGCCTCGTGCCGAGGCCGGCGCCTGCATCGTCGGGTGCCGTGGGTCCGTCGCCATCGACCGCAGCGCCCGCCTTCCCGACGGCCGATGTGGTCCACGAGCTGCCCATGGAGGAGTATCTCCCCGGCGTGATCGCGAAGGAGCTCTTCAACTCGTGGGGCGTGGCCACACACCAGGCGCAGGCGATCGCCGCGCGCAGCTGGGCGCTCTGCGAGATGGCGATGTGGCGCACACGCAGGCACTTCGACACCGTCGCCGGCGAGGCGGGGCAGGCGTGGATCGGCGCCACGAAGCACCGCCGCAGCGCGGACGCCGTGAAGGCCACGCGCGGCACGGTGCTCCTCTACGCCGCGCGCGTGGTGCCCGCCTACTACTCGAGCTGCTGCGGAGGCGCGCGCGCCGCCGCACGCGACGCGATCTCGTCCTCCGTCGTCCACGACATCGAGCCCTTGCGCGTCGATCGGCCCGACGGCGCCGACTGCTGCTCGTGGAGCCCGACCTACCGCTGGCAGCTCTCGCTCGACGCGCAGGCCCTCGGCCGCTCGCTCCCGGCGTGGGCGCGCGCGGAAGGCTACGCCTCGCTCTTCTCGCTCGACGGCATCCGCCGCGTCGAGATCGCCGAGCGGAACCGCGCCGGCCGTCCCGTCGCCTACACGATCACGGACGCGAAGGGCGCGCTCCACCAGGTGCTCGCCGAACGCCTGCGCTGGGGCCTCAACGCCGACCCGTCCGCGCCGAGCGGCATGCGCCCCGCGAAGGAGCGCGTGAAGAGCGCGTACTTCGAGCCGCTCGTCCGCGGCCGCGAGCTCTTCGTCAGCGGCCGCGGCCACGGCCACGGCGTCGGCATGTGCCAGTACGGGGCGGAGGCGATGTCGAAGAAGGGCGCGCAGGCGAAGGCGATCCTCGCGCGCTACTACCCGGGCGCCACGCTCGAGAAGTCGTACGCCTGACGCGCGCGCAGAGTCCGCGCGCCGCGATGCGCGCGGCCGTTCCGCTACATTCCGCGCATGAAGCCGACGCATCCAGGCCGCACGCTGCGCGACGCGATGGCGCGCGGCACCGTCTTCGTTCCCGGCGCCTTCAACGCGCTCGTCGCGCGCGCCGTCGCGCGCGCGGGCTTCGAGGCGACCTACATCTCGGGCGGCGCCACCGCGAATGTCGCGGGCTACCCCGACATCGGGCTCATCACGCTCACGGAGATGTGCCGCACGATCCGCGAGATCGGCGACGCGTCGGGCCTGCCCGTCATCGCCGACGCCGACACCGGCTACGGCGAGGTCGAGTGCTGCGTGCGCACGGTCGTCGAGTACGAGCGCGCGGGCGCAGCGGCGCTCCACCTCGAGGACCAGGTCTTCCCGAAGCGCTGCGGCCATCTCGACGGCAAGGACCTCGTGTCGGCGCAGGCGATGGCCGACAAGGTCGCCGCGATGGCGAAGCACCGCATCTCTCCCGACTTCGTCATCATCGCCCGCACCGACGCGCGGCATGTGACGGGCTTCGACGACATGATCGCGCGCGCAAACCTCTACCGCGAGGCGGGCGCGGATGTGATCTTCCCCGAGGGCCTGCACGACGGCGACGAGTTCGCGCGCTTCATGAAGGCGTCGCCCGGCGCGACGCTCGCGAACATGACCGAGTTCGGCAAGACGAAGCACCTCGCGCGCGACGAGTTCCGCGCGCTCGGCGTGTCGATCGTGATCTATCCGCTCTCGCTCATGCGCATGGCGATGAAGGCGGTCGACGAAGGACTCGCCGCGCTCGCGAAGGACGGCGGCTTCGAGCCGTCGCTTGCGCGCATGCAGTCGCGCAAGGAGCTCTACGAGCTGCTCTCGTACACGCCGGGCAAGGAGTGGGACTTCCCGCGCGGGTGAGGCGGTCAGACCCTGAACTCGATCAGCCCGCCGCTCGAGCTTGAGGTGGCGATCCAATAGGCGATGACCGCCGCGAGCGCGAGGAGCGCGACGATGAGCACCGCGATCGCGACGCCGAGCCCGCGCGCCGACGCGGCGGGCAGCGCCGCGGGCAGGGGACGCACCGAGACGACCTCGTAGGCGCCCGTCCACCAGTTGGTCATGCGCACGCGCGGCACCGCGAGAAGAGCCGCGTCGGGCGGCGCATCGGGGATCGCGACGGGCGCGGGCGCGCCGCGCATGGTGGTCGCGAGGAAGCGCGCCTCCTCGGAGCGGCCGTCGTCGCTCTCCTCGGCGCCGCCCCGCATCGACGGAAGGTCCGCGGGCCGCACGGCCCACGGATCGCCGCCCAGGAGCGCGCGGTCGAGGTCTGCCAGCATCTCCTCGGCGTTCGCGTAGCGGCGCTCGAAGTCGGCCATGGCGCGACGCGCGATCCACTGGAGGCACGCCGGGCTCTTCTTGCGGAATCCGCTGAGGACGCCGTGGGCGGGGAAGGTGCCTTCGAGCACGAAGTAGAGCACCGCGCCGGCGCCATAGAGGTCGAAGCGCGCGGCGTCGACCTCCGACACGCGCGCGCCGCGCAGTGCTTGCCGCACGAGCTCCGGGTCGCGGAAGTACTCGGTGCCGTGCGTCGTGAGCGTCATGTGCGATGCCAGCGGCGTCACCAGGCCGAGGTCGACGAGCGTGGCGCGGCCTTCGTGCACGATCGCGTTCTCGGGCTTGATGTCCTTGTGCCAGAGGCCCGCGGCGTGCCAGTCGCGCAGCGTGGCGACGATGTCGCGCACGAGCGAGGACACCAGCACGATCCGCTCCGTGTCGAGATCGGCGGCGCCCAGCTCGCCCGCCGCCTCGTGCATGCTGCGCACGAAGCGGCCGAGGTCGAGCCCCTCGTAGTAGCGCATGACGTACCAGAAGCGCCGCTCCGTGGCCTCGTGGTCGAGGACGAGCCCGAGCTTGCGTGCGGCGTCGAGCGAGCGCCCTTCGCGCACCATGTCGGCGGCGTGCGTGCCGTCGTCGAAGTCGAAGCTCTTGATCACGACGGCGCCCGACGCGAGGCCGATGCGGCGCCGCGTGCGGGCGTCGGGTTCGGCGACGAAGAGCCGCGCGCCCGAGCCGCCGCGGGCGAGTTCCCGCAGGATCTCGTAGCCCTCGAACTCCGCGCCCGCGCCCGCGCCGCGCGCATCCACGGGCCCCGACATCGCGGCAGGAAGCCTGCGCCGCACATGGCGGACGAGCGCGCCGAAACCGACGAGTTCGAGCGGTCGCACGACGATCGCGCTCAGGAGCGCGAGGAACGCGGTGCGCGCCTCGCGACCCGCCGACGCAAGTGCCTCAAGCGCCGCGGATGGCTTGAGGACGACGAGCCGCGCGAGCGCGATCGGAACAAGCGCCACCGCGACGACGAGCCCGCCGATCGCGCGGACGAGGTCGCTGCCGAGGCTCGCGACCGTCCGCCCGATGTGCGTGAGGAGCGTGGCGGTCGCAACACCGACCCTCCCGAGGACGATGCCGGCTGCAACGAGCGTCGCCGCCGCGGCGATCACGCCGAGGAAGAGGAGGATCCACTCAACGCCCGGCATCGGCCCTTCCGGGGCGCTGCGCGTCGTCGACGCCGCGCCGCGCCGCGTCCTTCGCGGCGGAGGCGCGCTGCACGAGGTCGCGCGCCACGAGCTCCTCCTGCCCGCGCCAGATCTCGCCGAGCGCCTCGTCGAACGCAGCGTCGTCGGCGGCGAGCCCTGCGCGGCTCGGCTCCGAGCGCTCGTCGTCGGTGTAGCTCCACTGCTCGATCGCGACGGCGAGCTCCTCGCGCAGGGCCTCGCGCACGCGCTGGCAGTGGCGCGTCACGGTGGGCTCGCTCACGCCGAGAAGCAGGCCGATCTCGCGCCCTTGCTTCGACTCGAGCACGCGCATGCGGTAGGCCTCGAAGTGGACGAAGTCGGAGCGCCTTTGCGCCGCACGGATGGCGGCGTGGATCTTGGCGCCGAGGATGCGGCGCTCGTACTCCGCGTCAGGCGCGGGCTCGCGCGACTGGCCCATCCACGAGTCGTCGAGGCTCGCGCCGCGCTTGCCGCCGCCGCGCTTCTGCGCATAGCGCCGGTCCATCTCGTCGCCGAGCACATGGCGGGCGATCGCAAGGAGCCAGGTCGAGAAGCGCACGCCGCGCTGCGGGTCGAAGCGCTCGATCGAGTCCGAGAGCGCCGCGAGCGTGTCCTGCGTGAGGTCGCGCAGCGTCTCCTCGCCGAGCCGTCCGTTGCCCCAGCGCGCCAGCATTCCGCGCACCACGGGGCCGAAGGCCTGCCACAGCTCGAACCACGCGCGCTCGTCGCGCGCGCGCAGCCTTCGGAGGAAGCTCGTGTCAACCTGGTGCATGGGCGCGATTGTGGTCATGGCCGCGGCGGTTGGGAGCGCCCGCGGCATGGTTTCACAGCAAGATTCCGAGGAAAACGGCGCTCACGGCGTCGCGGCGTCTTTCGGGACCTTCGGCTTGCGGGGCGCCTTCGGAGCGGTCTTCGGCGACAGCAGCTCATACTCGAACCCGCCCTTCTTGCCGAGGCGGCGCCACGAGAGCACGAGTTCGCGCGGCTCGAGCCCGCGCGTCGTGACCACGGCCGGGGTCGGGGGCGGCAGGTCCGAGGCGTTCGGCCCCGCCTTCCTGCGCGCGTCCTTGGCGGGGATCAGGTCGAACACGGGCTTCGTCTCCGCGAGGGCGTCCTGCGGGATGTCGAGGACCTCGTCGTCCGCCTCGATCCGCTCGGTGCGGCCGTGCACCGTCACCTCGATCGCGAAGCGGCGCTCGCGAAGCTCGGACACGAGCTCTTCGATGCCGGTGACCGAGACGCCTTCGTTCGAGAGGAGCGCAAGGCCCTCCGCGAGGAAGGTGATGCGCATCGCCGCCACGCTGAACGCGGACGGAACCATCTCCTTCGCCCACGCCTTCCATGCGCGCTCGAACGACGCGACGTCGGCCGTCCCGAACGCCTGCACGAAGGCGCGGTCGCTGGGCATCCCGCCATGCAGGGCCCGCAGATACGCCTCGAACGGCCGTTGGTAGCGCCCGCCCTCGGCCCAGCCGAGGAACTGCACCATCGACCACGCCTGCAGGTACTGCACGCCCGCGTTTCCCGTGCGGACATTGGCGTTCCACTGGTCCGTGGTCATGGTGAGCATGCGGAGGAAGTCGACGGTCGCCCCGCGGTCGATCGCATCCTTCACGCTCGCGACGGCGCGCGGGCTCGCCTGTCCGACGATCACGCGCCCGTCGACCACGATCGACTCGCCGAAGAACTCCGCGAGACCCTCGTTGACCCAGATGGGAAGGCGTCCCGCGAAGCGGCTGTGCGCGTACTGGTGGAACCCCTCGTGCTGGATGACATGGAACACCCGCGTCTGCGGAAGCGACTCCACGAAGAAGGCGAGCGCCGCGCCGCGCGGCGTGATGAAGAACATGCCGCCGCTGCCCGTCGCGTTGATGCCGTAGGTCGTGCGCATCACGGCGAGGTAGTCGGCCTGCCTCGCGAACATCAGGACGAAGGGGATCTCGGGCGCCTGCTGGGGGATGCCGGCGAGGCGCCGCGTGAACTCCTCGTACATGAGGTCAAGGTGCCGGCCGTAGAGGCGCGTCTCCTCGGGCGAGAGGTCGCTGAGGATGCGGTAGTGCTTCGAACGCTGCTCGCCGCCCGCGCGCCTGTACCACTCGCCCGAGGCCCGTTCGGGCGGCGTCGGCTCGTTGGACGCCTGCGGGGCGCGAGGCGCCGCCGCGGCTTCAGCAGGTGCCGCGAACGCACCGAAGAGGGACAGCCTGAGGACGAGCGCGACCACGGTGGCGAGGCTTGAAGGTGGTCGCACGCTTGGGTGTCGGGGCATCGGCATCGGTCCAAGAGGGCGGCCGCTGCGATGGCGGCAGGGCGCGCAGGGAAAGGTACGCCCGATCCGGTCGGCGATCGGCGTGGAAGTCGGGCGATCATGATCGAAACAGCTCCTTCTCGGCCGTCGGACAGAGCCTGGAGCAGGCGATGGGGGGACGAGACTTCGGGGCGGGAAGCACAAGACGGAGTCGTGGCGACCTGCGGCAAACGCCCATAAGTGGCCGAAGACGGGGCGCGTAAGCCTCGACAGCGGTGGACTTTGCCGCCGCACCACCAATTTCCACCAATTTTCGTCCTCTCCTCTCGCCTCACCCCGATTCCTGAGTGAGAATGGGCAGGTCGATTCACTTCGACCGCGGGCGACTTAGGGACCGCCCGCGATTCGCAAGCCTTCGGGTTGAGGGACCTGAAGGCGGGCGGAGGTAAAAAGGGACGGCGATCCGGCTCTAGACCGGAAAGCCAGTGAACGGCGGAAAGGGAACCTGCCGCTCACACGCACGCGCTCGAGGACGCTCGGGCGCGTTGCCTTTTT
>CAYMSD010000030.1:31034-32779 GCA_964393015.1 uncultured Klebsiella sp.
ACCTGCTTGCCCTCCGCGTCGAATCCGCGATCCCAGGTGTCGAGTCCCTGCTCGAGGAGAACGACCTCGCTCGTCGCATAGCGCGCGCCCCGCAGCGAGCTCTCGCAGTCGCGGTCGTTCGTGGAGCCGATCCACGCCTCGCCCGCGGGCTCAAGCACGATCGAGCACCCGTCGCGAAGCACCAGCGACTCGGGCGAGTCGGCGTCGAAGCGCGACGGATCGCGCCACGCGCCCACGCGCTCGGCGGGGTTCTCCAACTCGTACACGAGGCTCTCGACGGCCCCATCTCCTCGATCGACCAGCCTGTAGATCCGCTGCCGATACGGCTTGTCGAGCGCCGTCGCCATGGCCTGCTCGACATAGATCCACGGACCATCCGTCCGTGATGTCCAGATCGGCGCCATGTGCAGGCGCACATCGAGGAACGCGGGGTCTTCCTTCGCCTGCGCCTCGCTCGAGAACGAGCCTGTCAAGCGCCGTGCGACCTCCGAGACCGCGCTCGGCCGGTCGGCCTGCCGCGCCACGGCCGCGCATCCGGTCTGGAGGCTCGCGGCGGCGACGAGCAGGGTCATGGCGATGAGCGGGCGGCGGAGGCGCTTCAGGGGCATCGAGCCACTGTACCGCCGCCGTCACCGCACCCGCCGCCTGTGTAGACTCTCTGCCTTCCCTCGCGGCATTTTTGCCGCCCGCCCGCATTGCTGGAGAGCCCACGATGAGCACCGCATCCGCCCCCGCCCCGAAGCCAGTCGACACCCGCGGCCTTGCAGGCCAGACCGTCGGCGACACCTCGATCTGCGCCGTCACCCAGACCGAGCTGATCTACCGCGGCTACGAGATCGCGGATCTCGCCGAGAACGCGACCTTCGAGGAAGTGGCGCACCTCCTCCTCGTGGGCCACAAGCCGTCGGCCGCCGAGCTCGGCGCATTCAAGGCCGAGATCGCCTCGATGCGCGCGATCCCCGCGAGCGTGCGCGACGCCATCGTCCGCATCGCGAAGGAGAGCCCGAACGCCCACCCGATGTCGATCCTGCGCTCGGGTGTGTCGCTCCTCTCGCACCTCGACCCCGACTGCGAGGACAACTCGCCGGCCGCCGGGCTCCGCAAGGCGAAGCGCCTGCTTGCGCAGATCCCGTCGATCATCGGCGCGTGCCAGATGACGCTCGACGGCAAGGCGCCGGTCGACCCCGACGCGTCGCTCGACCACTCGGCGAACCTGCTCTGGATGATGAGCGGCCAGAAGCCCGACGAACTCGCGGCCAAGATCCTCGATGTGTCGCTCGTCCTCTACGCGGAGCACGACTTCAACGCCTCGACCTTCTCCTGCCGCACGATCGCCTCGACCGAGACCGACATGCACAGCGCGGTCTGCGGCGGCATCGGTGCCCTCAAGGGACCGCTGCACGGCGGCGCCAACGAGATGGCGATGGAGATGCTCAAGGACATCGACCGCGACTGCGCGGGCGGCAAGATGTCGGTGAACGACTGGATGCAGCGCGCCTTCGCCGAGAAGCGCAAGCTGATGGGCTTCGGCCACCGCGTCTACAAGAACGGCGACCACCGCGCGGGCATCCTGCGCCGCTGGGGCCTCAAGCTCGCGGAAAAGCAGGGCGCGCAGAGCAAGAAGTGGTTCGACATGGGCGACGAAGTGCAGGCGATCATGCTGCGCGACAAGAACATCCACCCGAATGTCGACTTCCCCTGCGGCATGACCTACTTCATCATGGGCATCCCTGTGCCGCAGTACA
>CAYMSD010000031.1:0-6277 GCA_964393015.1 uncultured Klebsiella sp.
ACCGCTTCGTCCATCTCGACTTCACGCCGTCGTTCGACGACTGGCGCGAGTGGGCGGTGCGGCGGCATCTGAACCCGATGATCGTCGCGTTCCTGTCGCTGCGTCGAGAGCTGCTGCACAAGCCAGGTGGCACCGAGCGTGCGTTTCCGACGCCGCGCTCGTGGGAGATCGCGGCAGACATCCTCGACGCGTTTGGCCCGGGCGTCTCGAGCGACGACGCGCTGGTCGGCACCGTCGGCACGGGAGCTGCGATCGAGCTGCAGAAGTTCCTGCAGAGCGAGCTGACGAGCGCTGAGATCGACGCGCTGCTCTTCGCCCCCGAGACCGCACCGATCCCGACGAAGGTGTCGAGCCTCTATGTGCTCGTCAGCAATCTCGCGCGACGCGGCACGGAAGAGGCCGTGCGCCTGGTCGCGGGCAAGCTGCTTCATCGTCTGCCGCTCGAGTTCGCCACGCTGCTTGCGAAGGACCTGCTGCGTGAGTGGCCGCTCTTCGTGCGCGACGAGCACTTCAAGGGATTCATCGGCGCGAACAAGGAGGCATTCGTATGAGACTTGCAGAGCCACGCCTTTCCGAACCCGATCCGATGGAGCCTGCGCGCGCTTCGATGGAGGAGATCGAGGAGATCGCACGGTCGCGCATGGAGCGCGCGCGCGTCGACATTCTCCTCGACCATCCGTACTTCGCGACGGCGCTGCTCGTCATCCCGATGCGAGGGACCTTCGACGAGGCGATCACGCACGCGGTTCTCACGGATGGAACACGGATTGCCTACCGGCATGATCTCGTGGCGGCGCTTGAGCGGCCGCAGGTGCGCATGCTCATCCTGCACGCGTTGGCACACGTCCTGCTCCGCCACCCCGAGCGTGGCGGCGCGCGCGACTGGAACGCGTGGACGACGGCCTGCGACATCGCCGTCGACATTCTGTTCGAAGGACTCGGGCTGCTTCGGCATCATGAGATCGCTCATCTTCGCAGCTTCCAGAACCTCTCCGCGGAGGCGATCTACGAGAAGCTTGCGTCGACCGGCGAGTCGGCGACGGGAGCTCCGCCGCCTCGATCGCATGGCGACGGGATGCAGCGCCCGACGGAGGAGACAGCGGAGGGCGGCCGACCACGCTTTGCTGCGACGCACGCTGATGAACATTGGGGTGAACACGGGGCATTCGAGCGTGCCATGGCCGGGGTGGATCACCCGACGAAGTTGCAGCTCGAGGGGCTGCAACGGGACTTCAGACGCGAGATTGAGATTGCGCGAAGCGGAACCGCTTGCGGATCGCAGGCTGGAGGCGCGAGTTCGGAGATCGACGCTGCGCACCGGGAGCAGGTCCGTTGGCAACAGGTGCTCGCGCGCTTCATGCGCGACACGATCGATCACGAGTGGTCGTTCTCGCGGCCGAACCGCAAGCATCTGTGGCGGGGGATCTATCTCCCCGGACCGGTCGAGGTCAACGGCGGCAGGTTCGTGGTGGCGATCGACACCTCGGGCTCGATGTCGGACTGCGATCTTGCGCTTGTGCTTGGCGAGATCGATGCCATCCGACGCACCTGCGCGTCCGAGCTGACGGTGCTTCAGTTCGACGCGCTGATCCATGCGACGGCGGAGTTCACGCGATGGAGCGACCAGGACGAGGCTGTCGGTTCGACCAAGGTGATGCGCGTGTATGGCCGTGGTGGGACAGACCTGCGTCTGCCGTTCACCTGGGCGGAGGAGGAGCGTCGGAAGGGGCGCAGCATCTCTGCGCTGATCGTGTGCACCGATGGATACGGGCCGCTTCCTATGGAGGCACCCGCTGGGCTGCCAGTGCTGTTTCTGATGACGCCTCGGCATGCTTCGCCGCAGTTCGGTGAGAAGCTCGTGTTGAAGCCGCGGATCATGGCGTAGAGCGTGGCGCGAGAGATGAAAGGCAGATGTCACGCGGTCGACCGTGCCTATCCGCGTGGCTTGAACCAGGGCACGATGGGAAACGGAGGTTGACATGAGCTGGAAGGAACACAATAGACTCATGCGGGAGCTTGGGATCAAGGAGATGACGCCAGACCGCCTGCTTCGGCTGGGCGTGTTCGGAACGACACTCATCCCGGGTGGATTCGGTGGAGCCGCCAGACGCGGCAAGGCGGACGACCGCGCCCCGCCTGCTGAGCGCGGTGAGGATCCAGAGACTTGTCCATTCACCACGACGCACTCGGAGTTCGGAGAGGGGAATCTGGTCGTGATTCCGCCGTCGCTGCTCGGCGATCTGCTCGCGCGGCGTTTCGGTCGGGACTCGAATCTCGACGACATTGCGCACCTCTTGTACGACCGCCGGAACTACACCGCGGACGAGCTGAACGAGGGGCGCTTTGGGCTTGTCACGACACCGCCGTTCTCGCAAGGCGTTCCGCATCCGACTGCCCGTCGGACGAGTCCGGTGTCGATCCGTCGCGTGCGCAAGGGGAGGATCGTGATCTCGCAGCGCGAGCACGCATCTGATCCGATCAAGGCGTCCGCGGGCACGAGCGGCTGCATGCGCATCCATCGTGCAAACCCGATGCGGGACCGCACCGATCTCTTCGAGAGAGACTGCACCTGCCTCGCGACGGTGCCCTTCACCCGCTGGATGGTCGAGGGCAGCGACGCTGCGCGGTTCGAAGAGGCGCTGCGGTGCACCGACGAGCTCGTGGAGTTCGGGGTCTATGGATCGGGTTCCAAGCTTCTGCACTCGACCTGGCTGATCGGGCGCGCCCGCGGACGCGGCGCCGCCTTGTGGCCGACGGCGCGGAACGCGACGTCGACGCGGCCCGCCGACGGGACCTCGATCTGCGTGGGCGATGAGGGAATCGCAGATGAGATCCGACGCGAGCTTGTACAGCTCAACGAGGATTACGGGGTGCCTGTACCGGGGAAGCACCATGGAGATTTGGATGCGGTGAGTGCGTGGCACATGCTGCTGAAGCGGCCGCGGGCGTAGGCGCCGGGCTCCAACGCCTCGTACCTGCCTGGCACTTGCCTGGCACCCGCCTTGTGCACTTGGCAGGTTTCGCGCTGCTCCTGAAGGTGCCGGGTAGCTGGCGGGTACGAGCGGGTACGAGCGGGTACTTGCACGGCACCCGAGATTGTCACCGTAAAAGTGCAGGAAATCCGAGGCTGGGCGGAAGTCGTCTGTAAGGTGTGTTCAAACGAAGCGAAGGTGCTTCGCTGAGCAGTTCAACCCTCACCGGAGGACGAGAGACATGGGCAGAGATCTCCGCAGGTTTGTCATTGGAATGCCACACCATGTTGCACATCGCGGCAATCACAAAAAGGTGCTGTTCGAGAGCGATCAAGACAGACTTTACTACCTGTCCCTGCTTCACCGCTTCAGTCGGAAGACAGAGACGCGGATCGCCGGCTTCTGCCTCATGAGCAATCATGTCCATGTCATCGCCGTGCCTACGACGCTCCGAGGACTGAGCGACTGCATCGGGCTTGCGCATCGGCGCTTCTCATTGTTCCTGAACGCACGGCGCGGACTTCACGGCGGAAACTGGGAAGGCCGCTTCTACTCGGCGGTCATGAGCCCGTCTCACGCGCAGAACGCACTTCGTTACATCGAGCGCAACCCCGTCGAGGCGGGGATGGTGAGGGAAGCATCGGATTGGCGTTGGTCAAGTGCTGCCCAGCACTGCGGCTTCGCCACGCACTGGCCGCTCCTGAGCGCAGATGTCCGCGGCGAGGGCATGGACCCGTTCACCTGGCGTCGGCGGGTTGGCGAGGCACTCGTGGAAGAGGAGCTGGTGACCGTTCAATGGGCATCGCAAGCCGTTGTCTCCGACACCGGGTACTGCGGTGTCGCCGGTTGATCGGTGCCGGGTGATTGGCGGGTGCAAGCGGGTACGAGGAGGTAACCAAGCGGCACGAGTTGGAGATCGCGAGTCGGGAGCTGGTGCCGCGCTTCAACGAACGCGCGTCGTAGTGTTTCCGAGCGCCACTTCTGCGCCCGTCGAGCAGTCGACGAGGCGCACGCCTTCCGAGAGGCGCACCACCTTGACGCAGTAGCCCGTCTCGCCCAGAGCTTCCTCGAGTTCGGCGTCCGTGATTGCGCGGAAGTCGAGGCGACCGATGTCCATCGAGGCAACGACCCCGAAGTCGAGCCTGCTGTCGACATCGGTCATCGCCTCGAAGTCGAGCGCGAGCATGCGCGACTCTGATGCCCGCGGTTCGCCGCGCGTGACGAGCAGCGAGCCAACGGCGGCGACCGCGATCACTGCGAGCGCCGACGCCACCCGCGCGTTCCGCGCTCGCCGTGCCCGCGCCCGATGCATCGCGTCGCCGGCGTTTGCGAGGATCGACGCACGCTTCGCCTCGATCGAATGCCGCGTCACGAAGCGCCTCCTTCACGGAGGCGCCCGATCGCGCGGCGGATCGCGCTCTCGATCGCCTGCGGCGTCTTGCCGATCATCTGCGCGATGGCCCGAATGCGCATGCCTTCGACATGGCGAAGGCGCAGGAGCGCGCGCTCCTCTTCGTCGAGCTGATCGAGGATTGTGGGGAGAGAGTCGGCGCATGCCTCTTCCGCCCGCACTCCGTGGCCTTTCGCCGCGACGACCTCGCGGCGGCTGCGCCGCTGCTCGGACACGATCATGTTGCGCGCGACATTGAGCGCGGCGACGCGCATCCACGCCATGAACGCGGCGTGCGAATCGACGACCGGTGGATGTGCCGCGAGCCTCATGAACATCTCCTGCAGGCAGTCGAGTGCGAACGATTCGTCCCTGCGCGTGACGCGCTCGACCGATCGCACGACATCCTCCGCGCATCGGTCGTAGATCTCCGCAAGCGCCTCGCGGGAACCAGAGCGGACCGCACGCGTGACGCGTGCGGCCCACTCGTCGTCTGATTCCGGGCGCGCGTCTGCATGCACTACTTTGCCTTTGTCGCCGCGAGGACCTTCCGAATGAGCGTCACCGCCTCGTTTGGTCCTTGCACGAACAGCATGTTCGACGGTGCGTGCAGCCGAACCTTGACGCGGTCGGTGAATCCGGCCGCGTCCATCGCGAACGCGATCGAATCGACAAGTCGGGAGGTTGAGTCCGCCTTGCTCCACTCACGCACGTCGAATACCTCGTGCTCGACAGTGTTCATGCTCCCAGGGCGCGTGATCGTGATGGCGGACATCGAACCGTCGCCCTTCGACGGCCCCGTCGAGGTGGGATCGATGGAGGTCGGGTTCACGACAAAGACCGAGATCTCAGAGCCTGGCTGGCTCGGAAGCTGCGCCAGCATCTGGAAGAAGACCTCGGGCGACATGAGCCGGACCGAGAGCGCGGGAATGGACACATCGGCGACGGTTGGATCGCCGAGAACCACGTTGCAGGTGACCTGCTCCTGCACCGCGGCGATGAGGTCGCCGAGCTTGCCGCCATTCCACGCGAGGCTGACCGTCTTCGCGCGGAGTTCCTCCTGCACAGCCTGCCGATGCGCCTGCATGTCGCGCTCCTGCTCGCTGCGATCCTCGCGGAGCTGCTCGAGCTGGGCCGCGCGGATTTCCTTCACCCGCTGTGCGAGCGCCGCGTTGAGGTCGCCCGCAAGCACCTTGGCTTCGTCGACCTGCCAGCGCGGACCCGACAGAAAGAGCGTGCCGAGCAGCTCGTCGAATCCGACAACGACCGACGAGCCGCGCAACCGCAGCGCACTGGTGAGCGACGAGACGAGGTTCGGGATCACCGATCGGCTTCCCGGCTCGCCCGTGATCGTCATGACGAGGGCCCTCGCGTCGAGCTGGACCTGCTCGAGGGCGTCCTCGCTTTCGGGCTGCTTGGACAACTCGGTCTCGAGCTTGAATGCGGCTTCGCGAGCCTCGCGTCCGGCGGGATCCTCGAGCGTCTTGCCCTGGTTCCTGAAGTCGATGATCTGCCTCCGCGTCTCGACGAGCTGCGCCATGCGCTCAGGTGCGATCGGCTTCGCAGGCGGTGTGGTCTGCATCGCGCTTGCCGTCGAGGCGGCGAGCAGGACGGTTGCGGCGAGTTTGGCGAGGCGGGTCGTGAGTCTGGTTCGGATCGAATGCATGAAAGAGGGTCCTTTCAGCACATAGACCGCGCCGAGGCGACTCACCCGTCGGCACGGTCCTTGAAAGCCGGGAAAATCACGAAATCGCCCCGCGCTTACGCCGCCGGCGGGTCCGTCCGCATGAACGGGGCGCACTTCGCGATGCGCGTACCAGGCTTGAGGCCGCCCCAGCGCGCGGCGGCCACCATGCCGCTGGTGCCGACGCCGCCCGAGCCGTACGCCGCGAGCACTTCCTCGCACTTCGCGGGC
>CAYMSD010000031.1:6377-32110 GCA_964393015.1 uncultured Klebsiella sp.
GGTGCCGACGCCGCCCGAGCCGTACGCCGCGAGCACTTCCTCGCACTTCGCGGGCATGATCGGCGACAACAGCACCGCCGCCGTGCGCACGCCTTCGGCGCACGCCGCGAGGATGCGCGCGACCTGCGGCAGGTTCGCCGGGTCCTTCGCCAGCTTGAACGGCGCCGTCTCGTTGATGAGGAGGTCGACCGCGCGCACGATCGAAAGCGCCGCGTCGGCCGCCTCGGCAAGCTCGAAGGCTTCGTAGTGCGCGAGCGTCTTCTTCGCGGCTGCTTCGGTGAACGCGCTCCATGTAGGCGCACCCGCGGCGCCCGAGACCGGCATCGACGCCGTCTCCGCCTCGGGCATCGCGCCGCCGAAGTACTTCTCGATCATCGAGCTCGTGCGGCTCGCGCAGTTGGCGAAGGTGTTCACCAGCTGCGCGGTGTAGATCTCGTGGAAGTGCCTGTCGCTGAAGTCCGCATCCTGCGTGCCGAGCGGGCCCTGCGTCGTCATGTACCAGCGCCATGCGTCGACGCCGTACTTCGTGAAGAAGGTCTCGATCGTCTCGAGATCCACGAAGTTTCCGAGCGACTTCGACATCTTCTGGCCGTTGCGGATCCAGAACGAGTGCGCGTACACGCACTTCGGCATCGGTAGGCCGAGCGCCATCAGCATCGCCGGCCAGATCACCGCGTGGAACCAGAGGATCTCCTTGCCGATCACGTGGTATTCGGGCGGCCAGAACTTCGCGCGGTCCTTGGCAAGCGCGCCATCGCGGTCGCCCAGCCCAAGCGCCGTCGCGTAGTTGAAGAGCGCGTCGATCCACACATAGATGACATGCTCGGGCGCATTCGGCATGGGAATGCCCCAGGTAAAGTTCGTGCGCGTGACGGGCACATCCTGCAATCCATCGCGCAGGCGGCCGAGCACCTCGTTGAACCGCCCCGCGGGCCGCACGAAGCCTGGGTTTGCAGCGAAGAACGCCTCGAGCTTCGACTGGTACGCGCTGAGACGGAAGTAGTAGTTCTTCTCCGTCGCACGGACGAGCGGCTTGCCGCTGATCGGGCTCTTGTAGTCGAGTTCCTTCGCGCGCAGCTCGGTGATGTATTCCTCCTGCCCCTCGTCGTACCAGCCGTTGAACTCGCCGAGATAGATGTCGCCCGACGCGAGCAGTCGTGTCACGAACGCCTGCACCTGCGACTCGTGGCGCGGCTCGGTCGTGCGGATGAAGTCGTCGTTCGACAGGTTGAACGGCCCGAGCAGCTTGCGGAACTCGGCCGAGTTCTCGTCTGCGAGCGCCTGCGGCGTCATGCCGCGCTCCTTCGCGCTCTTCTCGACCTTCTGGCCGTGCTCGTCGGTGCCCGTCAGGAAGAACACATCGCGGCCGTCAAGCCGCATCGCGCGCGCCCAGACATCGCAGAGCGTCGTCGTGTACGCGCTCCCGATGTGGGGGCGGTCGTTCACGTAGTAGATCGGGGTCGTGATGTAGGCGGGGCGGGCGGACGCTGCGGTCGGAGCGGACATGCGAGGATGGTACAGAACCTAGAATGCGCCTCATGCCGCGCGAGGCGGAACGCAACCCCCAGCGCCGTTCAGGCGACACCAGCGTGCCCGCGATCGTGGCGACGGTGGCGCTCGTCGGTTTCTCCGTCTTCATCGGCCTCTACGGCCCGCGGCTCGGGAACCGCCAGCAGTTGCCCGGAGGAACGACCGTGCTCGAGCTCGCGAGCGCGCTCGTGTCGCGCCACGGGTCCGCGGTCGTCGAGTCGGTGCAGCTTGTGCGCATGGGTTCGGGAGACACAGAGGAGGTCGCGCTCGACGCCTCGCGCATCCTCGGCCGCGAGGTGACGCTGCCAGAGCCAACGGGGGTCGACATCGACTGGCTTCGCGCGACGCGGCTGCGCGTCCCGGGCGCCGCGGGCGTGCACGCGTTCGCGGCCGTGGGCCCGCGCATCAATCTTGATTTCGTCAGCGTGTTCATGCTGCTTGACGAGGATCGCTTCACCGTGTTCGACCGCTTCGGGCGGCCCAATCCGCTCCCTGAAGGGGAGATGTTCTCGGTCGGCGTTCCGGGCTCGACGCCCGACGCCGTGCTTCATGTCTTCCGCATCCGCGGCGTGGTGTTCGCCGTGCAGTCGTCGAACAGGGCGGTGGCCGACGAACTTGTCGGCGCCATCGAGTTCGAGGAGTCGCGCCGCGCGGAACCGCCCGTCGAGGGGCCGACGGAGCGCTGAACGCGCCCGATCATGCTCGGAAATCTTGCCTCGGGGGCCGCGAAGCCGATACTGATTGACCGCGGCGGCTGCCCTTTCGGCGGCGCCTCGCCTGAGCCGAGCCATGCAGCACCACGAACAGCACCACGAACAGCACCGCCCGTCGTTCATCTCGATCGCCCCGACCATCACGCTGGTGGTCGCCGTGTCGCTGAGCGCATCGGTCGCCGAGCACGCCGCCGCGCAGTCGAGGGTGCAGTCGTCGCGCGTCTCGCCGCAGATGAGCGGCGGCGCATCGGCGTCCGGACCGCGGTCTCCGTCCGTGGCTGCGGGCCAGGGCCGCGCGCTCGGCGACGGCAACGCGATGGGCGGCCAGACCTTCTCGTGGATGCGGGGGAGCGGCATCAGCCAGCGCATGGGTTCCGGCAATGTGCTCGACGCGAACACGCAGGTCGGGTCGGGCGGCGTCAATCGCGGCGTCGTCTCGGTCGACTACAACTCGCAGAACCTGCTGGTGACGGGCAATGTCGCGGGCGGTCGCGGCTTCCGCGGCTCGGTCGGCTACACCGCGGACCGCGACTTCCGTGGCACGCTCGGGTCGGACGCGACATTCCGCTTCGAGGCCGACAGCGCCTACTCGAACATCGTCTTCAACACCTCGAACTACTCGCGCGACCGCTTCCTGCTCGCGCAGGGCCTTGGCGCGTTCGAGTACCGCCGCGAGTCGACGCCGATCTCGCCCGAGGAACAGCGCGCCGCCGCCGCGCAGCCCGAGAGCAGGCTGCGCCTCGACCGCGCGAACACGCAGATGGCGATCGGACGCATGAACGACGAGGCGGGCGAGGACCGCACGATCGCGACGGGCGTCGGCGCGGGAGGCGAGTCCGTCCGCTACATCGTGTCGCCGCTGCGCGGGCTGCAGGCGGAGAAGCTCGATGATCCGATCGTGCGATCTGGGCTCAGCCTCTACGAACAGGCGCGGGCACGGCAGGAGATCGCGTCGGGCATCGCGAAGCCGGAGGACTTCGATCCGCGCGCGCGCGCGACGCAGCGCGGCATGATCGACGCGCAGATCCGGCCCGAGGACTCGGGTGCGTCCGTCCGCGAGACCGAAGCGCGCCTCATGGCCCCTGGATATCTCGACATCCTGAAGGCCGTCGACCTCTCGGCCTCGAAGGAGGAGGAGGCCCGCCCGAAGACGACGCTCGACGAGATCCGCCAGGAGCTCGATCGGCTCCAGCGCGGCGCGCGCGAGGAGAAGCCCGCGGACGCGACGACAGAGACGGCGCCCGACGCGACGCGCGAGGAACGCAAGCCGCCGACGGACGCGACGGGGATCGACGCGCTGCTCGAGCCGCGTCCGCCTGCGCAGCGGCTCGACGAGCGCGGATCGGTGCGTGAGCGCCGCGAGAAGCTCACCGTCGAGCAGATGGCGGATGTGCTGCGCCACGGCGGACGCATCGAGAAGCTCTCGACCGACGACGAGCGTCGGCTGAACCAGCTGATCCGCCAGGGGGAGCAGTCGCTGCGCGATGGCGACTACTTCACGGCGGAGCGGCGATTCCTCCAGGCGCAGGCCTATCGCTTCGACAACCCGCTCATCGAGGCAGGCCTTGCGCACGCCCAGATCGGCGCGGGCCTGAACCTCTCGGCCGCGCTCACGCTGCGCAACCTCTTCGCCGCGTATCCGGAGCTGATCGATGCGCAGTACGACCGCGCGCTTCTTCCCGACGACGAGCGCCTCGCGCGCGTGAAGACGCTGCTGCGCGAGCGGATCAGCGAGGGCGCCGATGCGAACGACTACGGCTTCGTGCTCGCCTACATCGGCAGGCAGACGGGCGACAAGGACCTCGTGAAGGAAGGTCTCTCGCAGATCGCCGGCAACGACGCAGCCGTGTCGCTGCGCACGCTGCTCGAGGAAATCTGGCTTGACGGCGAGTGATGCGGCGTCGCGCGCGGACGCGCTCCTCGAGAGCGCATTCGCCCGCGCACCTGTCGCCCGCGCCTCTGCGACAGGCCGCGTGAACCTGATCGGGGATCACATCGACTATGCGGGCGGAACGGTGGTGCCGATGGCGATCGCGGCGCGCACGCATGTGGCCGCCGCGCCCGCAGACGAGGACGACGCGGTCTCGGAGTGGCGAGGAGACGAAGGCTGGCGGCGCTACGCGTTCGGCGTGCTCGTCGAGCTGCGCGCGCGCGGCCTTCCGATTCCACGATTGTCGCTCGCGGTCGCGAGCGATGTCCCCGTCGGCGCGGGGCTCTCGTCGAGCGCCGCGCTCGAGATCGCGGTCGCGCGCGCTGCGCTCCTGGCGGCGGGCGTCGACCTCGCGCCGCGCGAAGTCGCCGAACTCTGCCAGCGCGCGGAGCATCGTCATGCGGGCGTACCGTGCGGAATCATGGACCAGTGGTGCGTGGCGCACGCAGCCGAGGGCGAGGCCATCGCGCTCGACTGCGACGCGCTGCGCGCGCGCAGCGTCGCGCTTCCGAGAGGACTCCGCATCGAGATCGTCGACTCGGGCGTTCGGCACGCGCTGCGCGACGGTGGCTACGCCGCTCGGCGCGCGGATGTCGAGGATGCCGCGAAGGCGCTGCGCATCGCGCATCTTGCGCGACTCCCGCGCGAGCGCTGGCGCGAGATCGATGGACTTCCCGGGCGCATCGCACGGCGGGCGCGCCATGTCGTCATGGAGCAGGCGCGTGTCGAGCAGGCGATCGAGGCGCTCGCCCGCGGGGATCTCGCGCATTTCGGCGCGCTGCTCGTCGAGAGCCATGCCTCGCTGCGCGACGACTTCGAGGTGTCGGTGCCCGAGCTCGATCGAATCGTCGACGACGCGATGTCCCGCGGCGCGCTCGGCGCACGCATGACAGGCGGTGGCTTCGGCGGCTGCGCCCTCGTCGCCTGGCAGTGATCGCCACAAGGAAATCGCGCCCCGTCCACCGCAGCGCATCCCACGACCACGAAGCGCACTGCTCCCGCCAGAGGAAGCCGCCGCAGCGGCGACCGCCAAAGGAACGCAAGCCGCCGCAGCGGCGACCGCCCGACCTAGATCCTCCCGACCTAGATCTGCTCGTGCAGCATCTGCTCGAGCATCTCCTGGCGTCCGCTCTCGACAGGCCAGTCGATGCGGTGAAGCGCGAGCGCTTCGAGTTCCTCGAGCGTGGCGTCGCCCGCCTCGATGCGCCTGCCAAGCTCGGAGTCCCAGCTCGCGTAGCGCGCGCGCACGAACGCCGCGATCCTGCCGTCCGCGCGGATCGCAGCGGCAGCCTTGAGGCCGCGTGCGAACGCGTCCATGCCCGCGACATGCGCGTGGAAGAGATCGACGGGGTCGAAGCTCTCGCGCCTGCGCTTCGCGTCGAAGTTGAGGCCGCCGGTCGCGAAGCCGCCCGCCGCGAGGATCTCGAGCATCATCTTCGTCGTGAGCCGCGGGTCCGTCGGGAACTCGTCGGTGTCCCAGCCGCAGTTGTCGGTGCCCGAGTTCGCGTCGACGGAGCCGAGCACGCCCGTCGCGCGGCAGACGGCGAGCTCGTGCTCGACCGTGTGCCCCGCGAGCGTGGCGTGGTTCGTCTCGATGTTGAGCTTGAAGTGGGGAAGCAGGCCGAACTCGCGCAGGAACGCAAGGCACGCGGCCGCGTCGGAGTCGTACTGGTGCACGCTCGGCTCGCGCGGCTTCGGCTCGATGTAGAACTGTCCCTTGAAGCCGATCGACCTCTTGTAGTCGACCGCCATGTGCAGGAAGTGCGCGAGATGCTCGCGCTCCCGCCTGAGGTCCGTGTTGAGGAGCGTCGTGTAGCCCTCGCGTCCGCCCCAGAAGACATATCCGTCGCCGCCAAGACGGTGCGTGACCTCGATCGCCTTCCTGACCTGCGCCGCCGCATGCGCGAAGACCTCGATGCGAGGGCTGGTCGCGGCGCCCGAGACATAGCGGGGGTGTGCGAAGAGGCAGGCGGTTCCCCAGAGCAGGCGCTTTCCCGTCGCCTGCTGCAGCGACTCGAGATGGCGCACGATCTCGTCGAGCGCGGCGTTCGACTCCGCGAGCGTCGAGCGCTCGGGCGCGATGTCGCGGTCATGGAAGCAGTAGAAGTCGATGCGGCACTTGTGCAGGAACTCGAAGAACGCGTCGGCGCGGCGGCGGCAGTTGTCGAGCGAGTCGCTTCCGTCGTCCCACGGCATGCGCGCGGTGGCCGAACCGAACGGATCGGCGAGGCCGTTCCGCATCGTGTGCCAGTAGCACGCCGCGAATCGCAGCTGGTCGCGCATGGGCCTGCCCTCGACGATCTCGTCGGGGCGGTAGTGGCGGAAGCCGAGCGCGGCGTGCGAGGAGCGCTCGACGAACGGGACCTGCTCGATGCCGGGGAAAGCGTCCTGGGCCATGTGCGGAGCGTACACGGGTTACACTCGCTCCGATGGAGTCGCCCGATACAGAGAGCCTCGCCTCGGCGTTCGCCGGCCGAACCGTCCTCGTGACGGGCGGTGCGGGGTTCATCGGCGGCCATGTGTGCGCGGCCCTCGACCGCGCGGGCGCGACCGTCCGCGTCCTCGACGACCTCTCGACGGGGCGGCGCGAGAACCTGCCGCGCGGCGTGGAGCTGGTGGTCGGCGATGTCGCCGACGAGCGCGCCGTGCGCGGGGCGATCTCAGGCTGCCGCCATGTCATCCACCTCGCCGCGCTGGTGAGCGTTCCGCTCAGCATCGACGACCCCGCGCGATGTGCGCGCACCAACATCACGGGCACGGAGAGCGTGCTGCGCGCTGCGGTCGAGGGCGGCGTCGAGAGCGTGGTGCACGCCTCGAGCGCGGCGGTGTACGGCCCCGAGCCGTCCGTGCCGAGCCGCGAGGGCGACGCGATCGTCTGCGCGAGCCCGTACGCAGAGTCGAAGGCGGCGGGAGAGGCGGCCGTCGCGTCGTACAGCGCCGATCGCGGTCTGCGCGCGGCGAGCCTGCGGCTCTTCAATGTGTTCGGCCCGCGGCAGGATGCGCGAAGCGCGTATGCGGCCGCGGTCGCTGCGTTCGTCGAGGCTGCGATCGCGCGCCGGCCCGCCGTGATCCATGGTGATGGGCTGCAGACGCGCGACTTCGTGCCTGTCGGTGAAGTGGTCGGAGCGTTTCTTCGCGCCACGCTTGCCGTTGCCGACGCGGCGCGCGCACCGCGCGTCGCGGGCGGCGCCTTCAACATCGGGCTCGGCCGCGAGACGAGCCTGCTCGAGCTCGTGCGCTTGATCGGCGATGCGGCGGGTTTCCGCGCGTCGCCGCGCCTCGGGCCGTCGCGCCCGGGCGATGTGCGGCGCTCCTGCGCGGATCTCTCGCGCTCGCGTGCGCTCCTCGGCTATGCGCCGACCGCGTCGCTCGCCGATTCGCTGGCGGAACTCGTCGAGTGGATGCGCGTGCCGCAGGCGTGACGCCCGCAAACGCACGGCGCCACCCGTTTCGGGTGGCGCCATGCTTCGGTGTATCTCGCCCTCTCGAGGCGTCCTTCCCGGCCTCGCGATGTCTCATCTCTCTCGCGCGATCTCACGCCACGCGACGCTGGCGCGAGGTGGTCGCGGTGAAGCGCTCGTTGCGCGAGCCACGCTCGTCGACGAGCTTCTCGAGCAGGTCGCGCGGGCTCGCTGCGTGCAGGTCCGCGCCGATCTCCTCGGCGAGGCCCGGCGCACGGTTGAAGATGCCGCCGCCGACGACGATCTGCAGGTCGGGGTATCCGCCGTTCTCGCGGATGCCGTCGATGAGCTCGCGGATGAAGGGCGCGTCCTTCGCGCTCGAGGCGAAGAGAAGCAGGATGTCGGGCTCGCGCTGCGTGAGCTCCTCGCGGATCTCGTCGTTGGCCACGCCGCCGCCCGCGAAGGTCACTTCGTAGCCGTCCGCCTCGAGCAGGTCGGCGACCAGCTGGCCCGCGAGCTCCTCCGTCTCGCTCGGACCGCAGAACATCGAGATGCGCTGGCGCCGCTCCGCGCCCACCGTGTAGCGCGCCTGCGCCTGGTCGACGAGCATGCGCAGGAGGCGCGTGGCGTACTGATGCGAGAGCTGGGTGATCTGGTCCTTGCGATAGAGGCTGCTGATCGTCTCGAGGAGCGGCCAGAAGCAGTCCTTGGCGACGGTTTCGGGGGCGATGCCCGCCTCGTAGACGGTCTCGACGAGGTTGCGCGAGGCGCGGCGGTCGCCGGAGACGAGGTGCGAGAAGAGCTGCTCGATGACGCGGTCGAAGTTCGGGGAAGTGCGCATGGTCTGGGAGGGATTCGGGGCGGGTGCGCGCGCCTCCGCGCGTCGCGCACCTGATTGAGCTGTCGCCGGGATCCTCCCTGCGTGTGCCTCGGCACGGTGCCGCGGCGACCCTACTTTCGGCAGAGTCCGCTGCGGGCCGCAACCGTCGAATGCCGATGCCTATAACGCTTGATAACGCCTCGGACGCGCGCTTCCAGCGCTGCGATCCCCGAAACCACCGCCTTCCAGCCCCGTCCGATTGTGGGAGAGTCCCGACATGACCAGCGCCGTCGCCACCGCCAGACCGTTCGCCTGTCCGCGCCTGCTTGCGTTCGCGCTCGCGGCGCTGCTCTCCGCCGTGCCGTTCGCGGCGCATGCGACCGCGCAGTCGAAGAGCGAGAAGGAGATCCTGCGCACGGCCGAGCGCGACGCGGAGATTCCGCGCGTCGAGGAGGCGAAGGATGGCGAGCGGCTCATGCTCGAGATCGCGAACGGCCGCCTTCGCCTGCGCGGCGACGCGAAGGCGGAGTCGACGCGCATCTCGGCCGTCTTCACGGTCGATGGCGTCGACGCGGCCGATGCGGAGCGGCGCACGAAGCTCGTGCGGCTCTACGCCGAGCGCGCGGACGAGGGCACGATCATCGTGGGCGCGTACTTCCCCGGCAAGGCGATGCCGCGCGACTCCGTCGAGCTCGATGTGACTGCGCCGCCCGCGCAGGAGGCCGTGCTCAAGAGCGCCGACGGCGTGGTCGAGGCGCGCGGCACGACGGGCAGGCTGCGCATGATCACGCGCAACGGCGAGGTGATCGTGTCCGGGCACGCGGGCCCCGTCGACGCGCGCGCCGTGAACGGCCGCATCCTCGTCGAGGGCGCCACCGACAGCGTGCAGGCGAAGTCGACGAACGGCGCCGTGCAGATCGTGCTCGCGGACGGGAACGACAATCCCTTCACGCTCGAGGCGCGCAACGGCGCCGTCATCGTCGAGGTCGCGAGCGACTTCGACGGCGTCGTGACCATGCTCACCGCGAACGGCCGCCTCGGCGTCGTCGACCCTGCGAAGATGGTCCGCGTCTCCGAGATCTCCTCCACGCGCCTCGTGGCGGAGGTCGGCGAGGCCCAGGGGCAGTCGACGATCGCGACATCGAACGGCGCGATCACGCTTGTCCGCCGCACAGGGCCGAAGGCCGATCCGGCGAAGCCGGCGTCAGACAAGCCCGACACGACGCGCGAGTGATGCGCGCGCAGCACGCGGACGCGGCGCTCGGCCGCGTGCGCGGACCGCGGCTAGGATGCGCCCGTGCCTCGCGCGGTTCGCATCAGCCTCGTCCTTCTGCTCCTCGTGCTGCAGGTCGCCCTCGCGGGCGTGCGTGGCCAGGCGCTTGTGGTCGACGCGTGCGCGACCGTGAGGCAGGAGGCGTCCGCGCGCAGCGCGCTTGCGCTCTCCGACGAGTTCGAGGACTGGTCGCGTGGGTCGCACCGCCACGACGATCTCCCGCTGCATGTCCATGTGCCGGAGGACGGCGCCGTGCGCGCACGCGCGCAGGCGCCGGTCGGCGAGGCCGCGCAGCCTCTTCCACCGACGCCACTCGCGTCGGTGCTCGTCCTCGAGGGATTTTCGTGGAGGAGCGCCTCGGGCGCGCGGAACCTGCGTTCCGCGCCCGGGCGTGTGGATCGCGGCGGTGGCTCGATCGAGTCCCTGCGGACGATCCGCATTCTCGTGTAGGTGGCCGGTTCCGTCGTTTGATTCGAACCGGTTCCTTCACCTGACCACGCGTCGGTGGCTGCATCCATGCGCCACGGGACGCCTCCTCGACCCCTTCACGGAAACTCCATGACCACGCTTTCCTCGGAAGCGGCGGGCCAGCAGGCCGCCGCCATCGCCTCGTCCCTCCAGCCCGAGTCCAACCGCCGCCGCCTGCAGCGATGGCCTCTCGAGCTTCTCGCCGACCGCGTGTCGAATGCACGCGAGCTCTTCACGGCGCGCGCCAACTCGACGCGCTTTCCCGTGCGCGCCATCCGCTACTGGTGGGCGCACTGCGCGCTGCTCGACGAGGTGCGGGCGCAGGGGCGGCCGATCACCATCGCCGATGTCGGCTGCAGCACGGGGCACCTGCGTCGATACACGGGAGACATCGAGGGTGCCGAGTGGATGGGGCTCGACTGGAAGATCGAGCCCGAGGTCCTGCGCGAGCGCGGCTACGCGTCCTGGAAGGAGTGCGACTTCGACCGGCCGCTTCCGCTTCCCGATGCGTCGGTCGATGTCGTCGTGCATCTCCATGTGATCGAGCACCTGCCTCGCCCCGAGTTCTCGTTCAAGGAACTCGCGCGCATCGTGAAGCCCGGCGGCGTGATCCTCGCGGGAAGCCCCGCGATGCCGCCGCTCCTGTCGAGGCTCCGCGAGCGCCAGCACAGGTCGAACCTCGCGCGCGGCCGCATCGCGGTCGGGCGCCACATCAACTCGATGGACCGTCCGCGATGGGTGCGGCTCGCGCGCGAGAACGGCCTCGTGCCCGAGATGGTGCAGGGCGCCTTCTTCATGCGCTGGTCGGGCTGGACGATGGAGAACCACGCGTGGTGGCTGCGGCTGAATCTCGCGTGGGGCGCGCTGTTCCCATCGCTCGGTGGCGAGATCTACCTCGCGATGCGCAAGCCCCTGCGATGCTGAATCCCGTTCGCACACTCACCGCGGCTGCGGGTCGTCGGCAAGCGACTCCGCGGCCGCGGGCGAGGTGCGCGGCCTGACCGCCTGCGACACGACGACTCCGCCGAGCATCAGCGCGGCGCCCGCGTACTGCTGCAGCGTGGGTCGCTCGGCGAGGAACGCGATGCCGCACAGCATGCCGAAGACGCTCTCGAGCGAGAGGATCAGCGCCGTGTGCGTGGGTGGCGCCTTCTTCTGCGCGACCACCTGCAGCGTGAACGCGACGGCCACGGGAAGCGCGGCGCCGTAGAGCAGCGCCCACTTCGCGGCGTCGATCGCCTCGGCGGATATCTCGCCCCGCGCGATCGCGACGACGAGCGCGCCGCCGCCCGTCATGCCGAGTTGAAAGAGCGACATGCGGATCGGCTCTGCGTCGCGCGAATAGGCGCCGACGACCGCGACATGCAGCGCCCACAGGAACGCACAGAGAAGGATCCACGGGTCGCCTGCGTTGACGGTGAAGTCGTCCTTCACGCCGAGGAGGAAGAGCCCGCCTGCCGCGAGCGCCACGCCCGTCCACACGGGCCAGCCGAGGCGATGCCGCGCGAGAAGCCCGAGGAACGGGACGAACACGACATAGAGGCTGGTGATGAACGCGCCGTTCGACGCGGTCGTGCTTCCCATGCCGTGCTGCTGCGCGCACGCGGCGACGAGCATCACGAGCCCCGCGAGGAGGCCACCGCGCACGGTCGCGCGCCGCGAGGTTGCGCGGTCGACATGCGTGGGCCACGGCGCGAAGGCGAGAAGCGGCAAGAGCAGCGCCGTGCCGAGCGCGAAGCGGAGGCCCGTGAACGCGAACGCCGGGAGATGTTCGCTGCCGAGCCGCTGCGCGACGAAGCCCGTGCCCCAGATGACCGCGGCGACGAGAAGAAGGAGATCCGCGCGGAGCGTGGTGAGCTTCATCGGTGGCCGTTTCAGCGCTTCCACGCCGACGCGGGCACGGGCGCCTTGGCACCCATGCCGGGGCCGCGCCACGACACGCGCAGGAGATCCTGTCCTGCATCCTCGAACATGAGGATCTCGACCGGATGCAGGCCCTTCTCGAGCGCGACCGCGCCCGACCTCTCGGTGGCGCTGTGCGGACCGTCGTTGTCGACGACGACCGTGCCGTGGATCCTCATCATGCTGCCGTCGTCGGAATCGACGAAGAAGCGGTAGAGGCCGGTCTCGGGCACCTCGACGAATCCCGTGAAGACGAGGCCGAACTCCTCCTCGCGCGGCTTGACCGCGACGCTCGGTTCGGCCGCCACGCCTTCGGCGACGAGCGTGCCGTTTGCAATCTCCGCGCACGCCTTGATGCCCTTGGCGACGGTGTATGCGCGATACGCGAGGCCATCGTCGAGCTTGAACGGCTGGACGGCGGGCTTCGGATCGAGCGCCTCGAAGCCGCGCGACACGACGCTCGTGACGGGCCTGTCGCCGAGGAAGCCGCGCGCCTTCACGGTGCTGGTCGCGGCGAGGGGGATGGGCCCGCCCGCGGCCGCGCTCGCCGCGACCGGGTCCGAGCCATCGGTCGTGTAGCGGTAGACGACGCGGCCTGCGGGCTGCGCGACGACGACCGCGATCTCGCCGACGAACTTGTCGTCGGGCGCGTCGATGACCGGGAGCTTCGCCACCTCGAGCGGCTCCGCGAGATCGACCGCGACGACCGTGCACACGGCGTCGAGCGGCTCGCTCGGCAGCGACATCACGAGCGCGTCGCCCTCGAGCGACGCGGGCCAGAGGTTGCGCGTGCGCTGGCCGAGGATCTGCACCGCGCGCGGCTCGCTCAGGAGACCCGAGAGGACGAGGCGCCCGTCGCTCGGCCAGTCGAAGACATGGAGATAGAGCCGGTCGCTGCCGTCCTCGTTCTTCGCGCGCGTGATGCGGCCCCACGACGGCGGCTCGGGGAACGGATTCGCCTGCGTGCCGTGGACGGCGCGGCCGTTCACCTTCATCCACGCGCCCATCGCCTCGAGGCGCTCGACGCTCGGCGCGGGAATCTCGCCCTCGCCCGTCGGCCCGACATTGAGCAGGAAGTTGCCGCCCTTCGACGCGATGTCCACGAGCTTGCGGATGAGATCCGCAGCCGACTTCCAGTTGTCGTCGTTCTTCTTGTAGCCCCAGGTGTTGTTCATCGTCATGCAGGTCTCCCAGTCGACGCCGTCGCCGAGGCCCGTTGCGGGGATCTGCTGCTCGGGCGTGCCGTAGTCGCCGCGGTAGTCGCCCTCGCGCGTGATGCCCTCCATGCCCGAGCGGCCCGTGTCGACGCGGTTGTTCACGATGATGTCCGGGTCGAGCCCGCGCACATGGTCGTAGAGCGCCTTGCCCTTCTCGTGCGTCCAGGTGCCTTCCCACTCGCCGTCGAACCAGAGGATGCCGACCTTGCCGTAGCGGCCGGTGACGAGCTCCTCGAGCTGCGCCTTCATGTACGCCTCGTAGCGCTCGTAGTCGGCGCCCTCGGCGGGCCGCGTGTCCCACTCGCGGCGCGGGAGGTAGTCGGGGTGGTGCCAGTCCATGATCGAGTGGTAGAAGCACAGTCGGATGCCCGCTTCGGCGCACGCGTCCGCGAGCTCCTTGAGCGGATCGCGCGGCGCGAACGGCGAGCCGCCGACATCCCACCCGGTGTGCTCCGAATCCCACAGGCAGAAGCCGTCGTGGTGCTTCGAGGTGATGACGATGTACTTCATGCCCGCGTTCTTCGCGATCTCGACCCAGCGCTTCGCGTCGAACTTCACGGGGTTGAACCGCTGCTGAAGCGGCGCGTAGTCCTCGACCGTGATGCGCGCGTTCGAGAGGATCCACTCGCCGATCCCGCGCACGGGCCTGCCGTTCCACTCGCCCGCGGCGACCGAGTAGAGGCCCCAGTGGATGAACATGCCGAACTTCGCGTCGCGGAACCACTCCATGCGCGCGTCGAACTCGGCGGGCGTCTCGTCGACGAGGTTGACGCCGCCGTAGCGCACGACGCCGTCCGCGGCGGACGGCTTCTGCATCGAGGCGCAGGCGGCGACGAACGAGGCGGACGCGAGCAGGGCTGCGAGCGAGACGACGCGGTTCGACATGGCGCGGATGGTACTCCGCGTGTGCGTCCGCTACCGTTCACCCATGTCGACCGCGAAGGAGCTCGCCAGGACCGACCGACGGATCTTCGTCACGGCGGACACGCACTTCTGCCACACGCAGGCGCTCGAGATCTTCGCGCGCCCGTTCAGCACGGCGGAAGAGATGGACGCGGCGATCATCGCGCGCATCAACGAGACGGTCGGGCCGAAGGACATCCTCGTGCACCTCGGCGACTTCATGGTGAAGGGCGGAGGCCGCGGCTGGGAAGAGGAAGACCTGCGCCGCGCCGAGCGCCTGCGAGACGCGATCCAGTGCAAGCGGATCATCCTCGTGCGCGGCAACCACGACCCGAGCGGCGAGAAGCGCTTCGACGCGATGTTCGAGTCTGTCGACGAGATCGTGTCGGGCCGCGGGATCGCGGGCGTCGACGAGCGGATCGTGATGTTCCACTATCCCGTCGAGCAGTGGCAGGGCAGGCCGAACGGCGGATTCCACCTGCACGGCCATGTGCACGGCTTCGGCGCGCACCTGGCGCGCCGGTTCGATGTCGGCGTCGATGTCGCGGCGAACGCGATGCGGCCGCGGCTTCTCGTCGATCTCATCGAGGAACTGCGCAAGGAAGCGCCGGGCGGCTTCACGCGCGTGCCGTGAAGCGGACCGATCGAGGGCGCAGCGGCGAGCGCTCGAGCGACCTCACGCATGCACCGCGCGGCCTTCGGTCGCGAGCGCGGCCTCGTGCAGCGCCTCGTGCATCGTCGGGTGGGCGTGCACGGTCGAGATGATGTCCTCGATCGTCGCCTCGACGCGGCGGGCGAGGCCCATCTCGCCGATGAGCTCCGACGCATCCTCGCCGATGATGTGGGCGCCGAGGATCTCGCCGTACGGCTCGCTCACGATGACCTTCACGAGGCCCTCGGTCGCGCCGACGGCGATCGCCTTGCCGTGGCCCTTGAAGGCGTACTTGCCGACCTTGTACTTGAGGCCCTTCTCCTTCGCCTGCTTCTCCGTCATGCCGACCGACGCGATCTGCGGGTTGCAGTAGGTGCAGCCGGGGATCGACGCGTAGTCGACGCCGAGCGTGTGGTGGCCCATGAAGCGCTCGACGCACGCGACGGCCTCTTCGCTTGCGATGTGCGCAAGCCACGGGGCGCCGATACAGTCGCCGACGGCGTAGACGCCGGGAACCGAGGTCTGGTAGGTCGGCTCCTTCTTGTCCTTGTAGTCGGTCCAGATGTGGTTCTTCTCGATCTTGAGGCCGAGCTTCTCGTCGAAGAGGCCCTCGTAGCGCGCCTTCACGCCGATCGCGACCAGCACGCACTCCGCCTCGATCGACTCTGTCTTCGACTTGTCGGCGGCCTGCGCGAGCGTGACCTTCACGCCCGACGCGGTCTTGTCGACCGCGGTCGTCATCGTGCCGACCTTGAACTCCATGCCCTGCTTCGTGAACGCGCGCAGCGCGGCGGCCGAGATGTCCTCGTCCTCGTTCGGCAGGATGCGGTCGAGCATCTCGACGACGGTGACCTTGGTGCCGAACGCGTTGAAGAAGTACGCGAACTCCATGCCGATCGCGCCCGAGCCGATGATGACCATCGACTTCGGCTGCTTGGCGATCGTGAGCGCGTCGAAGCTCGAGAGGATCGTCTTGCCGTCCGACTTCGCGAACGGAAGCTCGTTCGGCGCGGCGCCCGTCGCGATCATCACGCGGTCGGCGGTGATCTCCGCGACCTTCTCGCTCCCGCCCGAGCCGTGGTAGTAGTCGCCGTCGGCCTTCGTCACCTGCACGCGGCAGGGGCCTGCGCTCGTCTTGCCGCTCAGCACCTTCGCGTGGCCATCGATGTGGTCGACCTTGTTCTTCTTGAAGAGGAAGGCGATCCCGTTGTTGAGCGTGCCCGTGATCGAGCGCGAGCGGCCGATGACCTTCGCCCAGTCGACCTTGACGGCGCCCTCTGCGAACTCGAAGCCCCAGTCCTTGCCGTGGCGGATCGCCTCCATGTAGAGCTCCGCGTTGTGGAGGAGCGCCTTGGTCGGGATGCAGCCCCAGTTGAGGCAGACGCCGCCGAGCTTGCTGCGCTCGATGCAGCAGACCTTCAGGCCCATCTGGGCCGCACGGATGGCGCCGACGTAGCCGCCGGGGCCGCCGCCGATGACGATGAGGTCGTAGTGCTTCGTGTCTGCCATGGTGGGGTCTCGCTTGAGGTCGCTCGGTCGGATTCGGGCCTGGTCCCGCACCTCGCCCGGCCCGCGCGCGTGCGCGCCGCGGGGAGGCTGCGGGGGTCGAGAGAATAGCGGCGATCGGAGGCTCGCCGCGCCGCTCTCGCTCAACGCGGCGCTCCCGCGCGCCGATGAGCGAAGGTCCGCCGCCCGCCCACATGGGAACTCCGTGGAGAAGACGATGCCCGATGGCCCGACAGACCCTTCGCAGCGGCCTCAACCCGCTCGACACGCGCTCGAGGCGCCTCCCCATGCGATGGCCGCCTTCGGAGCGGATCTCGGATCTGGACTCTCGAACGGCACCGTCGACCGCCTGGTCGACAAGCTCTCGACGGCTCTTCGGGACCAGCATGATATAGTCCGAGAACTTGCCGAGGCGCGCGCCGACCTCGTCCGACGGCACGAGGAGGCGGAGGCCGCCCGGCACCGCGCCGAGCGCGCCATGGAGTGCCTCACGAGCTTTCTGCATGCGCTCGGGCACGACCTCCGTGCGCCGTTCGTCGGAATCGACGCGTCGCTGCAGCTCCTCGACCTCGAGGCGGCGGGCCTTCGACAGGACGAGCTTCGGGCCCGTGTCGCGGAGACCGCCGCCGGGGTGCGGCGGACCTGCTCCTTCGGGCTCTCGATGATCGCGGATCTCTTCGAACTGATGCGAACCGAGTCGGGCACCTGGCGCGTGCAGCCGCGACGGGTCGACCTCCTCGACCTCGTGCGCGAGGTGCGCGCGCTCGTCCTTCCGCAGGCGCGCGCCAAGGGGCTCGACATCGCGCTGCGCGTGCTCGGCCACGGTGCAGCATGCGGCGATCGCTGCGGCGACCGATGCCATGAGCCCGACATCGCCTCGTTCCGCACCGATCCCGACAGGCTCAGGCAGGCGCTGGTGAACGTGCTGGCGAACGCCGTGAAGTTCAGCGACGCGGGCACGATCGACATCGAGATCGCGCGCCGACCATCGGGCGAATGCGTGATCCGCGCGCTCGACAGGGGCCCTGGCCTGGCGCCCGACGCGCTCGAGCGGATCTTCGAGCCGTTCCACCAGAGCGAACGCACCGCCGCGCACGCGGGCGAGGGCCTCGGGCTCGGACTGGCCATCGCCGAGCGCTGCGCGCGCCTTCTGGGAGGCTCATGGACGGCGGCGAACCGCGAGGGCGGCGGCGCCATCTTCACGCTCGTGCTGCCCGAGGACACCGGCTGCGGCACGGAGGAGCCGACCACGCCCCCGCAGGCCACCGAGCCGTCGTTCACGGCGGGTCGGACGCTGCGCATCCTCGTCGTCGACGACGAGACGGCTTCGGCGCGTCTGGCGGCGCACCATCTGCGCGTTCTCGGCCACGCCGTCACGACGGCGGCATCGCTCGCCGAGGCCCGCGGGGTCCTCGCGTCGCCCGCCCGCTTCGACCTCATACTCGCGGACTTCGAGCTTCCCGATGGCGATGGCTCCGACATGCTGGCGCTCGCGCGAGGCCTCGGGAACATTCCCGTCATCCTCTCGAGCGCCCGTGTCTGCGACGAGATGCTCGACCACGGCGCGGCGGCCATCGTTCCAAAGCCGCTCGAACGCTCGGCCCTTGCCGCGACGCTCGCGAAGGTCCTCGCGGGAATGCCCGCGCGCGCGACGACGCCGCCGTCCGAGGCGCGGTGAACTGCTAGGATCGTGCCTCGGCCGCACGGGCTCCCGCTCGGCGCCGACCCCGCGGCCGAGCGCGCCCGCGGGCCGCCGCTGCAGGAGTCCAGAGCCCGTGCGCATCGCCATCGTCAGCGACATCCACGCCAACCTCGCCGCGTTCGAGGCCGTTCTGGCCCACGCACGGACCGTCGGCTACGACTCGATGGTCTGCCTCGGCGATGTCGTCGGCTACGGCCCCGACCCCGTCGAGTGCGTCGACCTCGTGCGCGAGCACTGCGAGTGGACGCTGCTCGGGAACCACGACTTCGCGGCGGTCTACGAGCCGACGAACTTCAACACCGTCGCGGCCAAGGCCGTCTTCTGGACGCGCGCGCAGACGCTCGAGGGCGAGTGGCTGCGCAGGCGCATCGCGGAGCTGCAGCAGTCCCGCGACGAGGACCGCATCTCCGACGCCGAGTTCCTCGACAGGAAGTGCGGGGCGGAGGTCGAGCAGCGCGAGCGCGTCGACTTCATGTTCCGCATCTCGCCGCGGCGGATCCTGCTCGACCGCTATGTCTGCGTGCATGCGTCGCCGTCGCGGCCCGTGAACGAGTACCTCTTCCCGAACGATGTCGAGGCGAACCCGAAGCGGCTCGAGCGGAACTTCGGGCTGCTCACGCTGCCGGGCCCCGACGGCGACCGCCGCGTGAGCGCGATCGTCGGCCACACGCACTGCCCGGGCTTCATCCTCGAGGCGCCGCCCGATCCGGTCGAGGTGGCGCGCGTCGAGGCGGAGCATGCGCGCACGCACGGCGAAGGCGCGGCGGGGTCTCTTCTCGACATGGCGCGCGCGCGCATTCCGCGCCGCTACGAGTTCGAGGCGTTCCCCGTCGGCGCGGACACCTGGACGCCCACCGACGACGAGATGCCCGAGGGCTGCCGCTTCATCCTGAACCCCGGCTCCGTGGGGCAGCCGCGCGACGGCGACCCGCGCGCGAGCTACGCGATGCTCGAGGTCGGCGAGAACGGCGCGCGCGATCGCTTCGTCTTCCACCGCGTGGCCTACGACATCGGCCGCACGCAGTCGCGACTGCGCGCCTACATGGCCGCGGGCGCGCCGCTCGACGACTGGCTCGCCGAGCGCCTCGAGCGCGGGCAGTAGCCGCGCAGCGACGCCAAAGCGCCATTTGCACGCGCCGAGGGCCACGAAAGGCGAGTCGGAGCGGATCGCGCTACCCTTTGCGCCTCGCGAGGGGTGACGCCGTTCGGCCGCGCGAGCCTCCGCCCAGCAGATGGATCTCCATCGGTCTCTGAAATCATGTCTCCCAACCTCATGAAGTTTCTCGTCACGGCCGTGCTGGCCGCGCTGATCGTCGGTTTCGGCATCGTGGTCGCGATCGGCCCCGGGCCCGCCGAGCAGCAGGCCGCCTCGCAGGCGATCACCGAGGCGTCCCGCCCGAAGCTTCCGTCGTCGGACGAGAAGGCCGCGGATCCGGCCGTGACCGCCGACGAGTCGGCCGCCGCGGACGCAGCGGTTCCTGCAGAGGGAGCCGCCGCCGCCACCGCGCCCGCTGCCGAGGCCCAGACCCCCGCGGTCGCAGCCGCCGCCCCGCAGGCGCTCAGCGGTCTGTCCGCGCGCGTCCCGGAGGGGATGACCGCCGCGACGGGCCTCTCCTCGGTCGGTTCGCTCGATCCTGCGGTGGCACCCGTGCGCATCCAGTTCGCGGCGACGGGCGCGGGCATCTCCGAGATCGTCTTCGCCGACTTCTGGAACACGGCCGACGACCGCCGCGCTGCGCGGGACGCGCGCAGGTCGGGCGACTCGGCGCGGATGCCCGCCGACGGCGCGCGCTTCGTCCTCGCCACCTCGACGAAGATCGGCGAGTTCACCGTGCCCGTCCTCGCCGCGCGTGAACTGTCGATCAACGGAACAGCGGTCAACATCTTCGGCGCCGTGTGGGCCGAGGACTCGCCCGGTCGCTTCGCCACCGAGATCGTCGACGCGGACGGCCGCGCGATCGCGCGCGTCGAGCGCAGCTTCATCCGCGGCGCGCGCAGTCCCTACGAGATCCAGCTCGCGCAGCGCGTCGTCAACCTGACCGACGAGCCGATGCGCGTGCGCCTCCTCCACTACGGCCCGGGCGACATGCCGCGCGACGCGGGCCTCCCGATCGACATGCGGCGCTTCCACTTCGGCTACCTCTTCCCCGAGAAGCGCGATCCGACGCAGTCGTTCGTGACGGCGGCGGGGCAGATGCTCGACCGAGCGGCCGTCTCCAAGCAGATCGCGAAGCAGTCGTATCTCCTCTGGCCGAACGCGTCGTCGACCGCCGACGACCTCTCGCTCTCCTGGTTCGGCACGACAGACCGCTACTTCACCTTCGCCGTGCACGCGCCGTTCTCGCCGCCGGGCTCGCCCTCGCGTCGGCTCGAGGCGGTCGCCGAGGTGCAGGCGCTCTCGAACGGCGTCCCCTCGTCCGGCGAGCACCTGCTCACGACGCTCTGGACTCCCGTCACCGAGGTCGCCGCCCGCGGCACGGCGAACTTCGACCTCGGCGTCTATGCGGGACCGCTCGATCCGCGCGTCCTCGACCGCACCGAGCCCTACGCGGGCCTCAACATGGGCGGCCTCATCCTCTACACGATGGGCGGCTGCTGCGCGTGGTGCACCTTCTCGTGGCTCGCGAACTTCCTGCTCTGGTTCCTCTCGTTCATCCACGACTACCTCGTCTTCGACTGGGGCCTCGCCATCATCGGCCTCGTCGTCGTGGTGCGCCTCATCCTGCACCCGGTGCAGAAGAAGTCGCAGATCGCCATGCAGCGCTTCTCGCGCGCGATGACGGCGATGAAGCCGGAGCTCGACGCGCTCCAGAAGAAGTTCAAGGACGATCCGCGCCGCATGCAGCAGGAGCAGCTGCGGCTCTTCCGCGAGAAGGGCGTGAGCCCCGCGGGCTGCCTCGGCGGCATGCTCCCGATCTTCGCGCAGATGCCGATCTGGATGGCGCTCTACGCGGTGCTCTTCTTCGCGTTCGACCTGAGGCAGCAGCCCGCGTTCTTCGGCGTGTTCCAGAACCTCGGAGGCTGGTCGTTCCTCGCCGACCTTTCGGCGCAGGACAACTTCCTCCGCTTCCCGCAGCCGATCAACCTCTTCCTCTTCAACCTCTCGGCGATCAACCTGCTGCCGATCCTGATGGGCATCGTCTTCTACTTCCAGCAGAAGTACATGTCGCCGCCCATCACCCCCAACATGAGCGAGGAGCAGATCCAGCAGCAGAAGATCATGAAGTGGATGATGGTCATCATGTTCCCGATCATGACCTACATCGCGCCGAGCGGACTCACGCTCTACATCCTCACCTCGACCTGCATCGGCATCGTGGAGAGCCGCATCATCAAGAAGCAGGTCGACGCGATGGATCTCACGGCGCAGCCCGCGAAGCCGGGCAAGAAGGGCTTCCTCGCGCGGGTCTACGAGCAGGCGCTCGAGCGCGCCGCCGAGCAGCAGAAGAACGGCGGCCGCGGAGCCAAGCCGCGCGGCAAGGGACGCTGAGCCGAATGCGAGGGTCCGAGCCGGGCGCGCGCGAGACGATCCTGGCGGTCGCATCGCCGCCTGGCCGCGGCCTTCGCGGAATCATGCGCGTGTCGGGGCCCGGCGCGCGCGCGATGGCGCGCGGCGCGCTCGGCGTCGATCCGTCGGCGCGCGGCGTGATGCGTGCGCGCGTCGCGATTCCCGCCGACGCGCGCGACCCGCAGGGCCGGCCCGCGTGCGCGTGTCCCGTCCTTCTCCTCTGGATGGACTCGGGCGCGAGCTTCACGGGCGAGGACTCGCTCGAAGTGGCGTGCGTCGGTGCGCCCGCGCTCCTCGATCTCGTCGGCGAGACGCTTCTCGCGGAGGCGCGCGCAGCGGGCTTCCCCGCGCGGCTCGCGCATCGCGGCGAGTTCGCCTACCGCGCCTTCCGCTCGGGAAGGCTCGGGCTCGAGGCCGCAGAGGCGATCGCGGCACGCATCGCCGCCACGAACGACGCGGAGCTCGCGGCCGCCGCCGAGCTCGGTCGCGGCGCGCTCGCCGCGCGCGTGGGTGCGCTGGTCGCTCGGCTCGCGGAGACGCTGGCCCTCGTCGAGGCGGGCATCGACTTCACCGACCAGGACGATGTCGTCGCGATCGACGCGGCGACGCTCGCGGCGCGCGCGTCGTCGCTCGCGGCGGAGGCCGCGCAGCTCCGTGGCTCGATGGGCGCGCGCCGCGCGCACGCCGTTCCGCTCGTCGCCCTCGGCGGTGCGCCGAACGCAGGCAAGAGCTCGCTGTTCAACGCGCTTGTCGGCCGAGCGAGGAGCGTGACCGGCGCGCTTGCAGGGACGACGCGCGACGCGATCCTCGTTCGCGTGGCGCTTGCGCCCGGGCTCGAGGCGGATCTCGCCGACCTCGCGGGGCTCGAGCCCGACGCAGCCGACGCGCGGAGCGATGCGCGCACGCCCGTCGGAATCGCAGAGGCGATGCAGCGCCGAGCGCGGGAGATCCTGCGCGTCGCCGACATCGTCGTGCGCTGCACGCCCGTCGGCGCGCCCCGCGTCGCGATCGATGGCGACGGCTGCGACGACACGCGCCGCATCGTCGAGGTGGCGACGAAGTGCGACGCGGCCATGGCCGCCTCCCCCGACGACGCGCTCGCCACGAGCGCCCGCACGGGGGCGGGCCTCGACGCCCTCCGCGCCCACCTCGCCGAGCGGCTCCGCGCCGACCAGGCGCTGCGCCGGGCGGAGCTCGCGGCGATCCTGCCGCGCCACGATGCTGCGCTCGCCGCCGCGGAGGCTGCGCTGCAGGACGCCGCTGCGCTCGCCTCGCGCGACGCATCCGCGCCGCCCGCGCGCCTCCGCGATCCCGAGTTCGCTGCGAGCCTGCTGCGCACGGCGCTCGACGCGCTCGGGTCGATCGCGGGCCCCGTCCACCCCGACGATGTGCTCGGGCTCGTCTTCTCCCGCTTCTGCATCGGCAAGTGAGGCTCCATGCGCGACGACAGACCACCCCTCGCCATTCACGACACCGAGATCCGCGTGCGCTACCCCGAGTGCGACCCGATGGGGGTCGCGCACCACGCGACCTACCCGATCTGGTTCGAGATCGGGCGCACCGAGATGCTCCGCGCCCGCGGCGGGAACTACCGCGACCTCGAGCGGGAAGGGGTGTTCCTCGCCGTCGTGCGGCTCGAGGTCCGCTACCGCCGCCCCGCGCGCTACGACGACCTCCTCACGCTGCGGACGGAACTGCGCCTTGCGGGCCCTGTGAAGATCGAGCACTCCTACAGCCTCTTCCGTGACGGCGAGCTGCTCGCGGAGGCGTCGACCACGCTCGCCTGCCTCGACCGCGACGGCCGCGCGCGGGCGCTCCCGCAGAGCCTCGAGCTCGGCTGAGCGCGCACAAACGCTTCACCGCTCCGTGCTAGGATGCGGTCATGATGACTACGCGCGTCCTCGCAGCGATCTTTCTCGCAACCGCGGCCCTTCCCGTCGCCTGCACCGCTGTCTCGACCTATCCGCCGACGGCCGGCGCCACGCGCATGACGCCGTCGGTGTCGCCCGGACCCGAGCTGATGGCGTCCGCGATCCGCGAGACGCACCGCGTGCGCGGCGATGGCGGGCAGATCGTCTTCAATCTTCCCGCCGGTCTCGACGCGGGCACCTGGCGCCGCGTGGCATCGCAGCTTCCCGAAGGTTCGCGCGCGATGCGCGCAAGCGACGAGCGCGCCTACTCGGTGCAGCAGCTGCGCCTCTCGGGCGGCACCGCCGAAGTCGATGTCGCGTATCCCGAGGGCGGCGTCTACCAGCTGATGACCGTGAAGCTCGAGGGCGGGCCGCTCATTCCGTGGCGCGTCCAGTGGGCGTACCGCTGGGTCATCCCCACGCCGATGCCGATCGCGAACGATCCGATGATCGCGGTCGAGGCGGCGGAGGCCGCGGAGGCGGAGCGCATCGCCGCTGAACAGGCCGCCGCCACCGAGTCGGCGGAACCAGCGACCGAGCAGGCCGCCGCGTCGACAGACGGCAGCGAAGGCTGAGCGGACGCTGCGTGGCGTGGCGTGGTTTGAGCGGTCGCCGCTGCGGCGGCTCCCTTTGGCGGGACCGAATTCATGGGTGCCCTTGGACGAAGTCCAAGGAACGCGTGATGCCCGCCGTCAGACGGAACTCAATACGCCTTCGCGAAGATCGCGCGGCGCGTGGCGGGCCTGCCCGTGAAGATGCAGGTGCCGGGCTCGTCCGCGCCCTCGAGCGGAATGCAGCGACAGGTCACGGCGAACTTCGCCTTGAGCTCGTCCTCGACGGTGCGGTCGGGCGCGTAGTGGACGAGCGCGAATCCGCCCTGCGCGGCCGCGCCGCCCTCTTCATCCTGCTTCGCGCCGAAGAACGCCTCGAACTCCGCGCGCGAATCGATGCGCTTCGTGTTCTGCTCGCGGTGCGCCTTCGCGCGCGCGAACAGCGTCGACTGCATGTCCTCGAGGATCTGCGTCACGGTCGCCACGAACTCGTCGCGCTTGAGCGACGCCTTGTCCTTGTGCGCGCGGTCGCGGCGCGCCATGAAGACGCTGTCCTGCTCCATGTCGCGAGGGCCCACCTCGACGCGCAGCGGGATGCCCTTCTTGATCCACTGCCACGCCTTGTCGCCGCCGCGGATGTCGCGGTTGTCGACCTCGACATCGACCGTGCGTCCCGCGTACGGGATCCTGCGCAGGTCGGCCGCGAGCCTGTTGCAGTAGTCGAGCACCGCCTGCGCGGTCTCGGGCTTGTGCGTCACGGGAATGATGACGACATGCGACGGCGCGAGCCGCGGCGGCAGCACCATGCCGTCGTCGTCGGCGTGCGTCATGATCATGCCGCCGATGAGGCGCGTCGACACGCCCCACGAGGTCGTCCACGCGAACGAGACCTTGCCTTCCGCGTCGCTGAACTTGATGTCGCTCGCGTGCGCGAAGTTCTGCCCGAGGAAGTGCGAGGTGCCCGCCTGCAGCGCCTTGCGGTCCTGCATGAGCGCCTCGATGCAGTAGGTGTTCACGGCGCCGGGGAAGCGCTCGCCTTCCGTCTTCTCGCCCTTCACGACGGGCATCGCCATCCAGTTCTCCGCAAAGTCCGCGTAGACCTCGAGCATCTTCAGCGTCTCCTCCATCGCCTCCTCGCTCGTCGCGTGCGCGGTGTGGCCTTCCTGCCAGAGGAACTCGGCGGTGCGCAGGAAGAGCCGCGTGCGCATCTCCCAGCGCACGACATTCGCCCACTGGTTGATGAGGAGCGGCAGGTCGCGGTAGCTCTGCACCCACTTCGCGAAGCTCGCGCCGATGATCGTCTCCGAGGTCGGCCGCACCACGAGCGGCTCCTGCAGCTCGCCGTCGGGCACGAGGCCCTGCCTGCCATCCGCCTTCACCCCGGGCTTGAGGCGGTGATGCGTCACGACCGCGCACTCCTTCGCGAAGCCCTCGACATGCTCGGCTTCCTTCTCGAAGTAGGAAAGCGGGATGAACAGCGGGAAATAGGCGTTCCTGTGCCCGGTGTCCTTGAACATCTTGTCGAGCGCGCGCTGGATGTTCTCCCAGAGCGCGTAGCCCCACGGCTTGATGACCATGCAGCCGCGCACATCGCTCGTCTCGGCAAGTTCAGCCGCGCGCACGACCTGCTGGTACCACTCGGGGTAGTTCTCGGCGCGGGTCGGGCTGATGGCGGAGGCGGGGGCGTTTCCTGCGGGCTTCTGGTTCGACATGGGTTCGTCTCAAGATCTCGTCGCAAGGTCTCGTC
>CAYMSD010000032.1:0-8290 GCA_964393015.1 uncultured Klebsiella sp.
TGCGCTCAACTTGGCGGCTTTGGAGGCAGGAAGCACCTCCAACATCGTGAACGGCTGGTCGTGAGGGGTGATCGCGAAGTAGTAGCGTCTGCTCGCAGCAGCCTGCCTCTGCCTCGCCTGCATGGTGCGCAGTTCCTCGGTGCCGTCGGCTCCAAGGTCGTCGCCCTCGAGAGAGTCGCCGAACATCGGAACAATGGAGAGCTCGCCACCTTCCACCCGGGCCATGATGCTGGCGGTGGTCCACTTGGCGTCAAAGCAGTAGCGACCACTGTGGCGGCCAAGTTGGTCGATGGGCTCGAGCAGCACCTTCGTCTTGATGGCCGGCACTCCCGGGGAGATGTGCCCGAGTATGCGGGTAGCCGCATCGGGCAGGCTGCCGATCCGTTGGTAGCGGTCCGAGTTTGCGTGATGGAAATCGACGAAAGCGACTCGCCTCGGTTCGGGGCGTGGACCGTCGCTTCGAAGCGCTGTCACATCGGTATCGTCATAGACCGCGACCAACTGCCCGCCCAGCATCACCTGGTTGGACAGCACCGCCAGAACCCCGCTGCCACGGCCGCGGGTGCCGGTGTAACGCAAGAGGGTGTTGCGGCGCGGATTCACGCGGCAAGCTTACTTTCGACCCAATTCCTCGTTGCAGCAGTGCACGGCGCGTGCCGTGCACCGGTCGGGGGGAGGCCCGCGCCCCGCCGCGTGCCAAAAAGCAAGCCGCCTCGGTCGCGTGACCGAGGCGGCTTCCAATAGCGGGGACAGGACTTGAACCTGCGACCTCCGGGTTATGAGCCCGACGAGCTACCAACTGCTCTACCCCGCAGGCTGTGATGCTAGCAGGAAGGGCGAAGGAAGGCAAGCGACGCGGCGATGCGTGGGTGGCGGCCGCTTTCGCCCGTGATTTTGCGCAAAACCGCGCGCCGCGTCCGTAGGATTCCCCTCTCGCAACGCACGCACGGAACAGAGGTGGTGGCAGCATGGCAGGCAACTCAGGCAACAACGCAACCGACACGCAGCGCGTCATCTACTCGATGCTCGGCGTCTCGAAGACGATCGCCGGCAAGCAGATCCTGAAGGACATCTACCTGTCCTACTTCTACGGCGCGAAGATCGGCGTGCTCGGCCTGAACGGCGCGGGCAAGTCGACGCTCCTCAAGATCCTCGCGGGCGTCGACAAGGAGTTCGAGGGCAAGATCGAGATGGCGCCGGGCTTCCGCGTCGGCTACCTCGAGCAGGAGCCGCTCAAGAACGAGAAGCGCGGCGTCGAGGAAGTGATCCGCGAAGGCTGCGCCGAGGTGACCAAGCTCCTCGAGGAGTACGACCGCCTCAACGAGAAGCTCTGCGACCCCGACATCACGCCCGACGACATGGAGAAGACGCTCGCGCGCGTGGGCGACCTCCAGGAGAAGCTCGACCTCATCGACGCGTGGACGCTCGACAGCCAGCTCGACATGGCGATGGACGCGCTCCGCTGCCCGCCGAAGGACGCGACCTGCGACAAGCTCTCGGGCGGCGAGCGCCGCCGCGTCGCGCTCTGCCGCCTGCTTCTCTCGAAGCCCGATGTCCTTCTTCTCGACGAGCCGACGAACCACCTCGACCCCGAGAGCGTCTTCTGGCTCGAGCAGTACCTCGCGCGCTACCCGGGCACCGTCATCGCCGTCACGCACGACCGCTACTTCCTCGACAATGTCGCGGGCTGGATCCTCGAGCTCGATCGCGGCGTGGGCATTCCCTACAAGGGGAACTACACGGGCTGGCTCGAGCAGAAGCACAAGCGCCTCGCGCTCGAGGAGAAGCAGGAGTCGGTCCGCCAGAAGACGCTCGCGCGCGAGCTCGAGTGGGTGCGGCAGAACCCGAAGGGCCGACAGGCGAAGTCGAAGGCGCGCGTCGCGGCCTACGAGAAGCTCCTCGCCGAGGACAGCGAGAAGCGCGCCAAGGAGATCGAGATCTACATCCCGCCGGGGCCGCGCCTCGGCAACCTCGTCATCGAGGCGAAGGACCTCTCGAAGGCCTTCGGCGACACGCTGCTCCTCGACAAGGTCGAGTTCTCGATTCCGCCGGGCGCCATCGTCGGCATCATCGGCCCGAACGGCGCAGGCAAGACCACGCTCTTCAAGATGATCGTCGGCCTCGAGAAGCCGGACAACGGTTCGTTCAAGGTCGGCGACACCGTGAAGCTCGCGTATGTCGAGCAGACGCGCGACTCGCTGCCAGCCGGGAAGAACGTGTGGGAGGTGATCTCCGACGGCAGCGAGGAGATCCGCCTCGGAAACGCCAAGGTGAACAGCCGCGCCTATGTCGCGCGCTTCGGCTTCACGGGCGCCGACCAGCAGAAGATGGTCGACAACCTCTCTGGCGGCGAGCGCAACCGCGTGCATCTGGCGCGGCTCCTGAAGAGCCACGCGAACGTCATCCTCCTCGACGAGCCGACGAACGACCTCGATGTGAATGTGATGCGCGGCCTCGAGGAGGCGCTCGAGAACTTCGCGGGCACCGCCGTCATCATCAGCCACGACCGCTGGTTCCTCGACCGCCTCGCGACGCACATCATCGCGTTCGAGGGCGACGCGAAGATCCACTTCCACACGGGCAACTGGGCGAGCTACGAGGAGGAGCGGCGCAAGCGCTTCGGCGACGACGCGCTGCAGCCGCATCGGCTCAAGTTCCGCAAGCTGACGCGCGCGTGAGCGCGGCGACCATGCATGGACGAACGCGGCGCCCTGCAGGAGCAGGGCGCCGCGTGTTCTTTCGCACATCCGAACGCGTCGCGGTCACTCGGCGCAGTTGACGCCGAAGAAGCCGAGCACCAGCGCGAGGTCGTTGCCGTCGGTCACGCCGTCGCCGTCGATGTCGGCGAAGGCGCAGGCCGCCCCGCAGCTGCCCCAGCCGTTCAGCACGATGGCGAGGTCGCTCGCGCCGACGACGCCGTCCTGGTCGAGGTCGGCGTCCATGCACGACGGCGGCAGCGCCACGGGCCGGAGGTCGTCCGCAGGCCCTTCGAGCACGACGCGGTTGCTGTAGCGGCGGAGCTCATGGCCCGTCACGGTGAAGTCCGCGTCGCCCGCGTTCAGCGGGAAGGTGTGCCAGTTCTGGCCCGAGATGCGGAAGCGGCCGTCGGGCAGGCGCTCGATGTCGAGCTCGAGGAAGCCGTAGTGCTTGCCGCCGCCGACAAGCTGGTTGCCGCTCCAGGTCTCGGGCTCGCTCTGGTCGGCCGTCCACACGCTGTAGGGGTTCGGCGACCACGCCTGGCCCTCGGGGTTGAGCGGGTTGGCGCGCCAGCTGTTGATGTTGGCGTTGACGAAGCCGGCTGCGTCCTCGACGCCGCGCAGGCCGTCGCCCGCCGCGCCGACATCCCAGAGATGGACGCCGTAGCCGTCGCCGTCGAGGTCGATGTGGCTCATCTCCGCGACCTCGCTGTGGCCCGTGATGAGCGCGGCGACGCGGTACTGCTCGAGGAGCGGCAGGTAGATGCGCATCGCCTCGCCCGACTGCGTGCTGGTCACGCTGGTGCCGTGGATGCCGCGGCTGAAGGGCGTGTGGTGCCACTGGACGACGATGATCTGTCCCGCGGCGCGCGCGGCCTCGAGCTGCTCGACGGCCCAGTTCCACTGCGCGGTGCCGATGTTGAAGTCGGGCAGGTCGCCGAAGCCGTAGTTCAGGAGCCACGCGCGATTCGTGTCGCGGTTTGCGGGAAAGTTGACATTGATGGACTGGCCGACGGGCGGCGCCGCGTTGTCGTTCTTTCCGAGCGCGCCCACCGAGCAGAGCGTGAGCACCGTGACGGGGCCGTAGTCGGTGCGGAAGTAGAGGTCCTTCGCAGCGGGGTCGTTGTTCGAGGGGAAGTCGAAGTAGCCCGACCACTGCTTGCGCGAGTACTGGACGAGCGGGTTGGCCGAACCGTTGCCGCCGCCCGCGTAGATGCAGTTGTTTCCGATCGCCGCGACGAACGGCACGCCGCTGAAGAGATCGTCGTACTCGCCCGCGTTGTGGCGCCAGAACTCGTCCCAGCGGCGCTGCTGCTCGGTGGCCGTGCCCTCGACGAGGTCGCCCGCGAAGACGAGGAGGTCGGCCTCGCGCGCCTTCATGTTCTTGATGTTCTCCTGGTAGCCCGTCGTCTCAGTGAGGAAGTACTGGTCGCGGCCGCGGCCCGTGCCGGCGGGGCGGCCCGTGCTGGCCGGGCTCTGCGGAGGCGTCTTCGACCACTCGCGGAAGCGCGTGCGGCCGAGGACGAGCGTCTCGCTGTCGGAGATCGCGTGCAGGCGGATGCGGCGCGAGGTGTCGGCCGCGGGCGCCGTGCGGAAGGTGTTCGAGTAGGTGCTCGCGCCCTGGACGACCGTGTAGGTGTACTCGGTGTCCGCCTCGAGGCCGGTGACATGCACGCGGTGACGCCAGTTGCGCGCGGGCACGCCCGGCGCCTCGAAGATCGCGGTCGTTGCGAAGGGGAACGCGCCGCCCGCGTTGAGTTCGCCCGCGATCTGGTAGTCGAGCTCGGGAACGAGCACGGGAGCGCTCGTGAAGACGAGCGGCTGCTTGAGGCCCGGGCCCTCGATCATGAGCGTGCCCGGGACCTCCGCGATGGTGAACCAGGTCAGCTGGATTCCATCGAGCGCAGGGTTGAGCTGGTAGGGAAGGACGCGGAACTCGCCGACCTGCGCCGAGGCAGGAAGGGCGACGCTGCCCGCGAGGAGGGCGCATGCGCCGACGACGGCGGCGCGCATGAGGGACTTGAACTGCATGGGATCCACTTCTGTGACCATGTCACGGAGTCTTCGCTTGAGCGGCCCGTGCCGCCCTTTCGCGATGAAAACTCGGCTTTGCCCGTTATCGGGGCGCGACCGCGCGGTGTGCTTCCGTTGAGAGAAGGGTCAAGCGTCCGTGAACGGCGCAGACTCGTCGCCGGGCGCGCGCAAACGCGGATGGATGTCCCCGTTCATGGGGGGTGCCCACGGCAATCCTCGTCCCTTGAGCGGGGTATGGGGTCTTCGCCTCTTCAAGCGAACATGCGCGATCCGTCAAGATGCGCTCCGCACCGACCGATGCGATTCAGGCAATGCGTCCCGTCGACCCGACATCCGCCCTCGCCGCGCTCATCGCGGGCAACAGACGACACCTCGCGCGTCGGCGCGTCCGCTCCGAGAGCGGCGAGACGCATCCGTTGGTCGCGCCCGGCGCGCGGCCGTTTGCGCTCGCGCTGGCCGAGCGCTCCGTGGCCAAGATCGCGACGGCGGTCTTCTCGACGACCGAACGCGACCTCCATGTCGTCGACTGCCCGGTCGAGGCAGGCGTTCGCGTCGAGGAGCATGGCGTCGGGCTCGTCGTCGCGATCCATCCCGTGACGATGTCCGTGGTCGAGGTCGAGGTCGATCGCCGCGCCTCGGAGGACGCCGTGTTCGAGAGGCTTGCGACCGCGCTGCGTGCGAGCGCACACCTCCGCGAGGCGATCCTCGACGGGCGCGTGCGCGCGGTGGCCGCGCTTCTCGAGGAGGAGTCGCAGCGCGTCCACTGGCTGGGTGAGCACCCGCAGCTTGCGGAGCTGCTGACCGACTCGGCCGACGGGCCCGACGGAGAGAGCGGCGTGATGCAGGGGCGCTGAAGTACACTCAGCCGATGTCCACTGCGACCGTCCTGGCGGGTGTTCCCGCGACGAATCTCTCGCTCTACCGCGCGATCCGCTTCAAGGTCGGAGATCCCGCCGCGCTTCTCATCGTGCCTTCGGCGGGAGGCTCCACGGAGCGCATCCTCATCATCCGCGACATCGAGATGGAGCGCGCGAGGCGCCACGCGCGCGCCGACCGCGTGCACTGCCCAGCGGACTTCGAGCCCGCGGGCGGACTCTCGGGAGACCGTGAGACCGCCACCGCGCAGTCGGTCGCCGAGTGCCTCCGCCGCAGCGGCGTTGAAACCGTGCGGGCGGACCGATCGCTGCCGCTCATCTACGCGCATCACATGATGGCTGCGGGGATCCGGGTCGAATGCGACCCCGACCTCGGCGTCCTCGAGCGCCGCGCGAAGGACGCGGAGGAGGTCTCGCATCTCCGCGAGGCGCAGCGCGCGACCGAGCGCGCCATGGAGCTCGCGTGCGGCACCGTCGCGCGCGCGGCGTGCGCCGCCGACGGAACGCTCGTCCACGACGGCGCGCCGCTCACCGCGGAGGCGCTGCGCTCGATCATCGACGTGGCGCTCCTGCGCGAGGGCTACGAGAACCCCGAGTCGATCGTCGCGTGCGGCGCCCAGGGCGCCGACTGCCACGACCACGGCCACGGCGCGCTGCGCACGGGCGAACCCGTCATCGTCGACATCTTCCCTCGGAACCGCCGCACGCTCTACAACGGCGACATGACGCGCACCGTCGTGCATGGCGCGGTGCCGCCCGCGGTCGCCGCGATGCACGCGGCGGTCGCGGCCGCCAAGCGCGATGCGATCGCCGCGATCAGGCCCGGCGTCACGGGCGACGCCGTGCACGGCGCGACGCTCGCCTCGCTCGCCGCGCGCGGATTCGCGGCGGGTCAGCCGAAGGAACAGGGCGTCGCCGTGATCAGCCACGGCACGGGCCACGGAATCGGGCTCGAGGTGCATGAGCCGCCGCTCCTGGCGCCGAAGGGCCCCGCGCTCGTCGTCGGCGATGCGCTGACGGTGGAGCCAGGCCTCTACGCGCTTGGCGTCGGCGGCGTGCGCATCGAGGACCTCGTGGTGGTCACAGCGGACGGATGCGAGAACCTCAACACGCTGCCGGAAGGCCTCGACTGGCGTTGAAGCCCTGTCGAGGGTCCGCCTCGCGCGTCACTCCTCGCCCGCGTCGTCGGTCGCGTCGTCGGCTGCGTCGTCGACCGCGGCCACGGTGCGCGACCGCGAGGCCGCGCGCGGTGGGGCGGCGGTGCCTGCATAGGCCTTCGCGGCGACCTGGCAGGTCTCCTCGAGCGCCTGGTGCAGCTTCTCGTGGTCCGGGAAGGCGTCGAGGCGCTCGAGGAGCGCGTCGACCTGCCTCGCCGGCTCCGCGGTCGGATCGATCGACTCGATCGCGGCGTCGCCGAGCTGTTCGCCGGCCTCGGCGAACCACGCGGGCGTGGGCTTGTCCCAGTTCTTCGGCGGGTCGATGCGCGCGCGGATCGTGACCTGCCCGATCGCGACGATCGGGCAGAGGCCGAGCTGCGTGCGCGGCTCGCGGCAGAGGACGAGCGCGGGCACCTCGCGCTCGAGCGAGAGGAGGCGCAGGCGGCGTGCGTCGGCGCCGACGAGCGGCGGCTGGACGAGATAGCAGACGGGCTTCAGCTCCATGTCTGCGGGAAGCGGCGACTCGAGGATGACGACCTTCTTCGAGTCGAGCGCGATCTGCATGCGCTGCCGCCGCGCCTCGAGAAGCGGAAGCACGATGCGCGCCATGAGGTGGAAGTCGCCTTCGCCGCGCGCCATGTCGAGCGCCTTCGCGGCGAGCCGCTCCGCCTCGAACCAGTGGTTCCGCGAGAGCGCCTGCTGCGCCTTCGTCATGAGCGTCTGCACGGAGGATGTCTTCGCGGATGCCATGGTTCAGCTCGGATTCGGGAGGATCGGATCAGGCGGTGCGCTCGCCGCCTGCGGCAGCGGCCGAGGCGATCGACTCCGCGCGTGCGGCAAGGGCCCGCAGCATGGCGGCGAACCGTGCGCTGACGGGGGGGAACTCGTAGAGGAGGCAGTCGCCGAGGGCGACGAGGTCCTGCGCGCCGATCGCGTCGCGCACGATGCGGAGCTGGCCGTCGAGCGCCGCCACCGCGCCGTCGAGATCGATCGGTTCGCCCGCTGCCGCGTGGGTGAGGACCTTGAGCTCGAGGCCGCGCGCGAGCGCCGTCTGGACGGAGCCCCAGAGCGCAAGCGCCGTCGAGAGGTTCGCCATCGCCTCGCCGACCTGGCCCGCCTGGAGCTGCTCCGCGGACTCGCGCTGCATGGCGTCGGCCTCGTCGACCGCGGCGCCCGCCTGCACGAATGTCTCGCGAAGGAGTTCGGCCGGGTGGATCGAGGTGAGGCGCAGTTCGCCCGCGGCGCGCTGGATCGCGTCCGCCGACGCGAGGTCCTCCTCGGACCAGCGCACGCCGTCCACCTCGACCTCGACGATCATGCGGCCGCGGCGCGCGGCCTCGTCTGCGGCGCGGGAAAGCGCCTCGGCGATGCTGCGGGCGTCGAGCGAAGTCTCGGTCTCGTCGAGAAGGATGCGCATATCGGTCCCTTCGTGCTGTGCGCCCGTCTCAAAGGAGACGCGCGGTTTCATGCTATCGGTCGGGGCGGGGCGCCGATTGAGCCAATCGCGCGGATTCGGCGGTTTGCGCGG
>CAYMSD010000032.1:8390-22862 GCA_964393015.1 uncultured Klebsiella sp.
CGCGCGGCGTCATGCGTCCTCGCGCGGCGGCATGCGTGCTCGCCGCGACTCACGGCTCGGCAGACGCGCCCTCGGGGCGCACCGTCGGCTGCCACATCGTGGGCACGGAGCGCTTGTCGTCCGTCCGTGCGCGCTCGAGGGCGCGCCCGTGGACGCCCGCGGCGCTTGCGAGAAGCGCGTCGCAGAGCTCGTGGACCTGCTCGATGCCCGCGAACTGGGCGCGCAGCTCCTCGATGCGCACGGTCATGGTCGCGCCCGCCTCGCAGAAGAGCCTGCGGTAGGCGGTGCGGATCGCCTCGATCGCGGCGTCGCTTGCTCCGCGGCGCGTCATCTGGATCTGGTTGTGGCCGCGGATCCGCGCGGGCGAACCTTCGACGATGAGGTAGGGCGGGACATCCTTCGTCACGCGCGCGAGCCCGCCGACGAGCGAGGCCGTGCCCACGGTGACGAAGTGGTGGAACGCGGCGTTGCCGCCGATCGTGGCGCCCGTGCCGACATGGACATGCCCCGCGAGGAGCACGGAGTTCGCGATGGTGACCTCGTCGGCGATGCGGCAGTCATGCGCCACATGCACGCCGACCATCAGGAGGTTGCCGCTGCCGATCACGGTCGCGCCGCCGCCCGTCGCAGTGCCGCGGTGCACGGTGACCTGCTCGCGGAAGTGGTTGCGGTCGCCGATCTCGCACCAGGTCTCCTCGCCACGGTACTTGCGGTCCTGCGGCGTGCCGCCGATGGTCGCGAACGGGTAGACGACGTTGTCGGCGCCCATCCGCGTGTGGCTCTCGATCACCACATGGTTGCGCAGGATGCTGCGCGGGCCGATCGAGACCTTCGGCCCGACCACGCACCATGGGCCGATGCACACATCGTCCGCGAGTTCTGCGGTTCGGTCGACGACTGCGGTGGGGTGGATCGACGGCATCGGTGAGAGGAGCGGATGCTGCAGCGTGTGCCTGGAAGGGGGAGTCACTCGATGTCGGGGTCGACCATCATGAAGCGGAGCTCGGCCTCGGCGGCCGTCTTGTCGCCGACCATGGCGCGGCACCTCAGGTGCCCCGTGCGCGCGGTGGCGCGGATGTTCTCCGCCTCGAGCACGACCTGGTCGCCCGGCACCACGGGCCTGCGCAGCTTCACCCGGTCGATCGAGAGGAGCACCGCGATCTTCCCCGTGTGCTCGAGCACGTTCGAGAGGAGGAGCCCTCCGAGCTGCGCCATCGCCTCGACGAGAAGGACGCCCGGCATGATCGGCGTGCCCGGGTAGTGCCCCTGGAAGAACGGCTCGTTGATCGTGACATTCTTGATGCCGACCGCGCGGCGCGAGCCGTCCACCTCGACGACGCGGTCGACGAGGAGCATCGGGTAGCGGTGCGGCATCAGCTTCTGGATGGCACGGATGTCCATCACCTTGCCGTCGACGACGGTGCGGCGGAGGTCCGCAGCGAGCATCTGCTCGCGGATGCGCATGGCGAGCTTGCGGTTGAGGCCGTGGCCCGAGCGCACGGCGAGCACGCGGCCCTGGATGGGCGCCCCGATGAGCGAGAGGTCGCCGATCACATCGAGCGTCTTGTGACGCACGGGCTCGTCGTCGAAGCGGTAGGCGTTGTCGATGGGCACGCCGTCGTCGCCGATCACGAGGATGTCGCGCGGCGTGAGATGCCTGCAGAGCCCCGCGGCCTGCAGCGCCTCCGCCTCCTCGCGCAGGCTGTAGGTGCGCGCGGGCGCGATCTCGGCCAGATAGTCGCCCTCCGCCGTGTTGTAGCTGAAGGTCTGGTGGCGGATCCTGTGGCCCTGCTTGCCGTAGTCGAGGTCGTAGACCACGCGCATCCCGAGGGCGTCGAACGGCATCGCCGCGATCATGCCCTCGGGCTCCTCGATGACGATCGGCTCGCGGATCTTGAAGTACTTGCGCGGGGCGTCCTGCTCGACGATGCCCGCCTCGATGATCGGCTCCGCGAAGAGCGCCGCGGAACCATCGCCGCAGGGGAGCTCGGGGCCGTCGATCTCGATCGTGGCGTTGTCGATGCCGAGGCCCGCGATCGCGGACAGGCAGTGCTCGACCGTGTCGATCGTCACATCGCCCGACTTGAGCGTGGTGCGGCGCGGTCGCGGCGCGACATGCTCGACGGTCGCGGGGATGCGCAGCGGCGGCTTGAGGTCTGTGCGGAGGAAGCTGACCCCGCTGTTCGCAGGCGCAGGCTGGATCACGACCGTCGCGTCCGCGCCGAGCATGAGGCCCTTGCCGCGAACCGTGACGGGCCGCGCAAGGGTGCGTTGGCGGGGAGCCGCGAGGAGACTCGACGCGGAGCCCGGCTGCGACGGTGCCGTCGCGGCCGAACCCTTCGCCGTCAAGGCGCCTTCGGAGGGTCGATCAGGTGACTCAGTCTGCGATGCCACTCGGGGAGTTTACGGATCACCGCGAACTCCCGCAAAGTCGCCCGAAGATCCTGCGCGGGGGCGCCGCCCCAGGTCGCCCCCTCGGGCACATCGTTCATGACCGCCGATCGCGCTGCGAGGCGGGCGCCGCGGCCGACCACGATGTGGTCCGCGATCCCCGAGCCTCCGCCGATCTGGACGCCGTCGCCGACCCTGGTGCTGCCCGCGATGCCCGTCAGGCCGCTGATGACGACCGAGCGGCCGATCTCGACGTTGTGCCCGATCTGGCAGAGGTTGTCGATCTTGGTGCCCGCGCCGATCCGGGTGGCGCCGAACTTGCCGCGGTCGACGCAGGTGTTGGCGCCGATCTCGACATCGTTCCCGATCTCGACGAACCCGATGTGCGGGATCTTGACGATGCCGCGCCCGTCGGGGGCGGGGCGGTAGCCGAAGCCGTCGGTGCCGATGACCACGCCCGAGGCGAGGATCACGCGGTCGCCCACGCTGCATCGCTCGCGGATGACCACGCCCGAGTGGATCACGCAGTCGGCGCCGACGATGCAGTCCTCGTAGAGCCGCGCGCCTTCGAAGAGCGCCGTGCGCGGCCCGATGACCGCGCCGCGGCCGACCGTGACGAACGCGCCGATGCGCGCGCCTTCGCCGATGATGGCCGTCGGGTCGACGCGCGCCGTTCGGTCGATTCCCATCGGCGGAAGCGGTTCCCGCGGCGCGAACAGGCCCAGCACCTCGATCATCGCGTGGTCCGCGCTCGCGACGCGCAGGATGGCGCGGTTGCGCGCGTCGTCGGGGATCTCGACCGAATCGCTGACGATCGCCGCGCAGGCCCGGCTCTCCGACAGCATGCGCGCGAAGCGTGCGTTTCCCACGAAGGTCAGGTCGCGTTCGCCCGCGCGGTCGACGGTCTCGAGGCCCTCGACCACGGTCGACGCCGCGAAGCCTGCGGGCGCCTCGATGCGCGCGCCCACCAGGGCTGCGATCGCCTCGATCGTGCGGGCTGCGTGAGAGGCCGCGTCAGCCACCCTTCGCGGCCTTCCACTCTTCGTTCATGAGTGCGATGAGCTGGTCGGTGACCTCCGACTTCGGCGAGGCGAAGATGAAGCGCCGCGCGGAGATCTGCTGCATCGTGCGCTGCGCGCTCGCAGGGTCCATCTCGGGCAGGGAGTCGTCGAGCATGATGTAGTCGTAGCCCTCGCGCTCCGCGAGTCGCCGCGCGGCGTCCTTGATGGCGATGTATGTCTCGCGCAGCGCGCGCGCCCGCTCGACCTCGAGCTTGGCGCGGGCGAACTGCTCGACCGCGCGGAACTCGCCGACCGCGGCCTGGAGCTTCTGGATGGCGGCGGCCTGCGCGTCGGAACCCGTCTGGAAGCTCTCGAGCTCGGCCTCGAGCTCCTTCACGGTGCCCTCGGCCGCCTTCACCTGCTGCTCGAGGCCTTCGCCGGTCGACTTGATCGCGGCAAGCGTGGCCGCATAGCGGTCGATCGAGTTGTAGGTCTTCTCGAGATCGATCGTGGCGACGCGCGAGGGCGCGCGCTCGGTCGTCTGCGGGCGCATCCAGCTTGCGCCGATCAGGACGGCGCCGAGGATCGCCACGGCGAGGAGGTCGAGGCGGAAGGCGGCGCGGGGGGTACGCGGATGGGTCGGGGACATGGCGGGTTCCTGCGTGCGGGGCCACGGCGCATCGCGCCGCGCCGTATTGGTTCGATCGGGCCGTCAGCGCGCGGGCGCGGCCGGCGCCGTGGGGCGCAGCGCGCGTGCGTTGTTGATCTGAACGATGAGCTTCTCGGTGACATCGACCGTGCGCGCCGCATGGAGGACGCGCAGCCGCTCGATCTGCGCCTCGGCCTGCTGCGTGAGCGGCGGCGCGTTCTGTCCGCGCTGCGTGCGGATCTCGAGCTTCGAGTCGTCGACGACGACGAGGTCGTACTTCTCGGCTTCGGCGAGGCGCTTCGCGCCTTCGCGGATCGAGCGGTACACCGACTGGAGCTTCAGGCTCATCTCGCGGTCGACCTCGAGCTCCTTGAAGCCGAGCCACTGCTTGTTCTGCAGGTCCTTCAGGCGGAAGGCGTCGATCTTCGCGTCCTTCTCGGGGCCATCGCTCATCGCCTCGATCTCGCGGCCGAGCGCCTCGAGCTCGTTGCGGCGCTGAACCGCCTCGTCGTTGGTGCGGGACTGCAGCGCCTTGATGCGCACATCCCACTCCGCGCTCTCCTCGAGCCTGTCGAAGACCGCGGCCATGTCGACGACGCCGATCGCCGTCGGCGGCGCGAGGAATGCGGGAAGGCGCTTCGCGTCCGCGCTTCCGACGAGGAATCCCGCGAGGGCGATGGCGGCGCCGGCGGCGCAGGCTGCGAGGGTCGATGACTTCATGCGTTGCTCTCCGGTTTCGTGCGCGCGCCGGCCGAGGGGCGCGGCCGCGGATTGTACGGACGCCGCGGAAACCCGCCGATTCCGCCACGCGCGATGGTCAGAAGGGGATCTCCGCCGAGAAACTGAACACCTGCGTCTCGTCGGTGTCTTCCTTGACGATCGGGAAGGCGAAGTCGAACGCAAGCGGCGCGGGGCCGAACTGCGGCAGGTAGAGGCGGATGCCGAGACCCGCGGAGACGCGGTACTGGTCGAACCCGATCTCGTCGGTCACGGTTCCCGAATCGATGAAGCCGACCATCGTGAAGGAGTTCTGGAAGACGGGCTGCTCGTACTGGAGGCCGAGCGAGAAGAGCCATGTTCCGCCCACGGGGTCGTTCGAGAGCGGGGTCGTCGGGTCGAGGTTCGCGCGCGACTTCGGGCTGATGGTGCGGAAGTCGAAGCCGCGGAAGGTGCGGCCGCCGAGGTAGAAGCGCTCGTAGACGGGCGCCTCGTCGCCGACGATGTAGCCGACGTCGGTGGAGAGCCGCAGGGTCGAGCGGCGTCCGAGGAAGTCCTCGGTCACCGTGAAGAACTGGGTGTAGCCCGCGCGGAGCACCGTGAACGGGTCGACATCGTCGAAGCTGACGAACTGCGTGGCGGAGAACTCGGCCGAGGAGCCTCGGCTCGGGCGGAACTGCCGGTCGACATCGGTGCGGCGCACGCTGAAGCCGAGCGACGCGAGCGTGGTCGGTCCGCGGTCCTCGAAGACCTCGATGGGCGTGTCGGGGTCGAAGTCGGAGAGCTCGACCGAGGTGAAGGCCGTGTTGAGGCTGACGCTCCAGAAGTCGCCGAGGCGGCGCGAGAGCGAGATGGGCAGGCTCACGCGGTTCTCGTCGTAGTCCTCGTACAGCCGGATCCGATAGAACGGCGAGAGTCGCAGCGAGTAGTCGGTCTCGAGGAGGTGCGGCTCGACGAAGTCGAGCGAGAAGTTCGTGACCTCGTTGCCGGGCGCGATCGACATGCGGAACTGCTGGCCCGCGCCGCGGAAGGCGCGGCCCGAGATCAGCTCGTCGAGCGTCTCGGGGGTGTCCGCGATGTCGAAGTTGCGCTGGCTCACGCTGAACTCGCCGAAGACTCCCGAGTCGGTGCCGAGGCCGACGCCGAAGTTCACGCTGCCCGTGTTGCGCTCCTTCACCTCGACGAGGATGTCGCGCACATCCGAGCGGACGCGCTCCACGCGCTCCTCCGCGACCACGGGGTCGTCGGGCCCGCCCGTCGCGCCGCTCGCCGCCTTGCCGAACGGATCCGTCAATTCAAGCGCGTCCTGCTCGTCGTCGCGCGGCCGCTGCACGGTGACGCGCACGTCGTTGAAGAGCTGGCTCGCCTGGACCCGTCTCCGCGCGTTCTCAAGCTCCCGTCCGTCGAGCGTGCGCCCGGGCTGGATGCGCACGAGCCTGCGGACGACCTTGTCCTTGGTCAGGAAGTTGCCCTGGATGTTGACGAGGCCCGCGATCGTCCGCCGACCCTCGCGCACGGAGAGCACGAGGTCGACCTCGGGCTCCTCGCCCACGCGGACGGCGCGGTCGGTGATCTCGACATCGACATGGCCGAGGAGACGGTAGCCGTCGCGCACGCTTGCGATCGACTTGTCGAGCTTGAGACGCGAGTAGACGTCGCCCGGCTGGATGGCGAGGAGATCGCGGACCTGCCGCTCGTCGAAGACCGCGAGCGGGCGCGGTCCCTCGACGCCGCGCCCCTCGACCGCGACCGAGCGAAGGCGGTAGCGGCGGCCCTCGCCGACCACGAACACGACCTTCGCCTCCTTCGAGTCGGGGGAGACCTCGATGCGTCTGTCCACGCGGACATCGATGAAGCCGCGGTCCTTGTAGAACCTGTCGAGCGCGGCCACGTCGTCGATGAGGAGCTCCTCGTCGAGCTCGCCCTTCACGAAGAGCGGCACGGCCGTGCGCGTGCGCACCTCGCCCGCGAGCTCCGACGCCGTGAACGACTCGTTGCCGACGAACTCGATCTCCTTCACCTTCACGCGCGGCCCCTCGACCACGCGCAGGATGAGGATGCCCGTGTCCTTGAGGCGCGTCTCGTCGACGGTGACCTCCGCGAGGTAGTTGCCGCGCTTGCGATAGAGGTCCTTGATGCGCGACACGGCCTGCTCGAGCAGGAAGTCGTCGCGCGGGCCGCCCGCATAGAGCGGAATCGTCTTGCGCAGCTCCTGGTCGGACACCACCTTGTTGCCGACCACCTGCAGGTCGCGCACGATCGGCTGCTCGACGAGCGCGTAGGTCAGCTCGACCGTGCCGTCGGGCAGCAGGCGCACGAGGGCGTCGACCGTGTCGAACTGCCCGAGGCGGTAGAGCGTCGCGACATCGTTGCGCACGGCGGCCGCCTCGAAGGGCTGCCCCGCGGCGACGCGCGTGTTGTTCAGGACCTCGCGCTCGGTGACACGCGACAGCCCCGTGAAGACCACGCGCGCGATCGGCCTGTCCGCGAGGGTCTCGTCCTCGATGGCGCTCGACTGCGCAAGCGCGCTCGGAGCGAGCGCCGCGCTCGCGAGGCCGATCGCCGCGGCCAGCGACATCGCGCGAAGCGATCCGAGCCCGAGCGCTCCGCCCGTGAGGCGGTGGATCGGGCTCGCGTGCTGCGCCGGCGTACGGTCGGACAGGGACATTTCCCGCAGGATAGCGGTTCCCGCGCAGGGCGTGTCCGCGCGGCCCTCGAGGCCCGAAGCGGTGGCGGGGCGTTCGGCGGGTCGATACCCTTCGCCCCATGACCACAGCCGAAGCCGCGCTCAAGCGTACGCCGTTCCACGCCCTGCACCTCGAGCACAAGGCGCGCATGGTCGAGTACGCGGGCTACGAGATGCCGATCGCGTACGGCTCGATCATCGAGGAGCACAAGCAGTGCCGCGAATCGGCCGCGTTCTTCGATGTCTCGCACATGGGGCGCCTGCGCTTCAGCGGGCGCCACGCGCGCAAGTTCCTCGACCATGTCTGCACGCGGCAGATCCTCGGCATGCAGCCGGGAATGGTGCGCTACTCGCTCGTCTGCAACCAGAACGGCGGCTGCCGCGACGATGTGCTCGTCTACTGCGTCGACGAGGACGAGTACCTGATGGTCTGCAACGCGGCGAACAGGCACAAGCTGCTCGGCCACTTCGCCGAGGCGAAGGGGGAGTTCGCCTTCAAGCTCGCCGACGAGACGGACTCGACCGCGATGGTGGCGATCCAGGGCCCGAAGGCCATGGACCTCATCTCGAAGATGTCGTCGACGATCCCCTCGATGAAGCGCTACCGCTTCATGGTGAAGAACCTGGTCGTGATCAAGCTCCTTGTCTCGCGCACGGGCTACACGGGCGAGGACGGCGTCGAGGTGATCCTTCCGTCGTCGATGGCGAAGCTGGCGCTCGGCATGGTCCTCAAGGACATGGGCAGCGACACGAGCGTCGTGAAGCCCGTCGGCCTCGGCGCGCGCGACACGCTGCGCATGGAGGCGGGCATGCCGCTCTACGGCCACGAGATCACAGAGGAGATCGACCCCGTGTCTGCGGGCCTCGAGTTCGCGATCAAGTTCGACAAGGGCATGACGGGAGGCCCCGACGACGAGCGGACGGGCACTTTCATCGGGCAGGAGGCGCTGCGCCGCATCAAGGAGCAGGGCCCCGCGCGCAAGCTGGTCGGGCTGTTCGTCGAGGGGCGTCGGTCGCCGCGGCAGGGGATGCAGGTCCTCTCGGGCGGCACGGCGGTCGGCGAACTCACGAGCGGCTGCATCTCGCCGACCCTCGACCGCGGCATCGCGATGGCCTATGTGCCCGCGTCGATGACGGCAGAGGGGACGCAGTTCGAAGTCGACCTCGCGGGCAAGGGCACGACGCCCGCCGTCGTGACCAAGCTGCCGTTCGTGTCGCGCGTCTGAGCGACGGCTGACACCGTCCGTTCCTTGGACTTCGTCCAAGGGCACCCGTGCGTGTCGGTCGCACCAAAGGGAGCGGCCGCAGCCGCGACCGCTCAAGCCAAGGGTGCCCGTGGACGAAGTCCACGGAACGACGATCGTCGGAGTCGACGGCTGACATCACCCGTTCCGCATGCTGAAGCATGCGGGCACCCAGGGTTTCGGCCGCGCCAAAGCTCGCCGCCGCAGCGGCGAGCGCTCAAACACGCCGTTGGATCGGAATCGACCGCGGCAGCGGACGCGGGGCCTCCGCATCGCGCGCGCCGTCGTCGCGACGGCCGCCGCCGCGCGGGCTCGTGGTCCCGGGGTCCATGCGCTCCTGCATCATCGAGCGGAGGAAGCGCAGGGGCTTCTCCTCGTTGATGCGCGCCTGCAGGCGGCGCAGCGCCTCGACCTCGATCTGGCGCACGCGCTCGCGCGTCAGGCCGACCTCGCGGCCGATCTGCTTGAGCGTCAGCGGCTCCTTGCCCTCGAGGCCGTAGCGCAGGCGGATGACGCGCGCGTCGCGCTCGTCGATCTGCTCGAGAAGCTTCAGCACGAGCGTGAACTCCTCGCGCTTCGTCACCGACTCCTCGGGCTTGCCGTGGCGGTGATCCTCGAAGAGCTCGTGCAGCTCGGCGCCCTCGCCCGACTCGCCGCCCGGCGACTGGCTCGGGGCGTTGTAGGCCTTCAGCGCGCGCCGCACGATGTTGAGCTTGCGCACGGGGATCTTGAGATCGTCCGCGAGCTCCTGCACGGTCGCCTGCCGACCGAACTGCTCCTCGAGGCGCCGCGACGCCTCCTTGCAGCGCGCGATCAGGTCGATCATGTAGGCGGGGATGTGGATCGGCTGCACCGCGTTGATGAGCGTGCGCTTGATCGCCTGCTTGATCCACCACGACGCGTAGGTCGAGAAGCGGGCGCCCTGCGCGGGGTCGAAGCCCTCGACCGCGCGGATGAGCCCGATGTTGCCTTCCTCGATGAGGTCCGCGAGCGAGAGCCCGCGGTTCACATAGTTCTTTGAGATCGAGATGACGAGGCGCAGGTTGGCGCGGATCATCCGCTCCTTGGCCGAGCAGTCGTTGTCGTTGATGATGCGCCAGCCGAGCGCCTTCTCCTCCTCTGCGCTGAGCAACGGAACCTCGTTGATCTGGCGCAGATAGAGATGAAGGTCAGACTGAAGTGAGGAACGACCCATGAACACCTCGCCTCGATGAACCCGCCCCTGGGGCGGCACCTCGGGACAGTCGCCTCGCGCGATGCGAGGGCGACGACGCACGCAAGTGCCCGTTCGGAACACGGACGACGCTGGAGCCCCGGAAGGGACTGCCTGCATCGACCGCGAGCGGCCCACGACGACGACTGAGGAAAGACGCGCGATGCGCGCACGACGAACGATGAAACGGGCGCACGATGCAGCCGTCCCTGTTCGCTCCCTCTGTCGCCGCACATCCGTGTGGGCGGAACTCGTGCCTCGGGTGATCGGATTGCAGCGTGGACGCCGCTCCGCTCCCGAGGCCTGACCGTGGAACACAACCTCCGTTCGGTGGGTCGGCTCAGCCTTGCCGACGCTTGACAGCATATACGGCGGCCTCGCGAACTCGGGTTCCGATCACACAGGGTGGTGCGAACTTTCGGTTTGGATTGGTCGATGATCCAACTGGGCGGCTGGCCGGTCAGAGAAGGCGCGCTGCGGCTGCGCCCAGCGCCACGCACCCGATTGGGGACAACCTTGCGATCGTGGGCACTCCATGAGCGACGACCTGACCGACCTCCTCAACGCGTTTCCGCATGAACCGGGCCGCGTCAACGCGCGCCTGATCAGGGGCGCGGATGGCCGCGAGCATCTTCAGGTTCGCGTGGAGCTCGGTGTCCTGCAGATGGCGGTGGACGGTCGCCCGGACGGGGGGACAAGCGTCCTTGGCGAGCGGAATCGTCTCGGAGAACCCGCCTACGCGGCCCTGGCGAGGCTGGAGCTCGTGCAGATCCAGCAGCGGGCGCTGGCCTTCCTCTCGATCGGCGACGCCGCCAGGGCGGTGCGCGACGCCGAGACGGTGCTCGAGGGCCTCGCCGCGATGGTCAGGCGCGGCCCCGTGGAGGAGGTCGACTGGGCCGAGGGCGCGCGGTTCTCGGTCATCGTGCTGCGCACCCGCGCCGTGGTGGCGGGGCTTGTCGCTGCGGGGCGGCCCCGCGAGGCGCCCGCAGCGATCGATGCGGGGCTCGCGCTCCTCCGAGGCGCCGCGGAGCGGATCGGCCTCGCCGAGCAGTTCGAGACGCTTGGCGATGTCCAGGCGCTGCGCACCCTGCGCGAGACGCTCGTGCCGCAGCTTCCCCCCGCGCAGCGGGGCGAGCTCGAGGAGCGGCTGCGTGCGGCCGTGCGCTCGGAGAACTACGAGCTCGCCGCGATCCTGCGCGACGAACTGCGGCGGCTCGACTGAACGCGAAAGGTCAGTTCGCGCCGTCGAGCGTCACATAGATCGTGAGCTCCTCCTCGCCGCGCATCACGACCGCCTGAACGACCGCTCCGCCCTCGTGCGTGCGGAGGTCCTCGACGAACGCGTTGCGGTCGGGCATGTCCTTCTTGTTCCACTTGACGATCTTGTCGCCTTGCTTGATGCCCGCCTTGTCGGCGCTGCCGCCCGAGGTGACATCGACGACCTCGAGGCCGGAGCCATCGTCCGCAGCGCGGGTTCGCAGGCCGACGCGCACGCGCATCGGCTGCGGACGCATGGGGCCGCCCGTCGATTCCGCCTCGAACCGCTCCGCGCGCTGCGCCATCTCGAGCGCGAGCGTGTGCCAGAGGCGCACCGCGAGCACGGAGGCCTCGCGGTCGATGAGGCCCGTGACATCGCGCGAGGTGTGGTAGTCGTCGTGGAAGTCGGCGATGATCGCGAAGAGGATGGGCACGCCGACCGCGAGGAAGCTCGCGTGGTCGCTGCCGCCGCCGCCGCCACCGCGCGGAACGACCGTGAGGCCCGACGACGGGTAGAAGCTCTGCGCCCACTCCTCGAGGCCCTTGCCTCCGGCGGCCGTGACCGAGAGCCGGTTGTCCTTGATGCGGCCGATCATGTCGAAGTTCATCATCAGGACCGTGTCGCGGATCGGGTAGATCGGGTTCTGTGCGTAGTAGCGGCTGCCGTTGAGGCCGCTTTCCTCTGCGCTGAAGCCGATGAAGACGATCGTGCGGAGCGGCGTCGCGGGGTCGAGCCGCTCGTAGTCCTTGCGGAGGAGGTCGCCGAGCAGGATCACGCCCGCCGAGCCCGACGCGTTGTCATCGGCGCCAGGGTGCAGCTTGCCCGGGCCCTCGCGCGAACCGAAGTCGCCCATGCCGAGGTGGTCGAGGTGGCCGCCGATCACGATGACTTCCTTCGCAAGCGCGCCGCGGCCCGGGAGGACGCCGACGATGTTCTCTGCGATGACGGAGCGCTCCTCGACCTCGACCGTGAGGTCGACGCGGGAGCCCGCGAGATCGAAGCTCCGCGGGGCGTCGGCAGGGGGCTCGTCGGCGATGCGGCGGAGGTCCATCAGGCTGCGGCCGTCGCCGCACGCGTTGACGAGCCGCTCGCCCGCCTCGGTGCTGACCATGAAGACGGGCACATCCGCGATCGCGCGGCCGCCGCCGCCCGTGCCGAGGCTCGAGATGCGCGGGTCGTCGGCGCCGGGGGTGTTCACGACGAGGATCGCGGCGGGCTTGCGTCGCGCCACGGCGCTGAGCTTGCCTTGGAACCCCGCGCGGCCAGACCAGCCGTCGCCGCCCGACCAGCGGCTCTTTCCGTTCGCGTCCATCGGCTCGAATCGGAGGACGAGGGCGATCTTGCCCTCGAGCGAATGCCCTTCCGCGAAGCTCGTGTAGCCGTCGGGGCCGTCCTCGATTCCGTATCCGACGAATGCGATCTCGCCCGAAGCATTGCCGTCGCGTCCGAGCGAGCTGAACTTGAAGTCGGTGCCAGCCGCGAGCGCGGCCTCCTGGTCGCCGCACTGGAACGCGATCGACTCGAGCTTGACCTCGCGCGAGGATCCGAGCGGGAACGGCTGGCGATAGGTCTTGGGGCCGCCGTCGCTTGGCTGGAAGCCCGGCTCGAGGCCCGCGCGCGCGAACTGGTCCTCCATGTACTGCATCGCGCGCTCCATGCCGCGCGTGCCGGGCAGGCGACCTTCCATCCACGGGCTCGCGAGCACCGTGAGGTGCTCGTTGAACTCCTGCACGAGCGGGTCGGCGGCCGCGATGACCTCGTGGATCTTCTTCGATCCCTCGACGCTGCCGGCCGCCGTGGCGACCGTCGCGACGGCTGCGGGCGCCTCCGTCGTCGCAGAGGTGCCCGCCGCGGCCGCGGTTGGCGCCTCCGCCGCCGTCTCCTGTGCACGCGCGGGCGAAGTCGCCACAATGGCGGCGCATGCGACGGCCGACGCCACCGACCACACCGAGAGATGCTTCGCGAGCGGACGGTCTGGCGCGACGATGGTCGAGAGCATGGATGTCTCCTGGGCTCGCCGCGTGCATCGCGGCGGGGTTCCTCAGTCTAACCGCGGTCGCGGTGGGCTCGACGCCCATCGCAGCCGAAACCGAGGCGATTCATGCAGTCGCGCGCCACCCGCAGGACGGCCCGCATGTGGACCTGCGGTACCGGCTCGAGGCCACGGAGTTCGTGACGGAGATCTCGATGAACCTCGTCTTCCTGGACTGGATGATGGAGGTTCCGCGGGAGGACCCGGAGCGGATCGACCCTGCCGAGCTCGCGGCGATCGCGCCGCGGATCGAGGCGTACTGCCGCGCCCAGCTGCCCGTCATGGTCGATGGCGCGGCCGTCGCGCCCGTCCTGCGCGAGCTTGCGATCAACGACCCCGATCCCGTGCTGCTCCCGCTCTTTCCCCTGAGCGGCTGGCGCGGCCTGCGGAAGGTCTCGTGGGAGCTCGCGTATCCGCTGCCGCCCTCCGCGGAGGGGCCGCGCGCGATCTCGGTCGTGTGGTCGGCCTACCCGCCTGACCTCCTCTCGATCCTGCCGTCGAAGCCGCCGATCGTGATCGCGACCGAGTGGTCGGCGGGTGGGCTTCGCACGCTCTTCGAGCTGACGCGCGACGAGCCCGGGTACACCTGGCATCGGCCCGATGGAGGGATCGCGGCGCGGCTCGCCGCGGTGCCCGAGCCGCCGATGCCGAGGCCGCTCGTCCCTGCATGGGCGACGCTTTCGATCGCCGTGTTCGCGGTGGCCTTCGGCGCGGCGGCCGTGGCGCGGCGTGGGCCGCGCGTCGCGCTCGGCAGCGGCCTCCTCGCGGCCGCGGTCGTGCTCGTGGTGCGGCCCTCCGGACCGTCGTACCTCGCCTTCGGCACGCGCACCCCCGACGCGATCGACGATCGCTCCGCGAAGGAGACCTTCGAGTCGCTGCAGCGGAACCTCTACCGCGCGTTCGACTACGAGTCGGAGGGCGCCGTCTACGACGCGCTCGCCTACAGCGTGACGGGCGGGCTCCTCGAGGAGACCTACCTCGGCGTGCGACGCGCGCTCGTGATGGAGGAGGAGGGGGGCGCCATGAGCAGGGTCGTCGCCGTGCGGCCCGTCGCCACGCAGCTTTCCTCGCAGGGCGAGATCACGCTCGAGGACGGCGCGCGGGCGCGCGCGTTCACGGTCGACGCGACCTGGCAGGTCGACGGCCGCGTGACGCACTGGGGCCACTCGCACGACCGAACGAACGAGTACGACGGCCGCTTCACGGTGGCCGCGACGGCCGACGGCTGGCGCATCCACGACGCTGAGATCACGCGGCAGGAGCGGGTGGACGGCGGCGCCG
>CAYMSD010000032.1:22962-32105 GCA_964393015.1 uncultured Klebsiella sp.
GGAGGCCGGAGAGGCGGCTGGGGACGGGGCTGGAGCGGCGTCTGCGTGCATGGAGTTCCTCGACTGGGCTTCAGCCGTTGGTGGTGGTCGAAGGCGCTTCGGCAGCCGCGGCCGCATCGGCGGCGGGCTTGATCTCCTCGCCGTCGTCGCCGCGGATCCGCTTGAATCCCGAGCGGCGCGCGAGCTCGTCGAAGCCGAACACGGTGCGCACGTCGAGCGCGACCGACTCGTCGCGCACGGTGTCGACGATGGCGGGGTTGGCGACGAAGCCGCTGTAGCTCTCGACGGTGACGGGCAGGAGCTCGCGCACCTCGACGAGGATGAGCGAGAGCTTGTCGGGCGAGAGCACCGCGAAGGTGCGGTCCGCCACAGGGATCGTCGAGAGGTCGCCCGTGAGCGGGAGCGCGCCGACGGCGTCGATGATCGCTGCGAGCGCCTTCGGCTCGTTGCCGAGGCCTGGGATCGGGCTCGGGAGCCGCAGGCCGAAGCCGAGGAGCTGCGGGTTCGCCTCGCGGAGCTCGGTCACGGCCTGCACGCTCGTCGCGAAGCGGTCCGCGACGGCGCGGAGTCCCTGCGCAGCGGCCTCGGACTTGATCGAGGCGAGGTCACGCTCGAGGACGCGATAGCGCTCGAGGGCGATGAGGTCCGCGAGGACCCTGTCGCGCACGGCCGCGAGGTCCGTCTCGGCTGTCGACGGAAGCGCCTCCTCGATGCGGAAGAGGTAGACATCGCCGTTGTCTCCGACAAGCGCCGGGCCCGCGACGCCCGTCTGGACGGGGGCGACCGGCGCGGGCGTCGAGAGCTCGCGCGCGCCTGCCACGAGCTGCTGCAGGCGCATCGGCGTGCCGAAGCGGCTCGTCGAGGCGCGTCCGATGCCGGGAAGCTCGGAGAGCGTGCCGACGGCGACGGGAGCGATGCCGCTCGTCTCGACCGCGGGCGCGGGAACGCCGAACTCCTGCGCGATCGACGCGGCGAGCTCGGTGAACGACGGCTTGAGCGACGCCCAGTCGTCGGGGAGGACGAAGTAGAGGTCGCGCCGCTTCAGTCCGCGCTGCGCGAGGCTCAGCTGGTCGCTCGCGAACTTGGTGATCTCGTCGAGCCGCGACTTCGTGAGCTCCTCGACCGTGCGCGCGCGCACGATCGACTCGAACGCCGAGTAGCCCGTGGCGCTGCGCGGGTCGGCGCCGTACTTCGCGGGGTCGAGCGCGAAGCGCTTCTTGAGCGCGAGGCTCGAGAGCTCGTCGGAGTTCTGCACGGACGCCTCGACGGCGCTCTTCGGGATCGTCATCCACTCGAGGCGGACGCGGTCGGGGAGGCGGTAGCCGAAGCGGTCGACGCCGATGTCGGCGGGGGCGTCCTTGTCGCCGAAGGCGGCGAGCTGCGCCGCGAGCCGCTCCTCCGTCGGCGCCTCGACCGCGATGGGCGCCGTGGCCGCGCGCGCGTCGATGACGACGATGTCGCCGTTGATGCCGAGCAGCGTCTTCGCGACGAACTGCTCGAGCCTGCGGTCGCTGACGCGGTCGACGCTCTCGACGAGCGAGAGGAGGCGCATGACCGCGCTCCACTTCGACGCGGTCTCGAGCACGAACTCGCGCGTCGACTCGCTCGCGCGGCGGAGGTTCTCGATGGCCTGCTCGGTGGTGATGGGGTTGCCGCGGGCCGTCTCGGCGGCTGCGCGCGCCGCGAGGAGCGCGAGGCCCTCGGCCTGTCCGCCGACGAGCCCTGCGCGGGTCGCCTCGTGGACGAGCAGCCACCAGTGGGCGGGATCCTGGTCGGCGCCGATGATCGCGATCGGGTCCTGCGCCCTGTTCGGGTTGCCGAGGAACTCGACGAGCAGCAGCTCGCGCCGCGCGCCGTCGAGGTCGGTTCCCGTCAGTTCGCCGCCGCCTTCGTAGGTCGCCCACACGGCGCCGCCGACGGCGCTCTGCTGCGCGCAGTTCTGGATCGCGGTCGGCATGAGGAACGCGACGAGGAGCAGCGTGCCGCCCACCGCGAGGATCCACTGGTTGTACTGTCGGAGCAGCTTGAGCATGGCTGGGGAAGGGTACTGGAAGGTGGAGGCGGCGCGCGTGTCGCCCCGCCTCTGGAGCGGGCCTAAGAAAGAGGCCGAGGCAAGCGCCTCGGCCTCGGGGTCGTACTGCTCCTGCGCCGGTGAGGCGCCGAACGGCCGCGCGGACGCGCGTCGGTCAGCGGTAGAACTCGACGATCAGGTTGGTGTTCACATCGAAGGGGATCTGGTCCGAGGTCGGGTTCGACACGCACTTCGCCGAGAGCTCGGCGGGGTTGACCGCGAGCCAGCCCGGGACCTGATGGCCGGGGATCGACTCCATCTGCTCGCGGCAGAGCTTCTGCACGCCTTCCTTCACGGTGACGACATCGCCGACCGAGAGGGAGAACGACGGGCGGTCGACCTTCTCGCCGTTGACCTTCACATGGCCATGGACGACGAGCTGACGCGCGCCCCAGATGGTGCGCGAGAAGCCCGCGCGGCGGATGACGTTGTCGAGACGGAGCTCGAGGAGCTGAAGCAGCACTTCGCCCGTGTTGCCCGGGCGGCGGCCTGCTTCGGCGAGGTAGCGGCGGAACTGGCGCTCGAGCACGTTGTAGTGGAAGCGCAGCTTCTGCTTCTCATCCTTGCGGATGCCGTAGTCCTTCTGGCGACGGCCACGGAAGCCGTGCATGCCCGGAGTGGTGAGCTGGCGCTTCGAGGTGTGCTTTGGGATGTCCGCGACTGGGACTCCGACCTTGCGCGAGAGCTTCACCTTGGGACCGAGATAGCGCGACATGAGTGTTCCAGTTTCCTACGAGCCCGATCGTGCGCATCCGAGCGACGCCGACGGGGCGGTTCACAGCGAATCCGAGGGCGCCCACGCGCCTTCGACCCACCAAAGGGGGAGGGACAAGTAGAACGGAAACGGGCGTTTGCGTCAAGTAGCACGCGGACGCCGCGGCCCGGCGCCCCCGGCGCCACGGCGCGCAAGTTGCAAGCGCCCGATCATCCGCGGCTGAGGGAGCGGCCGCAGCCGCGACCGCCCACGAACCGCGTTTGGAGCACCAGAGGGAGCGGCCGCAGCCGCGACCGCCCTAATACGCCCGCTTGCCGTCCGCCCCCTTGCGCCAGTTGAGATACGCCGTATTGAGCACCCTATAACCACCGGGCGTCGGGTACTCGCCCGTGAAGTACCAGTCGCCCGAGTGCTCGGGCATGGCCGCGCGCAGCCCCTCGACCGACTGGTACACGACCTCGATCGGCCCCGTCCAGTCGAGCGAGCGCGAGCGGATCAGCTCCGCCACCTTGCGCTCGATCTCCGCGAGCGGGAAGAGCCCGTAGAGCATCGCGACATGGTTCTTCATGCGCGCGGGCTCCCACGCGGCCTGCTCGGCGCAGCGCGCCTCGATCTCGTCGAGGACGGCCGCCTGGCCGCTCTCGCGCGCGAGCGCCACGGCGGCCTCGAACGCGATGAAGCGTCCGAGCTGGCTCATGTCGATCCCGTAGCAGTCGGGGTACATGATCGGCGGGCTCGAGCTCGCGACCACGATGCGCTTCGGGTTGAGGCGCGCGAGCATCGTGATGATCGACTCGCGCAGCGTGGTGCCGCGCACGATCGAGTCGTCGACCACGACCAGCGTGTCGTCGTGCGAGACGGTCCCGCGCGTGATGTCGTAGATGTGGTTGACGAGGTCCTTGCGCGCCGCATCGTGCGTGATGAAGGTGCGCAGGCGCTGGTCCTTGTGGGCGATCTTCTCGCCGCGCACGCGCGGCGCGAGCGCCGCCGCGATCGACTCGCGCGTGGCGCGGCCCGACTCGACGAGCCGCCAGACGCGCTCCGCCGACAGCCGCTGCGATTCCTCGAAGAGCGCCTCGAGCAGGCCGAGATACGCGGTTTCCGAGGTGTTCGGGATGAATCCGAAGACGGCCTTCTCGAGGTCTCCGTCGAGAAGCTCCATCATGCGCGGCGCGAGGTTGCGGCCGAGCTGCTTGCGCTCGCGGTAGATCGCGGGGTCGTTGCCGCGCGAGAAGTAGATCCGCTCGAAGGTGCACTGGCGGATCGGGAGCGGCTCGGCGAAGCGCTCGAGCGAGAACGACCCGTCGCGCTTGATGACGAGCGCGTGACCGGGCGGGATCGGCTCGATCTCGCGCGGGTCGCGGTTGAAGACGGTCGACAGCGCGGCGCGCTCGCTCGCGACGGCGATCGCCTCGTCCGTGACGAGGAAGAAGCCGGGGCGGATGCCCGCGGGGTCGCGGCAGACGAAGCTGTCGCCGTTGCCGAGGAGACCCGCGAAGACATAGCCGCCGTCGAACTGCGCGGCGGCGCGGCGGAGGACGCGCGCGAGGTCGAGCTGCCGCGAGATCTCGGCCGCGAGCGCGGCCCCCTCGAGGCCGAGGAACGAGCCCTCGCCCATCGCGGCCTCGAGGTGGGAGTGCTCGCGGTCGAGGAAGTAGCCGATCTTCTCGAGCACCACGCCCGTGTCGCTCTCGCCGACGGGATGGAGGCCGTACTCGACGAGCCGCGCGAAGAGTTCGCCCGAGTTCGTAAGATTGAAATTTCCCGCCATCGCGATCGAGCGCGACTCGCTGTTCGAGCGGCGCACGTAGGGGTGGCAGACGGCGCTGGTGCGGCCCCCGTGGGTGCCGTAGCGGAGGTGCCCGAGAAGGACCTCGCCGAGGAGGCGGAAGCGCCGCTTGAGCTCGGTCGGGTCGAGGGCGACGAGCTCCGAGTCCTTCATCGAGGCCGCGGGGGAGAGGGCCTCGTCGAAGAGGCGCTCGATCGGGTTGCGCTTCGCCGTGCGCTCGCGCTCGAGGAACGCGTCGCCCGCGGGCATGTCGAGCTTCACGCAGGCGATGCCCGCGCCGTCCTGGCCGCGGTTGTGCTGCTTCTCCATCAGGAGGTAGAGCTTGCGGAGGCCCCAGAGCGGGTCGAGAAGCGTCTCCTGGAACCACGCCAGTGGCTTGCGCAGACGGACGAAGGCAAGGCCGCATTCATGGGTCAGGGCGTCGGACATCGGGCACGGAGGGTAGCGGATGCACATGGCCGCTGGAGGAGCGGCGCTCAGCGGTTCACGGGAATCGTGGAGCGCCCGCCCATCGCCGCGCGCTGCATCGCCAGCCACTCCGATTCGCCGCGGATGAAGTGTCCGATCGGGGTTCCGTCGAGGAGGAGAGGAACCAGCATGGGGAGGCCCGCGAGCACATCCTCGGTGATGGGCGCGAGGGTGTCCTCCGTGAAGCGCCCGCGCTCGTCGAGCCCGCGATAGACCTGGAGGGCCTCGGCCGATCGGACGAGTTCGAGCCGCGCGGCGGCGTCTCCGCAGTCGGAGGGAACCGTCGGAGCCTCGCGGCCGACCCACCAGCACACGGGTTCGCCCGGCATCGCGATCGAGCCGGGCGGCATGGCGGCGAGGGTTCCGCGATGAGTGGTGGGGTCGTCGCGGTCGAACCCGAGCTCGAGGCGGGGGACCTCGACGGCCGATTCCCCTGCGACGACCAGCGCGGAGAGCCCCGCGTAGGCAGCGCGCTCGAGCGCCCGCTCCGCCGCCTCGCAGGCCTCGGTGAACTCCGCGGGCCACTCCTCGCCGCGCCAGAGGCGGTCGAGTTCGGCGGCCGCGCGGCGGATCGCCACCTCCGCGACGGCGCGGGCGTGCGGGCGGTCGACCTCGGGAACGCGCGCGAGTTCGCCGAGCGCCGCCGTGGTGGCCTCGATCGCGATCAGATGCGGGATCGAGTCGCGCAGCTGCGCGAGTTCGGGCGGAATCGCGCGGCTTGCGCGCGCGACCTCGACCCAGCGCGCCACGAGCGCGGCCCATGCGAGCGGGCCCATGCCGGCGTCGATGCCTGCGTCGCCCGATTCGTCCTGCCCGCTCATGGCGCGGATCCTTCGAGCGCGCCGCCGCGCATGCGGAAGACGGGCGTCGGGAGGGCGCGATGGGCGAGCGCCATGCGCGGCGCGAGCGACGGCAGGGCCTCGCGCCACAGCGCGTGCACGGCGTCAGGGTGGTTGCAGTCGCGCGAGAGATGGAGGAGCACGATCTGCGCGGGTTCGTCCGGGAAGGCGATCGCGCGCACGGCGCCGACGCACTCCTCGTTCGAGAGGTGCCCGCGCCCGCCCATGATGCGCTCCTTGAGGAAGCCGGGCCGCGCGCTCGCAAGCTGCATGTCGCGGTCGTAGTTCGACTCGATGGCCAGGATGTCGACGCCGCGCAGGAGATCGACGAGCGCATCGGAGACGCGGCCGACATCCGTCGCGAATCCAAGGCTGCCTGCGTCGGTCTCGAGGCGGAACGACACGGTGCCGCCGTCGTCGTGCGGGTTCACGCAGGGCTCGACGCGGATCGGGCCGAGGTCGAAGCCGCCCGCGCACGGGTCGAAGGTCTCGATCGCGGCCTCGGGGTAGCCGCGGCCGAGCGCGGCGCGGCGGTGCGGCGCCGCGCAGCGGAGGCGCAGGCCCGTCGTCGCGGCGACGCGCGACCATCCGTCGCGCGCGTGGTCGTGGTCGAAGTGGGTGAAGAGCACTTCCGCCGTGTCCTCGGGCGCGAATCCGAGCGCGCGCATCGCGCCGAAGGTCGCGCGCGGCGAGAGGCCCGCGTCGAGAAGCAGCTGCCGCCGCGACTCGCGCGTCGTGACCCGCAGGACGCTCGCGTTGCCGGACGAACTCGAGCCGAGCACCGCGAACTCGAGCGTGGCGTGGCCGCAGCGCGCGCGTCGTGGAAGCGCCGCGAAGAGCGGCAGGCGCGGCCGGTGCGTCGCGCTCATTCGCCCTCCGCGCCTCCTGCGGCGCGCACTCCCGTCGCGCGTCCGTGGCGCGTCGAGACGCCGCGCCGCGAGCCCTTCACGAATGCGAGAAACTCGTCCGCGAGCGGCTGCCCCGCGAGCGCCTCGAGCCGCGCGACGCGCTGCGAGAAGGGGAGGCGGCTGCGCACGATGATCCCGTACATCTCGCGCACGAGGTCGATGTCGCTCGACGCGAAGCCGCCGCGCCGCATGCCGATGCGGTTGAAGCCGCCGATGTAGTTGGTCGCGCTCAGCGTGAAGAACGGGCACACATCCTTGGACGCGCCGCACAGTCCGCCGAGCATCGCGCCGCGGCCGATGCGCACGAACTGGTGGACGCCCGCGCCGCCACCCGTCACGACCCGGTCGCCGACCTCCGCGTGGCCCGCGAAGAGCGTGTTGTTGGCGAACACGCAGTCGTTCCCGACCTGGACATCGTGCGCCGCGTGCGAGCAGGCCATGAAGTAGTTGCGGTCGCCGACGCGCGTCGGTCGGTCGTCGCGCGTGGCGCGGTGGATCGTCACATGCTCGCGGAACAGGTTGCCGTCGCCGATCACGGTGCCCGCGCCCTCCTTGTGGAAGGGGAAGCCCTTGTCCTGCGGGGCGAATCCGATGGCGCAGCCCGGGTAGAAGATGTTTCCCGCGCCGACCGCAAGCGTGCCCTGGAGATGCACGTTCGCGACGAGGCCGCAGCCCGCGCCGAGCCTGATGCGGCCGTTCAGCACGCAGTACGGCCCGATCTCCACGTCGTCGGCGAGGTCGATCTCTCCATGAAGGACGGCGGTCGGATGGATCTTCGGCACGGCGCGATTGTACGGAGTTGCATTGCGCGCGTACGCTTCGCGACCACCGCGGGCGCACATGCACACGATCGCCGAGTCATCCCTTCTGCGCGTGGTCGACCTCGGGCGCATCGGATACGCCGACGCGCTTGCGATTCAGCGCGCGACGCACGCGGAGCTGGTGGCCGCGCGCGATTCCGGCGCGACGGACGCGCGCATGACGGTCTATCTCCTCGAGCACGACCCGCCCGTCGTCACGGTGACGAAGCGGGTCGGCGCGGCTGCCCATGTCCTCGCGAGCGACGCCGTGCTCGCCGCGCATGGCGTGGAGAAGGTCGAGACCGACCGCGGCGGCGATGTGACCTATCACGGCCCGGGCCAGCTCGTCGCCTACCCGATCCTCGACATCCAGCGGCTTGGCCTCAAGGTCCACCCGTACGTGCGCTGGCTCGAGCAGTGCGTGATCGACACGATCGCGGCGGACGGGCTGGTCGGCCTTCGCGACCCCGAGGCGACGGGCGTGTGGGTGGGCGCGGACGGGCGGGCCGAGCGCAAGATCGCGGCGATCGGCGTGCGGCTCTCGCGCTTCGTGGCGCTGCACGGATTCGCCTTGAATGTCGCGCCCGACCTCTCGCACTTCGGGCTGATCGTGCCGTGCGGGCTCGCGCGGCCCGTGACGAGCGTCGCCGCCGAACTCGGCCCGCGGGCGCCCGGGCTCGACGCGGTGAAGTCGCGCGTCGCGGACTGGTTCGTCGCGGAAGTCGCTCGGATACACTCGTGACATGACGCCTCTCTCGCGTTTCCTCGTCGCAGGATCCTTCGTCCTCTCCCTGTCCGCCTTCGTTCTCGCCTATCGCGGCGCGCCGTCGTCGCTCGCGGTCGCGGGAGCGCCCGTGCCGTCCGACCTCGGTCCTGCGGAGGGGCTCCTCCTCAGCGCGAAGGGGAGCGACGAGCCCGTGCGCATCGCGATCGCCGACGACCGCATCGCGTGGGGCGAGCGCTCGACGAACCGCGTGTGGAGCGTCGCCTGCGTCGACATCGACACCGTGATGAAGAAGGTGCTCGAGGGCTCGAGCTACATGGATGCGCGCCGCGAGGCGCAGGAGGGCGCGCAGGCCGAGGAGGCCGAGTTCAACAAGCGCCTCGCCGCGATCCGCGAGAAGCACTCGCTCACCGAGAACGCGCCGCCGCCGCCGGAGGCGCAGCAGGAGCTGATGGCGCTGCAGCAGGAATACCAGCGCTGGCTCGAGGGCGTGCGCCGCCGCGACGAGAAGCTCGGTGCCGAGCAGTTCGAGCAGGCCTACCGCGAGCTGGTCGCCGCGGTCGAGGCCGTGAGCGAGAAGGAGTCGATCGACATCGTGTTCCGCTTCTACCCGACGGCGCGCGAGTTCAAGACGGAGCGGATGGGCGAGGCTCTCTCGCAGATCCAGGCGCGGACATTCCTGAAGTACCCCGAGGCGATCGACATCACGCCCGAGGTCATGAAGGCGCTGAACCTGAGCGAATGAGGCGGGGTTCGAGCGGTCGACGGCTGGCGTCATCCGTTCCGCATGCTGAAGCATGCGGGCACCCCTGATTTTCGTGTCGCGCGA
>CAYMSD010000033.1:0-6155 GCA_964393015.1 uncultured Klebsiella sp.
CGTCGCTCCATCGCAACCGCGCCTGATCCAGCCTCGTGCCTCCAGCCCCGTGCCTGGCACGTGCCGTGAGGTGCCTGGCACTGCCTGGCACGTGCCTGGCACCATCCGTGGTTTCACCGGAAGATGCGCAATGGCCAGAGAGGTGCACGACATCTGCCGTGCCTGGCACGTGCCGTGAGGTGCCTGGCACTGCCTGGCACGTGCCAGGCACCGTTTCAGATCGCGGGAAGGCCCGTACGGGTCGCAAACGCGGCGGCAGCGAATGGCGTCTCGCGCGGACGCTCCGTGACCCCCGCGAGGAGCCGCGCGACTTCCGCGCGCGAGGACTGCGCCTGCGCGGCATCGCCGAGCTTCTCCGCCACGAGCGCCATCCAGCGGTGCGCATCGACCTGCCCCGCCTCGAACTTCAGCGCGAACTCGAGGCTCTTCCGCGCATTCTCGAGGTCGCCGCACCACGCCAGCGCAGCACCAAGCAGGAGGTGCGCCTCCGGCAGCGCCTGCGTGATCTCGAGCGCGTCGAGCGCGTGCCCTGCGGCCTCCTCGAAACCGCCGAGCGCCAGCTGCGACCGCGCAAGTCCGAGGTGTGTCATCGGGTCGCGCGGGTTCCGCCGCGCCGCGGATTCGTACCACCCGCGCGCCTCCGCATGGCGCCCGCACGCCGCGTAGGCGCCCGCGAGCGCGGCGGCGTGTTCCTGCCGCCGCGCGACCGCGCGCGCGACCGCGTCGAGCTGGACGCGCGCGGCCGCGTCGTCGCCCGCGAGCGCGAGCGCCGACGCGCGCAGCAGCTGCATGTCGACGCTCGACGCGTCGAGCATGAGGAACGCATCCGCCGCAGCCGCCGCATCGCGGAATCGCCCCGCGCGGAGAAGGCACTGCGCCAGGCACGCCGCGTACCGCTGCTCCGCCGGCCTGCGCGCCACGAGCTGCTCGAAGTGGGGTATCGCCTCATGCGGACGGCGGCGCGACATCAGCGCGACCCCGAGATTGAAGAGGCTCTCGCGCCGCACGAGGTCGACCTGCGCCTGCTCGTCCTCGGGCAGCGCGGCCATGTATCCGAGGTCGACCAGCTGCTGCAGCGCGTCGGCCGCCTCGAAGGGATCCATGCGGAGATCGGCGGGGTGCAGGCCCGCGTCCCCCTCGACGGCATCCCACGACGGGATGCGCGCGGGAGCCTCCGCGTCGATCGCCTCCGCGAGCACGCGGCCGTCGAAATCCTCGCCCGCGGGCAGCCCGAGCAGCGCAAGCGCCGTCGGCGCCACATCGAGGATCGTCGGAGAGGCGATCTCCGCGCCGCGCACGACGCCCGGACCCGACATCACGAGCACGCCCTTCGACCGATGCCAGCTCGCCTCGAGCTCCATGCGACGCTCGGGCGGCACCTCCGAGAGGTTCGGACGCAGGTGGTCGCTGTGGAACCCGTGGTCGGAGAGGAGCACGACCGTCACGCCCTCGCCCGCTGCCTCGAGCAGCCTTCCGAGCGACGCGTCGTGCCACTCGTAGACGCGGTCCATCACGCCGCCGAAGAGCCGCTGCTCGCGCTCGGAGACATGCGCCATCTTGGGCGCCACGAACTGCATGAAGTGGTGCCCGACCGTGTCGATGGCGTCGAAGAACACCATCGCGGCGTCCCACGCGCCGCCCGCGCGGAGCGAGGCAAGCGCGGCGCCCTCGATCGATGCGGCATGGGACATCAGCTTGACGAGCGACTGGACGCGCGCGTCCCCTGCGCCCACCTCGTCGACCTTCGGCAGCAGCGCGCGGAGCAACTCCGCGGGGAACGCGCGGGCACGCTGACGCGCGGCCGCAACGGCGTCGGCGAAGGCGGGCGGGTGGACCGTGCCCGGCACCACGGGCCATGGCGCGCCCTCGTGGGAGGGCTCGCCCTCCTGCAGCAGGTTCGACACCACGCTGCCGCGGATCGGCTCCGCGGGATGCGAGGCGTACCAGCCGACGACGCGCGTCTCGAGCCCCGCCTGGGACAGGATGTTCCAGAGCGCCTTCGTCTTGCGGCTCGTCGAACTCGAAAGCCGCAGCCCACCGCCCTCGGGCCTCGGCTCGACGAAGTTCAGGATCCCGTGCTTGTCGGCGGTCTTGCCGGTCGCGATCGAACTCCAGAGGAGCGGCGACAGCTTCGGCTCGAGCGTCCCGAGGTCGGCGCGCGCCCCCCCGTCGACCAGCCGCCGCAGGACGGGCATCTTGCCCGCCGCGAACAGCCTGTCGACGATGAGCCAGTCGGCGGCGTCCCAACCGACGATGAGCAGGCGCTGCGCTGTCCGTGCGGGCATCCCGAGATGCTATCAGAGCCAAAAAGCAGCACGGGTGACCCCGTCGGGTCACCCGTGCGATGCTTGTCGACTCGCCTCAAGCGCAGCTTGGGGCGTGGGTCGTGATCGGATCAGCGACGACGGCGGCCAGCGAGGCCGGCGAGGCCGAGGAGAGCGACCGCGCCGGGAGCGGGGATCGCGCCTGCGGCGATGCTGACGCCAGCCTCGGACTCGTAGGCGTACTCAACGAGCGTGCGGGGCTGCGCGGCGAGGGTGCCGGCGAGCGAGACGCGGAACCAGCCGTAGTGGATCGTGCTGGACGCCTCGTTGAAGAAGCGGAAGCCGACGATGTTGTCCGAGCTGTTCAGGTTGAAGGGGTTCGAACCCGTCGTCTGGGCAACGCCAGAGGTGTAGAGCGACGAAGCGCCGATCAGCGTGCCAGCGGCGAGGTTGCTGACGCCGGGGGTCGCGGTCGAGGTGCGCACATAGACGCCACCCGTCGGGTTCGACGCGTTGAAGAAGTTCAGGGTCGTGGAGCTCCACGGGTTGATGTCCCAGCCGGGAACGGTTCCGCCGCCGCCATTGCCGGGGATGTTGTTCGCGCCGGTGATGACATTGAGGTAGAGACCGTTGGTGGTCGACGCGATTTCGAGGTTGACGATGCCCGAGTGGACGATCGCGGCGTTGGCGGACCCGACGACGACGGCGGCGGCAGCCGCTGCACCGAAGTGCTTCGCAAGACGATTCGACAGCATGATTCTCTCTCTTCTCGTTAGGAACAGGTCTGACCTTGCTGACCTTCGGCACCCGCTGCGGAACTCGCAGGCAGGCTCTTCGGAACGCCCTTAGAAGCCGAACAGCCCAGACAAGGGGAACAAACCCACCCTGCGACGATGCCACGGGGTCGGGATGAGTCAAGAACGCGTCCCCGTTCTGGTGCAAAAAAACGGAAGAGACGGAACCAACGGACGAACCTGCGCCGTCGTCCCGTTTCCCGACACGAAGGCGCGTTATTCTGGGACGCAATTCACCCGCCGACCCGACTTGAGCCCCACAAAGGATTCCATTTATGCCCCTAGAACGCCACAAAATCGCCCAAACTCCCCTTTCCCGCCGCCAGGCGCTTGGGGCGGTGGCCGCCGCAGCGGCGGCAGGCTGCGCCTCCTCGGTGCGCGAGGGCGGCCAGGAGACGGCCCTCCAGGCCACGGCCGCCCCGCTGCCTGGACGGGCGAGCACCGCACCGGTCGCCCTCGCGACATGGGACCACGGGCTCCCCGCCAACGCGGCGGCGCTGGCCTGTCTCGAGGGTCGCGGAAGCGCGATCGACGCGGTCGAGGCGGGTTGCCGGGTGGTCGAGGCCTCCTGCCCCGACATGACCGTCGGCCTCGGCGCCCGGCCCGATCGCGACGGCTTCGTCACGCTCGACGCGGCGATCATGGCCGACGACGGGCGCGCGGGCTGCGTGGCGTTCGTCCAGGGCGTCGCGCACCCGATCTCGCTCGCCCGGCTCGTCATGGAAAGGACGCCGCATGTCCTTCTCGTCGGGCGCGGCGCAGAGCAGTTCGCCCGCGAGTGCGGGGTCGCCGTCGAGCCGCCGACGAGGAGCGAGGAGGCGGATCGCCAGTGGCGCGAGTGGCTCAAGGACCGCCGCTACGAGCCCATCATCAACATCGAGAACCACGACACGATCTCGATGCTGGTGCTCGATGCGCAGGGACGCATGGCGGCGGGATCGACCACGAGCGGACTCGCCTACAAGATGCACGGGCGCGTCGGCGACTCTCCCATCGTCGGCGCGGGCGTCTTCGTCGACGCGCCCGTCGGCGGCGCGATCTGCACGGGGCTCGGCGAGACGGTCCTGCGCACGCTCGGCGCGCACCTCGCGGTCGAGGCCATGCGCGCGGGCGCGACGCCCCAGGAGGCATGCGCGCACGCCATCGCGCGCATCGTCGCCAAGAACGGCGATCCCTCGCGCTATCAGGTCGGCATGCTCGCGCTCGACTACCAAGGACGCATCGGCGCGCTCGCCGTCCAGCCGGGCTTCACCTACGCGCTCGGGCTCGCGCTCGAGCGCGCGCCGTCCGCCCGATAGCGTCGAGCGCGACTGCTTCCACGCCGCGCAGAGGCTCGATTCGGCACAACGCCCGTTTTCTTTGGCCTCGCGCCTTCGAATGAGACGAAGACCCGCTACACTCCTCTTCTTCCGCCGGTGACTCAGGTCGGCCTCGCGCCGACTTTCGAAGTGAAACTCGACTGGGACTCAGCCGGCAGCACGCAACACGACCCGTGGAACCAATCCACAGGTCACCGACCTGTGGAACACGGTGTTCCCCAGCTCCGCGTGCGCCAATTGGCTTGATCCCGTCCCGCCGGCGCAGCCGACCGAACGCGATTCCGCCCCTGATGAAGCCCGCTGCCAGCGCAGCGGGCGAAAGGTGTTTGTGACGACAGCTTCTCCTTCCGTCGGTTCCGTTTCGTTCGCCAGCCTCCATCTCGCCCAGCCCCTGCTCGACGCGCTCGTCGCGGACGGCTACGAGCATCCCACGCCCATCCAGGCGCAGTCGATTCCGCCCGCGGTCGCGGGCCGCGATGTCCTCGGCATCGCGCAGACGGGCACGGGAAAGACGGCGGCGTTCGCGCTGCCGATCCTGAACCACCTGCTCGAGCGCATGCCCCGCGGCTCGCGCCCGCCGCTCGGCCGCAAGCCGAAGGTGCTCGTCCTTTCGCCGACGCGCGAACTGGCCGCGCAGATCGGCGAGAGCTTCGCAAGCTACGGCCGCCACACGCCTCTTCGCCACGCCGTCATCTTCGGCGGCGTGGGGCAGGGCCCGCAGGTCCGCGCGCTCCAGCAGGGAATCGATGTCCTCGTCGCGACGCCGGGGCGTCTCATCGACCTCCTGCAGCAGCGGCTCGTCAACCTCGGCGAGATCGACTTCTTCGTGCTCGACGAGGCAGACCGCATGCTCGACATGGGCTTCATCGAGCCGATCCGCAAGATCTCGGCGCTGCTCCCCACGAAGCGGCAGACGATGCTCTTCTCGGCGACCATGCCGAAGGAGATCCGCCACCTCGCGGACTCGCTCCTGCGCGACCCCGTGCAGGTCGCCGTCACGCCCGTCTCGAGCGCGGTCGACCGCATCGACCAGAAGCTCTACTTCGTGCTCAAGGCGCAGAAGACGCAGCTCCTCATCCATCTCTTCGACTCCCTCAAGATGGACCGCGCCGTCGTCTTCACGAAGACGAAGCACGGCGCGGACCGCCTGACGCGCAAGCTGAAGGCCGCGAACATCCGCGCGGAGGCGATCCACGGCGACAAGGCGCAGAACCAGCGCATCCGCGCGCTCGACGCCTTCCGCTCGGGGCGCTCGCCCGTCCTCGTCGCGACCGATGTCGCCGCGCGCGGACTCGACATCGACGATGTCACCCATGTCGTGAACTACGACCTGCCCATGGAGCCCGAGGCCTATGTGCACCGCATCGGCCGCACGGCGCGCGCAGGGAAGTCGGGCCACGCGGTCTCCTTCTGCGATGTCGAGGAGAAGGGCCTGCTGAAGCAGGTCGAGCGGCTGATCAAGTTCGAGATCCCACGCGAGCGCGTGCCGAACGAGGTGCCGAAGTCGGACGAGGCCGCGGCCCGCGTCGCGATCCACGGCCATGCGGCCGCCCGCGCCGCCACGCACGATGACGACACCGAGATGCACCCCGTCGTGCAGACCATGCGGCACGCGGCTCCCAAGCCCGCGGTGAAGCCCGCGCACCACGCGCACCGCGAGGAGCGCCGCGAGCCGCGCGCGCACGAACCGAACCCGCCACGGCCGCAGGCACCGCGCACCTTCGCGGGGCCGAACGCGCGTCGGCCGCAGCAGTTCGAGCGCCCCCTCGCCGAGACCC
>CAYMSD010000033.1:6255-19096 GCA_964393015.1 uncultured Klebsiella sp.
GCGGGGCCGAACGCGCGTCGGCCGCAGCAGTTCGAGCGCCCCCTCGCCGAGACCCTCGCCGAGACCCGCGACGATCGCCCTCGGACGCAGGGCGCCCATGCCTCGCACGGCGGCCACGGCGGTCAGCGAAGCGCGCGCCCGCACGCGAAGTCGGGCGGACCGAAGCCCGGTGGCTTCAAGCCCGGCAGCGGCGCACGCGGCGGCGGCTCAGGCGTCAGGGGCAAGCGCCCCACGCGCTGAGCAATGCAGCGAGGTCGGGCGCGCCCACGGCGCCATCGCCATCGAGGTCGGCGCTGCCGCCGAAGCTGCCCCATGCGCTCAGGAGCGCGGCGAGGTCGGACGCACCGACCTCGTCGTTGCCGTCGAGGTCCGCGGGGCACGGCTGCGCGCTCTCGCGCAGGTCGAGCACGAAGGGTGAGCTTCCATTGGGGCCATACGCCGTGCCGACGATGGTGAGCGCGTCATCCGACATGCCGAGCGCCTGGCTGAGCTGCCAACCCTCGGGAATCTCGACGCCCGCCTGCGCGGCGAGCGTGGCGATGGACACATAGCCGCTCTCGGCCGTCCAGAGATAGGCGCCCGCGCTGCCGATCGGCCCGAAGAAGCACAGCACCTTGCTGCCGTCGTGGTTGGCTGCGACGGGGTACCCGATGGCGGTGCCCGCGGGGTTCACGCCGAGCGGCTGCACGCCCGTCGCCTGGCTCCACCGATAGACCACGCCGTCGTTGAAGCCCGCGCGGCCGATGCCGTAGACCCACTGACCGTCGCCGCTGACGACGCCCGCCTCCTTCATCTTGAAGCCGCCCGAGGACAGGTTCGTCTGCACATACGCGCCCTGCGCGTCGCGCACCCAGACGGCGCCCTGGCGCCAGCCCACATAGTCGTCGTTCCAGCCGCAGACGGTGCCGCCGTCGAGGCTCACATCGTTCGCGCGCGACGGCTTGTAGAAGTAGAGCGTGCCGAGGTTCGTGCGCACGCCCGCGACCTCGTCGCGCACATAGGCGATGGCGCTGCAGTGGGCCTGCTCCATGAGGCCGCAGGTGTAGCGCTTGTCGCGCGACATGCCCCAGATGCTGTTGCGCTCGCTGTCGCAGTGGAAGCCCTCGTTCCCGAGCGGCGTGAACTCGGCCCACTCGATGTCGTAGATCGTTCCCTCGGCCTTCAGGGGCTTGCCCTGCATGGTGCTGACGCTCATGTAGCGCCCGTCGCCGCTGATGTTCGCGCTTCCGCCGACGCTGTTCCCGGGCGGAACGGTCGTGCCGATGAGCTGCACCACGCCCGTGTCGCGCGTCCAGTACCAGTAGGACTGCGTGTCGTAGCCTGCGACCACGCGCCCATCGTCGCTCGCGTCGGTCGCGTAGGAGAACGGCACGAGGCCGAGGAGGAAGAGCTCGCCCGCATCGGCGGCAGGCGAGAGGGCGATCGAGGCGGACGCTGCGAGGAGGACGGACGCTGAGAGCGCTCGGTTCATGGATGTGGGCCTTGGCGAGGGGGACTCTGTCGGAGAGGTGCGGCCTTCGGAAAAGCCCAACGCCTGGATTTCCCCAGGCGCGGGCGGGTGGATGGGGGCTTGGTCAGTTGCAGGAACCCCACGCGGCGAGCAGCGCCGCGAGGTCTGCAGCGTTCACGCTGCCATCGCCATCGATGTCGGGGCTGGTCGTGCCCCAGCCCGCGAGCACCGCGGCGAGATCGGTCGCGTCCACGGCGCCGCTGTCGTCGACATCCGCAGGGCAGCTCGCTGCGTCGGCGCCGAGGTAGATGCGGGCGATCGCGTAGCGGCCGTTCGCGGTGTCGCCGACGCGCAGCACGAGCCAGCCCGTGGTGCTGAAGCCGGTGTGCCCGCCGTCGCCGTTGTTGCCCGTCGAACCGATCAGCGAGATCTGGTTGATGGGCGTGCCCGTGAAGTTCGTGTCGCCCGTCGGAGTGAAGGGCGCGGAGCCCTGGCTCGAGGCCTTCGCCAGGAGCCGCAGGCCGTTCGACTCGTCCCAGGCGAGCAGCGCGTCGCCGGTCTCCTGCAGCTTCGTGTTCGACATGCCCGCGCGGAACACGACCACTCCGGCGTCGCTGACGCAGAGGCTCGTCGTGCCGTTGAGGCTGCCCATGGTCCAGCCCGTCAGGCCCGGCACCGAGTCGCCCTGCCTCGCGAGGGTGATAAGCGTGCCGTCAGGCTTGCGGACCCCGAAGAAGGTGTTCGGATTCGGCGACGAGATCGAGGAACCGTCCGCGTTCATCAGGATGCCCTCGAACGCGAGCAGGCCGTTGCGGTTGCGCACGAAGCCCGTCGAGTTCGGGTTCTGGAAGACCTTGCCCGCGAAGTTCGGGTCGCTCGAGTCCGTGATGCCGGGGATCGAGTCGCCCTTGCGCAGCAGGATCGAGAAGGTGCCGTTGTTCTCCGTCATGATCGCGGAGTTGTCGAGCGAGGTGGCGCTGCCGCCGAGGGTCGCCACGAAGGTGATGGTTCCGTCGTTCGCGAGCGGCCGCTGGCCGAAGGCGAGCGAGGAGGTGTTCGCGACAGTCAGCCCCTTCAGGCCGGGGATCGGGTCGCCTTCGCGGGCGAAGATGCGCAGGCCGCTTCCACCGATGTTCGTGAGGTAGACGGCGTCGTTCGCGGTGGAGACCCCTGCGCCGACGAGCGTTCCCGGGAAGAGCACCGTGCTGCCGTTGAGGAACAGGCCGAACGCGCTCGGGTTCACCGTGAATCCCTCGAGGCCGGGGGCGGGGTCGCCCTTGCGCATGACGAGTTCGTCCGCGCCCTCCTTGAGGAGCACGATGGCGGCGTTGTTGGCCGTCACCGTGTCGCCACCCGAGAGCGACACGGAGAAGAGCGACTGCCCGAGGCTGTTGGTGCGCTGGCCGGAGCCTGCCGTCATCGTCGTCGAATAGACCGCGCCCGCGGTGCCTGGGCAAGGGTCGAGCCGCTGCGCGAGCAGCACGGGCGCACCGCTCGCGGGCACGAACCACATCGCGGTGTCGTTCTGCGTCGTGCTGCCGGAGTTGATGATGGTCGGTCCAGTCATGAATCCCGACACGAGGACGCCGCCGTCCTCGGAGATGTTGTTCGCGGAGACGATCGAGTTGTTCGGGCTGTTGGTGCGCGAGAAGATCGCGCCCGCTGGGGTGTCGCCGGGAACGCCCTCGTTGTTGCGCGCGATCACAGACCAGCCGCTCGCGTCGCCCCTCACGATCACGAGATGGTTCGCGGCCGCACCGAGGTTGGTGATGCCCGGGCCCGCGATCTGCGCGCGGAAGTACACGGTGCCGTTCTGGTCGATCGTTGGGTTGTTGAACTGGTTCGGCACCCACACGGCGCCGGCGATGCCGTTGATGTTCGCGGGCGACTTGCCGTCGCCGAGCGCGACGACCTCCCAGTCGCTGCCCGCGAGCGCCGAGGCGGAGAGCGTTGCGGAGAGGAAGAGGCCGACGAAGTACTTCGGTTGCGCGTTCATGGGAGTCTCGGGAAGAGGCGTTTGGGAGGGCGTTGGGACAGGTGCCTGGAAGCGCCCGTGAAGGGGCGGGGTGGGAACTCGCGGGGCGCGTTGGCCACCGTCGGGGTCAAATCTATGTGCAGACTTTGGAACCGCAACCTTCCCTAGGGAAAATCGCGCGATATCCTTAGGGAAAGTTTCTTTGCGTGATTCCCCGCGAAAGCGCCCCTTCCGCCATTTTGAGTCCTGTAAATTTGAGCGCCCGCGACACTGTGTCATCCGGGCCCAGTTCATGAACCCAAGCCGTCCCAAGATCTCACGCAGAGCGCCGCTCGCGAAGCGTCGCCCGACCGGCGAAGCGCGCGAGCCCACGCTTGCGCGCGCCGCGGGCCTCGGCGCGTTCCGAGAGGAGTGCGACACCGCGATCGCTGCGATCAGGGCGGCGGTGCGGGAGCTGTGCGACTCCGTGGGCGTCGACCCGCTCAAGCCGCAGGAGGTCGGACGGCAGCTCAAGCTCAACAAGAACCTGACCTGGAAGTTCGCGCGCGTCCTGCTCGAGGAGGACGCGCTCGACGCGGCTCCGATGCTCCCCGGCCCCGAGGGACTGGCGATCTACCTCCGCGCGTTCGGCGCTGCGGGAGCTCCCGCGCACGCGGTCGAACGGCTGCGGGATGCCACCACGGCATTCGACGCCATGGTGGATCGACACTTCGGCGGACGCGCGGACTTCGAGCTCGTGCTCGATGGGCTGCGCTCGGGCGCGAACCTCGAGCAGTCGCGGCGTCTCGCGTTCCGCGGCGCGGCCGCCGTGTTCGGCGTCCAGGCTGCGGCGCGCGTGACGGCGCACATCCTCGCGCCGAGCAAGGTCGACGCGTCGATGGTCGACATCGCGCTCATCGTCGGCCTGGCAGGCCTTCGTCGCCTCCGGCCCATTCCCAAGCTGCCGGTCTTCCGTTCGGTGATCACCTCGAGGTCGGCGCTTCCGCCGGCGCGGCCGTTGCTTCCGGTCGACGAAGGCGCCGCCGCGGACTTCCTCATGCGCGAGTTCTCGTCGTTCCCGCAGGCGGGCGTCACGCGCACGGAGGTCGACGGCAAGCTCACCATCGAGCTCGAGAGCGGTCCGATCGGACGAATCGGCGAGGCGGATCTCTTCTTCGGGAGCATCGCCGAGCGTGCCTACACACGAAAGGGTTCGCCCGACGACCCTTTCGCGCAGTTCATCACGAGCGTCTCGATTCCCGCCGAGTCGTTCCTCGCCGACATCTTCGTCCACCGTTCCATCGAGGGCGCGGACGCGGCCGAGGCTGCGATGTTCGGCGCGCTCACGGGGCCCATTCCGCATGACCCCGAGGCGCGCGAGCCCGCCAGGATCCCGATCGACTGCACCCCCGTGATCCTCGATGAACTCGCGCGGGAGACGCTCGCGAAGACGCTCGAGGCTGCGGCCGTTCCGAACTACGGGGCGTTGATCGAGCGCTCGTTCGCAGCGCTCGGCGAGGACCCGCGCGACTATCGGCTGATCCGCGTCGCGATGGCGCATCCGCCGATGCCTGCGTCGCTCGTGTTGCGCTGGCCGCTTCCCGTGTAGGCGCCTCTGTCAGACCGCGACGAACCCGAGATGCAGCTGCGCGTGGCCGAGGTGCAGACGCATCCACTCGTCGTGGGTCAACGCGCCGAACGCGGGGCTCGGGTGCGTGCATCGTGCGCCTGCGTCGAGCCGCTCGAGCACGCGGCGCAGGCGCGCGAGGCCGTCGGCGGTCGAGGTGCCGGGCGTCGGCAGGAATGCCGCGGACTCCTTGGGGAGCTTGAAGCCGGGCGGAAGCGTCTTCCCGCTCGTCACGCGGCCCTTCATGAGCCCCGCGATCATGCGCACGGGCCACGGAACGCGCACCTCGGGGGGGAATCCGTCGATCGAGAACTCGATCGTCTTCGCGACATGGTCGAGGATCTCGCCCGCCGTCCAGTTGCCAGTCGTGCGCAGCGTGCCAGCGCGATCGGCGGCCTCGATCTTCGCGAGGTCCTCCTTCAGGCAGCCCGTGCAGTGGTAGGAAGGCTCGCGGCGCGTGACCTTGCGGGTGTCGATCATCGTGGTGCTCCTTCGGTGCGCGGCGTCAGCAGGTCGGCGCGGCATGCGGGGTTTTCCGCGGTCGGCTTCGCGTTCATCGTGTACCACGCCTCGGCCGACCAGATCCTCTCGCCGTCGGTCGACGCGGGATTCGCATGGAGATGGACGACACGCCCCGCCTTGATGCCGGGCGCACGCAGGAAGACCGTGTCGCCCGCGGCCGATGGAACGGCCTCCACGACCTCGACCGCCTCGTCGTCGATCTTCGGCCCGCCGTACTGCGCGGTCGGCTCGTAGCGCCACTGGCGCAGCGTGAAGTTCTTCGCGTCGCGCAGCCATGCGACATCGATCGCGCGCGTGAACTCGACCGTCAGCCCGTCGGGCTCGGCAGAGACGCGCGCGATCTCGAACGCGTCCTTGCCGCTCGGGCGCAGGCGCTCGAGGCCGAAGCGCTTGTCGCGCCAGTTCCAGTTTCCGCCCGAGCCGATCGAGCCCGCGTAGAGGCACCCGTCGGGCCCGTCCACGAGGCGCTGCACGCCACCCTCGAGGCCGTTGCCGACGCGGTACGCGCAGCCCTGCAGTTCACCCGCGACGACCTCGAGCGACACGCGGTTGATGCCGCCAAGCGTGAGTTCGGACAGCCACAGGTCGCCCTTGTAGCGGCCGTCGCGGATCACGAGCGGCGTGGTCGGCGAGTTCGCGATCTCGTTCTGCGGCAGCCACACGGCGGGCGGCGACGGCGGGTTCTCGCTGTAGAGGCTCGCGTGCCCGCCCTCGGGATAGGCGCGCGACGGCTGGCGGCCGTTGTAGTGGCCGTAGAAGCGGCCCCGCTTCGCGTGCACGAGCTTGCTTGCCGGCAGCCACGCGCCCTGGTTGTCGCTCACGAACACATCGCCCGACGGCGTGACCTCGACGCCGTTCGGCGTGCGGAAGCCGCCCGCGATCCACTCGATCTCCCTCGACGCGATGTCGATGCGGTAGAGCGTGCCGCGGTGCGGCGGATTCGGGCCGTTGAGGCCGGGCGTGTCGCCGACCACGCCGTCGCGCTCGATGGTGTTGCCGAAGTAGATCGAGGTCGACAGCGTGCCGTAGATCCACCCGTCCTTTTCCTTCAGGCCGAAGGAGAAGTGGTGGTAGTTGTCGCCGACCCACGGGCGCGCCCACTCCTCGTGCGTCTCGAACGCGCCGTCGCCGTCGACATCGCGCAGGCGGTCGATGCCGGGGCGATGCGAGATGTAGATGTCGCCGTCGACCACGACGATGCCGCACGGATCGTGGTACTCGCCCGGCAGCTTGTCGAACTTCACGGTCTCGGGCGTGCCGCCGACGACATTCGAGAGGACGAACAGCGTGCCGTTGGGCTTCTCGCGCAGCTCGCCGTTGTTCATCGGCTCGAAGTCGCTGACGACGAGGCGGCCGTCGGGCAGGAACGCCATGCCGCCGATCCTCGGCTCGAAGCCCCTCGGCCGCAGCGGCTCGACCGCGAACATCGGGTGCGCCGTCTCGATCGGCAGCCCGTCGCCCGGGCGCGCGTTCTCGCGGCCGTCCTTGTAGACCTTGGTGCCCGCCGCCACGACGCGCGTGACGCCCTTCTCGGTGCGGAAGACCTCGGGCGGCACGAGCGTGAAGCGGCCGCTGCCGGGCTTCCTCCAGTTGAGGATGAGCGCGCTCTCGCCCTCGTTCTCGAACATGTCGACGCGGAACGCATGCAGCCCGACGGAGAGCGTGACCGCGCCCTCCTTCGGAACCGCGGCGTGGATCCCGTCGTGCACCACGACGGGCTTGCCGTCGATCTCGAGCCGGCCGCCGTCGTCGCAGCGGAGCTCGAAGATGTACTCGCCCGCCTCCGCGATCTCGAGATAGCCGAGCGCCTCGACCGCGAAGCGCTCGCGCGGCCCGTCGCGGCCGACGAGCGACTCCTCGTCGCGGAAGTCGATGCGGTCCTCGAGGCGGTCGATGTTCGGCGTGGCGTCCTCGGCGACGCGCGCAAGGCGGTCGAGCGGACGCCCGATCTCGTAGACGCGCAGCGTGTAGCCCTGCTCGAGCTCGCCCGTCTGGGGAAGGGCGAGCGCGAGCGACGCGATCAGTGCAGGGACCATTCGGCCATGCTACCGCACGGAGCCGATGGCGCCCCGCGACACGATCAGGCCTTCCCGTCCTTCTTCGCCATCATCGCCAGCATGTCGACGCAGCGCGTCGCGTAGCCGAACTCGTTGTCGTACCAGCTGACGATCTTGAAGAAGCGGTCGGAGAGCTGGATGCCCGCCTTCGCGTCGAAGATCGAGCTGCGCGGATCGCTCATGAAGTCGCTCGAGACGACCTCTTCCTCGGTGTAGCCGAGGATGCCCTTCAGCGGGCCCTCGCTCGCGGCCTTCATCGCGGCGTTGATCGCCTCGATGCTCGTCGCCTTGGTCGGGCGGAAGGTGAGGTCGACGCACGACACATTCGCCGTCGGCACGCGGAAGCTCATGCCCGTGAGCTTGCCCTTCGTCTCGGGGAGGACGAGCGCGCACGCCTTCGCGGCGCCGGTCGAGCTCGGGATGATGTTCATGTACGCGTTGCGGCCGCCGCGCCAGTCCTTCTTCGACGGGCCGTCCTGCGTCGGCTGGGTGGCCGTGACCGCGTGCACGGTCGTCATCAGGCCTTCGTCGATCCCGCAGTGGTCGAGGAGCACCTTCACGATCGGCGCGAGGCAGTTCGTGGTGCAGCTGGCGTTCGACAGGATCGTGTGCGCGGCGGGGTCGTACTTCGAGCAATTCACGCCGTGGACGAAGGTCGGCACTTCCTTCTCGCTCTTCGTCGGCGCCGAGATCAGCACGCGCTTCGCGCCCGCGTCGAGGTGCTTGCGCGCATCCTCGGCGGCGGTGAAGAGGCCGGTCGCCTCGAGCACATAGTCGACGCCCTGCGCCTTCCACGGAAGCTGCGCGGGGTCCTTGACCGCGGTGCAGGTGGTCCTCTTCCCGTTGACGACGATGCCGTCGCCGTCGACCTTCACCTCGGCGTCGAAGCGGCCGTGGGAGGTGTCGTACTTCAGCAGGTACGCCAGGTTGTCCGCGGGCACGAGGTCGTTCACGCCGACGATCTCGAAGCCTCCGCGCGCCGTGGCGATGCGGTGGACGAGGCGGCCGATGCGGCCGAAACCGTTGATTGCGATGCGGACTGCCATGGGTGTCTCCGTAGGGGAAGGGGCGGAGGATAGGAGGCTTCCCCCGCCGCTTCAACCGACGCGCTCGTGGGGCCGCAGGTGCCGTGCCGTCCGCCCGTTACACTCGCGCCGATGCCTCTTCCGGCGGTTTACCCGACCGATCCAACCACTGCCCCGCCCGCTTCGGCGTCCGCGGAGCCTGCGATGCTTCGGGTCGGCGTCTTCGACCTTCCGCCCTTCTCCGAGCCGCTCGGCGAGGGCCGCTGGGGCGGCGAGGGCGTGCGGCTCTTCTCCGACCTCGCGGCGCGCCTTGGCGTCGAGGTCGAGTATCGCGCCTCGGACGAGGCCGCCATCCTGCGCGACCTCGCGGAGGGAAGGCTCGACGCGTGCGCGTCGCCGATCGTGCCGTCGAGCGACCTGCTCGGCTCGCTCGACTTCTCGCACCCCGTCGCCACGGTCGGGCTCGGCGTGGCCGTGCGCGATGCGGCGGGCGTGCTCGACAGCTTCGGCACGGTTCTCCAGAGCCTGCTCGGCACGCCGCAGCGCCATCTCTTCATCGTGATCGGCCTCTTCGTCCTCGTCGCGGCGTGCGCGGTGTGGCTCGCCGAGCGACACCACAACCCGCACTTCGACCGCGGGGCGACGAAGGGGATCGGCGCCTCGCTGTGGTGGTCGGTCGTGACGCTGTCGACGGTCGGCTACGGCGACAAGGTGCCGCGGACCGTGCCCGGCCGCCTGCTCGCCGCCGCGTGGATGCTGGTGTCGCTCGTCCTCGTCACCGTGCTCACGGCGACGATCGTGTCGGCGATCACGGTCGGCTCGCTCTCCACGCGCACCATCCACTCGGCAAGCGACCTGCGCGGGGTCCGCGTGGCGGTGCCACGCGGAAGCGAGGCCGCGGACTGGCTTGCGTCGAACGGCGTGCCGAGCATCGGCGCGGATTCGGTCGAGGACGCCGTCGTTCTGCTGCGCCAGCGCTCGGTGAACGCCGTGGTCGCTCCGCAGGACGAGCTCGGGATCGCCATCAGGGACGACCCCGCGTTCACGCTTTCCGCGGCGCTGCTGAAGGACGAGTACGCGTGCTTCGCGTTCCGGCGCGGTCTGGGCGACGACTTTCTCCGGCGCATCGACGCCGCCCTTCTCGACGCGCGCGGCGCGACGGCGCAGGGCGATGGAACGGTGCGGGTCGAGCCGCGAGGCAAGGCACGCGAGTGAGAACGAAGGCGGTGAACCTTTCATGACCAGACCCTACGAACCTCGGCCGATCGCCTCGATCCTCGGACGCGAACGCGCCATCGTCGCGATGGTGCACCTCCTGCCGCTCCCGGGTTCGCCCCGCGCCGCCCATTCGCCGCGCGAGATCGCCGCGCACGCGGTCGCGGAGGCGAAGGCGCTCGCAGCGGCGGGCTTCGACGCGATCCTCCTCGAGAACATGCACGACGCGCCGTACCTCGCGCGCGCGGTCGGCCCCGAGGTCGTCGCCGCCTTCACGCGCGCCGCCTGCGAGGTGCGGGCGGCCGTGTCGGCGCCGCTCGGCGTCCAGGTCCTCGCAGGCGCGAACGAAGCCGCGCTCGCCGTCGCGCTCGCTGCGGAATGCGCGTTCATCCGCGCGGAGGGCTTCGTCTTCGCCTCGGTCGCCGACGAAGGCCTCCTCGCCGAAGCGTCCGCGGGGCCCCTGCTCCGCCTGCGCCGCGCGCTCGGCGCAGAACAGGTCGCCATCTTCTGCGACATCAAGAAGAAGCACTCGTCGCACGCGCTGACAGCGGACACCTCGCTCGCCGACCACGCGCACGCGGCGGAGTTCTTCGGCGCCGACGGCGTCGTCGTCACGGGCAACGCGACGGGCGTGGCCACGCCGATCTCCGATCTCTCGGCCGCGCGCAAGGCGTGCTCGCTTCCCGTCCTCGCTGGAAGCGGCGCGACCGCCTCGAGCGTGCGCGAGGTCCTGTCCTCGGCCGACGCCGTCATCGTCGGAAGCGACCTCAAGGTCGACGGACGCTGGTGGAACCCGCTCGACCCCGCGCGCGTGGAGCGCTTCGTGCGCGCGGCGCGGAACGGCTGAATCCGTGCGGTGGTAGACTCGGCGCGTCGCGCCCATGCGCGAGGAACGGATTCCCGTGCTCATCCATCTCAACGGCTCACTCGTCGACGAAGCCGACGCGCACATCAGCGTGCTCGACCGCGGATTCCTCTTCGGCGACGGCGTCTACGAACTCGTGCGCTTCTTCGCAGGTCGCGGCGTCGGCATGGAGGCCCATGTCGCGCGGCTTGCGAGGAGCCTCTCGCTCGCCCGCATCGAGGGATTCGACGCGAACGATGTTCCCGCGCTCTGCGCGCAGCTCCTGGCGGCGAACGGCCTCGAGGACGCGGTCGTCTACCTGCAGGTCACGCGCGGCGCGGGCCGCACGCGCGCGCATGTGCCGCTCGAGCCACTGCGACCGACGGTGATGGCGATGGCGTCGCCCGCGGAGCCGCTGTCGGCGCTCGTCGCCCCGCAGGAGGTCGCGGCGATCACCGCGGAGGACCTGCGCTGGCGCCGCTGCGAGATCAAGACGCTCTCCCTGATGGGGAACATCCTGCACCTCCTCGATGCAAGCGACGCGGGCGCGCAGGAGGCGATTCTCCACCGAGACGGCGTCGTCGGCGAAGGCGCCTACTCGAATGTGGCGATCGTGACAGGCGGCGTGCTTGCCACGCCGCCCGTCGACGCGGAGCCGCCGATCCTCCACGGAACGGCGCGCATCGACCTCCTCGACGCCGCGCGCGCGGCGGGCGTTCGCGCCGAGGTCCGCACCATCGCCCTCGCGGAGCTCACGCAGGCCGACGAGATCCTCATCACCTCGAGCAGGCGCCTCGCGAGCTCCGTTGTGACGCTCGACGGCCGCGCCGTCGGCTGCGGGCACGCCGGCCCCGTTGCGCGTACCCTCTTCGCCGCGATGCGCGAGGCGATCGCGCAGCGACGGGAGCCCGCGTCGGCCGCGCGCTGACGGCCTCCTGCCGCGCGCCATCAGGACCCCGCCATGTCGATGACTCCGCACCAGCCTCCCGTTCTCGCGATCCAAGTCGGCAACACGCGGATCAAGCTCGGCCTCTTCAAGTCGGGCGACCCCGAGGAGGTGGTGTTCGTTCCGCGCGAGGACCTCGCCGCCGCGATCGAGGCCGCGACACGGCTCTTCGAGGTGATCGGCGCGGAGCCGGAAGCCGCCGTGCTCGTCGCCGATGTCGACCGCGCCACGGGCGACGCCCTTGTCGCGACGCTGCGCGACCAGCTCGCCTGCGAGGTCTACCGCGTGCCCCAGGACATGCCCGTTCCGATCGGGACCTGCCTTGCGGCGGGCGCGAAGCCGGGCGTCGACCGTCTCCTGAACGCCGCCGCCGCCTACGACCGACTGCGGCAGGCGTGCATCGTGATCGACGCGGGCACCTGCATCACGGTCGACTTCATCGACGGCGAGGGCGTCTTCCACGGCGGCGCGATCGCACCCGGGCTGCGCATGCAGCTGAAGGCGCTCCACGAGCACACGGCTGCGCTTCCCGCGATCGACTTCTCCGTGCCCGAGGGCACCGCGTGGGGCGCGGACACGCGCGAGGCGATGGTGCGCGGCGTCTACCACGGCGCGCGCGGCCTCGCGTGGCGCCTCATCGAGAAGTACGCCGAGCAGTACGGCGGCTTCCCGATCGTGATCGCGACGGGTGGCGACGCTGCGACCCTCTTTGCCGACGACGAGCTCGTGAACCAGATCGTGCCCGACCTCGTCCTCCGCGGGATGGCCATCGCGGCACGGTGCGCGCTCGAGCCGGATGGCGCTGATCAGGAGCGCGAGGACGGGGAGCCGAACGGGGGACGCGCCGCGTTCGGAGTCCTTCCCGAGGGAAGCGACGCCGGCTCCGCCGCCGCTCGCCCGAGGCCCGGCACGCGCGGACGACGCGGCGGACTCGAGCCGGATCCGACAGGCGGTTTCGACCTACACGACGAGTGAATTCTGCAGCGTTGAAGCGCGTTTTTCTCGGACGCCTGTGGGCGAAACCGTCGAAACACTCGGATTCACGCACGATTTTCGGTTTGCCTCGCCCCCGTTCGGCAACAGACCGATCTACCGACCAATGCCCGGCTCCCCCGAGCCATCCGATCAGCCCTCGACCGGTCCCGACGCGGGCCCGCTCGAGGTCGCCTGCTACCGCGCGACTCCGCACGGCGCTGGCGCT
>CAYMSD010000033.1:19196-32003 GCA_964393015.1 uncultured Klebsiella sp.
CGCGGGCCCGCTCGAGGTCGCCTGCTACCGCGCGACTCCGCACGGCGCTGGCGCTGTCGCCATGATCGAGCTGATCGGCGATGTCTCGGCCTGCCTCCAGGCGCTCTGCGGGCGCGATGTGGCGATCGGCGGGCTGAGCCTGCGACGCTTCGGCAAGCTCGACGACGGACTCGTGGCGCGGCTTGCGCCCGAGCGCTGCCAGATCATGCCGCATGGCGGCATGCGCATCGTGGAGCGTCTCGCGGAGTGGCTCGCCGCACACGGCGCGAACTGGATCGACGACCCGCTCTCCGCCCGCGCGGCGCTCGACCCGCTCGAACTCTTCCCCGAGGCTTCGGACCGCGTCGAGGCGCTCGCGCTCGCCACCATGGCGCGCGCAGCGAGCCCGCTCGCGGTGCGCCTCCTCCTCGCGCAGAGCACGGCGTGGGCGAAGCACGGCGACGCGCCGTTCACCGACGAGGACCGTGCGCGCTGGAAGCGCCTGAACCGGCTGGTCGATCCTCCGCGCATCGCGCTCGTCGGGCTTCCCAACGCCGGCAAGAGCACGCTCTCGAACGCGCTGCTCGGCGAGGACTACGCGCTCGTCTCGCCCGTTGCGGGCACCACGCGCGACGCCGTGAGCGCCCGCATCGATCTCGCCGGGCTCGTCGTCGAGTGGTTCGACCTCCCCGGCCTCCGCGAGACGGAGGACATCGACGAGAAGACCGCGATCGAGCTGTCGCAGTGGCTCGTCAAGGATGCGGACTTCGTCGTCTCGCTCGCGGCGCCCGGACTGCCGTGGCTCGAGCTTCCGCGCAAGCCAGACCTCCTCGTCTACGCAAAGACCGACGACTCCGCCGCGGCGGGCGACCCGCTGCGGGAGAAGGCCGACCTCGAGCTCAGCGCGCATTCGGGCGAAGGCCTCGATGCGCTGCGCGAGATCGTGCGCGAATCGCTCGTTCCCGCGTCCGACCGCCAGAGCCCGCGCCCGTGGGCCTTCGATCCCGAGCTCGTGGCCTCGCGCGACGAGCAGTCTGCCTGCAGGACGGACGATGGGAGCGACCGCGATGTCCGCGTGAGCGACCGCTGAGCCTCACCGCTCCCATCGGCCCCGCGTTGCGCCGAAACGCCCACCGCGACCGTCACAGACCCATGATCGAATAGCCGCTGTCGACATACAGCACCTGCCCGGTCGTGCCCCGCGAGAGGTCCGACAGCAGGAACGCCGCGGCATCCGCGACCTCCGCCGCCACGATGTTGCGCGGCAAGGGCGCGACCTGCGGGATCCTGTCGAGGATCGAGTCGAACCCACCGACCGCCGACGCCGAGAGCGTCTTGATCGGCCCCGCCGACACGAGGTTGCAGCGGATGTTCTTGACGCGCCCGAGCTCCATCGCGAGGTAGCGGTTGGTCGCCTCGAGCGCGGCCTTGGCGACGCCCATCACGTTGTAGCCGGGCACGGCCTTCTCTGCGCCGTAGTAGCTGAGGCCGATCATCGCGCCGCCGTCCTTCAGCACGGGGATCGCCGCGTTCGCCATCGCCATGTAGCTGAAGGCCGAGATGTCCATCGCGTTCGTGAAGACGGCGCGCGGGGTGGCCGCGAACTTGCCGAGCTTCAGCCAGTCCTTGTCGGCGAAGGCGATCGAGTGCACGATGAAGTCGATCTGCCCGAAGTCCTTGCCGACGCGCTCGAAGCACGCGGCGATGTCGGCGTCCTGGCCGACGTCCATCGGCTGGAGCCACGGGTTCGCGACGCCGAAGCCCTCGGCGATCTTGCGCGTGCGGCGCTCCATCTTCTCGCCGGGCATGTGGGTGAAGATGCACTCCGCGCCCTCGCGCAGGAGGCTCTGGGTGATGGCGGTCGCGATGCTGGTCTCGTGAAGGACTCCGGTGACGAGTCCACGCTTGCCTTGCATGATTCCCATGGGGTCTCCTCGTTTCCTCGCGGGGCGGAGAGCGTAGCACTTCCCGCAGCGGCCCGTTCGCGCTACGCTGCCCCCGGCAGAACGCCGTGCGCGCGTAGCTCAATTGGATAGAGCATCGGTCTTCGGAACCGACGGTTGGGGGTTCGAATCCCTCCGCGCGCGTTTGCTCCACCCCGCCGCCCGCGATTGCATCCTCGCCGTCGAGCTGGCGTTCGCGGGCGACCCGAGCGCAACGCCCGACGCCGTGCTCGCGAAGGCCGTCGAGCGTCTCTCCGATCTCTACACCGTGGACCGCGGACGCCTCGCGCGCGAGCAGGCCGATGCCGCGCATCTCTCGGCGAAGCGCGAGTACTTCCTCGCGAGCGACGCGCCCAAGGTGGCGCTTGCGCTCGACGAGTGCGCCGCGCGCAGCGATGCGTTCGCGCGGCTCGCAGCGCTCGAACGCGTGCGCGTCGTCGACCTCGGCGCGGGCGTCGGCGCGACGAGCGTGGGGTTCCTCGCGTGGCTCGCGGGAGCGCGGGCGGCGCGCGGCGTCGCACGGCCCGTGCGCGTCGAGCTCCACGCCATCGAGCTCGGCGCAGCGGCCGCGCGCGCCTACGAGGCGGCCGTGCGCATCGCCGCCCGCGCGATCGGCGTCGAGGTGGCCGCCACGGTCGAGGCGCGCGACTTCCAGCGCGCGACGATTCCCGCGTCCGACCTCGTCCTCTGCCAGACGGCGCTCAACGAGCTTCTCATCGATGAACGCCACACGGCCGCGACCGTCGACCTCGTCGACCGCTGGTCGCGCGCCGCGCCGCTTCTTCTGATCGAGCCCGCCCTGCGCACGACGACGCGCGCGCTCATGGCGCTGCGCGACGATCTCCTCGCGCGCGGCGGACCGCGCGTCGTCGCGCCATGCCCGCACCAGGGGCCGTGCCCGATGCTCGCGAAGCCCGCCGACTGGTGCCACGAGGCGCGCCGCATCGAACCGACGCCACGCGTGGCCGCGATCGACCGCATCGTCGGCCGTCGCGACGGGCGCGCGCTCTTCGCCTTTCTCGCGACCGAGCCCGCGGGGGCCGCGCCCGCTGAGTCGGAGGCACCTCAGGTACGGCTCCGCATTCTCACCGAGCCTCTTGGGAGCCGTGGCAAGACCGAGCGCGTCCTCTGCGGGTCGGACGGCGCGCTGCACCTCGTGCGGCTCCTCGACCGCGAGGTGCGCGACGGAAACCGCGCCTTCCTCGACCTCGAGCGCGGCGAGACCGTGTCGATCGAGCCGCCACCCGAGAGGGCGCGCATCTCGCCCGAGGCGCTCGTCGGGGTGCATCCGAGAAGCTGACGCCGCGAAGAATGCCGCGCCCGCGTCTTGCCGAGCGGGCCCGCCGGGTCTACCCTCCGCCCCTTGACCGTGGTTGATTCGGACGCGCTCGGAGCCCCCGCGCGCACGAGATCGATGTTCGCACTTGTCCGTCGACATCACCCCATCGCGCGCATCGCGGCCTTCGCGGTGCTGTTCGCTGCGATCTTCTCAGGGGCGGGCGTCGCGCGCACGCTGCATGTCCTCATCGCCCACGGGGGCGGAGCCTGCGGAACGATCGTCTGCGACGGGAAGTCGACCGCAACGCCCACTCCGTGCGACGGCACCCGCGCGACAAGCGCCTGCGGCCTCGATGCGATCACTCGCGCGGTGCGTGGTCACGCGCACGGCGATCACGACCACGACCACGACCACGACCACGACCACGACCGCAACCACCATCACCAGCCGCACGACTGCGCGATCTGCCTCGAGCTTGCGCTGCTGGTGCCTGGGCTCTCGCTCGTGGCTCCGTTCGTTCCGTTCTCGGAGCCGGTCGCGCTTGCAGACGAGCCGATCCGCATCAGCCGGGCTTCGCCCGCGGCGCCCGAGGCCTGCGCCGCGCGGCCGCCACCTCTCCGCGCCTGACCCCGTTGCGTCGCGGCGGCTGCAGCCATCGGTTGCACCGCCGCCTCGGAGTCCCAGGCGCCGATCCTTCGGCAGAAACGGCTGCATCATGCCCGTCCAGACCAGCGCGGTCGATGGAGTGCTCCATCGACGCGGTGCGCGCGGCTTCCGCCCTCGAGGCGGAGGCTTCACGCTCGTCGAACTCCTCTCCGTGGTCGCCATCATCGTGGCGCTCGTGTCGCTTGCCCTGCCCGTGGCAGGCTCCATGCGGCAGCGCGCGCGCGCGGCGACCTGCCTCTCGAACATCCGCTCGCTCCAGCTCGCGTCGATCGCGTATTCGACCGACGAGGCTGGCTGGCTGATCGATGCCCGCCTTCCACACGGCGGCATTGACCAGGGCGGCGACGAGAGCTTCGTGGAGGTGCTCGCGCGACGGGGCTACGCGGACGCGTCTCTCATTCGTTCGCCGCTCGACGACAGCCCGCACTGGCCGTCGTCGCTCGGTGGCGAAGGCGTCCCCGTGCCGAACTCAGGCGGAGCGTTCCGCCGCACGAGCTATGGCCTCAACAACCATCTCTCGCGCGAGTTCTCGCCATGGGCCGCGGTGGACCCCTCGAAGACGACCGATCGTCTCTCGAAGGTGTCCGACCATGCCAGCACGGTGCAGCTTCTCCTGATGACTCCGACGGGCGAGTTCGCGGGTGCGGACCACCCGCATGTCGAAGGCTGGGGAGCGGCGCAGGACGCGCCGCTCGTCGCCGTCGGCGAGGTGGCGATCTCCGCCGTCTCGCAGGACGGCCCCAGCACGGGCGCCGTCTCCAACTGGGCCTTTCTCGACGGACATGTCGAGAGCGCGGCCTTCGGGCGGGTCTACCTCGACGAGTCGCGCAACAGGCTCGATCCATTCGTGAGTCCGTTCTTCGCACGCTTCGCCTCCGCGAACTGAACCTTCGCGCGAGGCCCGGAGAATCTCCATGCACTTCCACGCTTCGGCGATGCGGGCGCTGTCCGCGCTTGCCTTCACGGCGTGCTTCGCGGCCGAGTCGGCCGCGCAGCACATCGGCGACATCAACCTCACCGTCGAGGAGGGCGCGATCCACACGGGCGCGAACACCTCCAAGGGCGCCGAGGCCGCGCGCGTCTTCGGCGCGACCTTCGGCGACACGGGCGTCGCCCGCTTCACCTCGAACCCCGGGTTCGAGGCCGCGCCGGGCACCTTCGCCACGGGTTCGCGCGTCGGCTTCACGCCGCGCACGGGCCTGCTGCGGTTCACGGGCTCGTCGGTCGAGCCCGTGGAGAACGAGCGCCTCGAGGTGAAGTTCCTCACGCTCGTCTCGGTGGTCGGCCTCGAGCCCGTCCCGGGCTTCGATCTCGCCGTCCAGTCGAACGGCGGATGGCACAGGCACCTCGGCTTCCGCCTGTTCGCATCGAAGGGCGCGCTTCCGCCCTCGGGAATCTACGCCTTCGAGCTCGAGCTCTACTCGAACGACGGCGTGACGCTCCCGAGCGCACCGTTCTGGCTCGTCTTCAACGACGGGCGCAGCGCGGAGGAGCTCGAGGAGGCGGTCGCATGGATCGACGCGAACCTCGTCGAGGGCGGCGCGCCCTGCCCCGCCGATCTCGACGGCGACGGCGCGATCGGCGCGTCCGACCTCGCCACGCTGCTTGCGGCGTGGGGCACGGGCGGCGCGGATCTCTCGGGCGACGGGCTCACAGACGCGGGCGACCTCGCGGTGCTCCTCGCATCGTGGGGCGCGTGCCCCTGAGCGCTCCGGCTCATTCCTCCATTTCACTTCCTCAGTTCCGAATCCAACCACATCGCGGCGCGCCCGCGCGCCGCCATCGAATCAAGAGAAAGACGAACACACCATGCAGTTCAACGACCGCTCCTCCATCGCGCGCAGCGCATCCCTCTCCATCGCAGCAGCGTTCCTCGCGTGCACCTCCGTCACCCTGGCCGACGAAGGCGAGGCCCACAAGGACATCTGGGTCTACTCGAGCGACGGCGCCCTGCGCACGGGTTCGTGGGACCATGTCACGGGCGAGGTCACGAGCCTCTCCGAGCGCGTCTTCGGCGCAGAGTTCGGCGAGGACCCGCAGTTCCCCTTCAGCATCGACGAGCCTGGAATCGGCTCGAACCTCATCGGCTCCACGATCACCATGAACCTCCTGCAGGGGCTCGGTGCGTGGAACGGCAACGGGTTCGACGCTGCGAACGCCTACCTCCTCGCAAGCTACGGCGGGCAGGACGCCTTCAGCACCACGGGCGGCTCGTTCAGCTTCCTCGTGAGCGAGGGCCTCGACCTCCACGCCGACTTCACGGTGTTCGGGCTCGGCGACGCGGACCCGGCCGACGGGATCTACCTCGCTGCGTTCACCTTCGCATCGGCGAACCTCGCGACGAGCGAGACCTTCTGGATCGTGTTCAACCTCGGCCTCGACGAGGTGGCGCACGAGGCCGCGGAGGAGTGGGTCGCCGCGAACCTCGTCCCCGCTCCCGGCGCGCTCGCGCTCCTCGCGCTCGGCGGCGCGCTCCGTCGCCGCCGTCGCTGACGCGCGGGTGAAGGCACGCACGACGGCAAGGGGCGCACGCGGCGACGCGCGCGCCCTTTGTCGTCTTCACCTGCGCACCGTGCGCACCTTCGTTCAGTCGGGCCGACGCGAACGGATCGCCTCGGCGACCTTCTGGTTCGCGAGAAGAAGCGCGGCGAGCTCGGGGTCGAAGTGCTTGCCCGCCTCCGCCTCGAAGTAGGCCGCGATCTTGGCGGGCGACCACGCCTCCTTGTAGCTGCGCCGCGCGCTGAGCGCGTCGAAGACATCGGCGACGGCGACGATCCGCGCGAAGAGCGGGATCTCCTCGCCGCGGAGCCCCTGCGGATAGCCGCGGCCGTCCCAGCGCTCGTGGTGCGCAAGCGCGACCGATGCGGCGCTCTCGTCGAAGTCGGTGCGGATTCCCGCGAAGAGATCGGCTCCGATCTGCGTGTGCCGCCGCATCTCGGCGAACTCCGCCTCGTCGAGCCGTCCCGGCTTCTTCAGGATCGCGTCGCGGATGCCGACCTTGCCGATGTCGTGGAGGAGCGCGCCGATCCTCAGCGAGTCGCGCGTGCGCGGGCCGCGGTCCGCCCGCTCGGGATGCGCGTCGCACCAGCGGTCGTAGAGCATGATGGCGAGGTCGGCCACGCGGCCGACATGGCCCGCCGTCTCGGTGGGGTCGCGCAGCTCGGCCATCGCGATCATGCGGAGGATCATGGCGCGCACGAGCTGCGCGCGCTCGACGGCGACGGCCGCGAGCGACGCGAAGTGCGTGACGATCCGCTCGTCCGCCTCCTCGAAGCCGTGGGCGTCGCGCCTGATCGCGTGGCCGTCGAGCAGCGCGATGCAGCCCATCACGTTGCCTTCCGCGCGCACGACGGGAACGATCAGCGCGCTCTTCGTGCGCGGCCCGAACATCTCCTCGGTTCCGATCGCGGGCAGGTCGCGCCCCGCGCGCGCGCACTCGATGCGGTCAAGGCGCACGAGCTCGCCGCTCTGCGCCACGCCGCCGACGAAGGTCGAGTCGTCGAGCGGGAGCCGGGCCCGCGTGGCGTCGGTCGCGCCGATCACCTCGGCCGCTCGGAGCAATCCGTCCTCGACGAGGTAGACCACGCCCGAACCGCAGCCCGCAAGCGACACGGCCTCGCGCAGGATCGCCGTGAGCATGATGTCGAGGTCCTGCACGCGCGCGAGGTCCGCCGACACGCGCGCGATGCGGTCGAGACGCTCGCGCTGGGTGCCGACATCGACGCGCAGCTCGCGGTTGCTCTCGGCGAGGCGCACGTTGACCTGGTCGAGCAGCGCGTTGCGCCGCGCCAGCTCCTTCTCGGCCGCGGCGAGCTCGCGGAACGCGATGTCGCGCTCGCGCTGCGCCTGCGACGCGGCGGCGTGGTAGCGGACGCGCGCGATGAACTCGGCCGCGGGCGGCAGCTTCACGATGTAGTCGTTCGCACCGCGGGCGAACGCATCGGCCTTCGTGCGCGGCTCCTCCTCCGCGGAGAGCACCACGACCGAGGTGAACGAGAGTTCGGCGGCGGACCTGTACTGCGCCACGAGCTCGAGTCCGTCGCCCGCAGGCATGTGGATGTCCTGCAGGATGACGGCGGGCTTCAGCGTGCGCGCGCGGGCGAGCGCCTCCGCGGCGGCCGTGCACACCTCGACGCGCGCGCCCGCGAGCCCTGCGAGGATGCGGCGCACGCCCTCGCCGATGATCGGCTGGTCGTCCACCACGAGCACGGCGAAGGGTTGCAGGGCGGCGGTCTCGCTCACGGTGGGAGAGTATCGGCTCGTGGGGCGTCGTTCTTGCAAGGAGCGCCGCCCTTTGCGCGCCTCCCCCGCTCCTCCCAGCCTTCCGCGAGGCGGAAGCAGCGGTGGATCCTGCGGTTCCTGAAATCCTCGGGCACGGAGCGGTGGCTGATCTCCTGCGCGCCGAATCCGCCCGGGACGGCCGAAGGGTCGAAGTCGAAGCTGCGCGAGTTCGTCGAGAAGAAGACCTCGCCCTTCGGCGCCACGAAGCGGGCGATCCAGCGCAGGAGCTCGGGATAGTCGCGGTCGATGGCGAAGGAATCGGCCTTCATTCGCTTGGAGTTTGAAAATGTCGGCGGGTCGCACACCACGATGTCGTACTGCTCGCCCGCCGTCGGACCCGCCTCGAGCCACTGGAGGCAGTCGGCGTGCACGGCGACATGGTCGTCGTCGAGCGCGTAGCCGTTCAGCGCGAGGTTGCGGCCGTACCACTCGAGATAGGTCCTCGACATGTCGACGGTGGTCGTCTTCACGGCGCCGCCCGCGCGGGCGTGCACGCTGAACGCGCCCGTGTAGGCGAAGAGGTTCAGGACGCGCTTGCCGCGCGCGCGCTGCTGGACGGAGAGGCGCGTCGGGCGGTGGTCGAGGAAGAGCCCCACATCGAGGTAGTCGGAGAGGTTGACCTCGAACTTGAGGCCATGCTCGCCCACGATCTTCACGGCGCCGCGCGAGTCGAAGCGCTCGTACTGGTCGCGGCCGCCCTCGTCCGAGCGCTGGCGGCCGCGGTACTTGACGTGCAGGCGCCCGCGCGGGATGTTGAGCCCCGCGAGGATCTCGGCCTCGGCGTCGATGCGGTAGTCGCGCTCCTTCTCGAGCGTGTCGTCCTTCGTGCGGTGGAAGAACCACGCGACCGCGTCGCCCGCGTTCGTGGCCACGCCCGCGCTCTCGCCCCACCCGAGGTCGCCGTACCAGTCGACGATCATCGGGAACTCGGGGATGTCCTTCTCGTAGAGGCGGAAGCAGGAGATCCCCTGCTTGCGCGCCCACTTCGCCACATGGCGCATGCGGTTGTCGAGTCGTTCGCCGAGCATCGGGCGGTCAGGCTACACGACCTGCGCGCGCACGGGCGCAGAGCTCGCGCGCGGCGGCGGGCCACTCGGGGTGCTCGAACGCGAATCCCGCCTCGAGGAGCCGGCCGGGCACGACGCGCCTGCTCTTGAGGATGAGCTCGGTCTCCGTGCGCATGAAGACCGCGCCGATCTCGAGCAGCAAGGCGGGCGCGGGAAGTCCGATCGGCATGCCCCAGGCGCGACGGAGCTCGCGCATGAAGTCGCGGTTCGAGACAGGGTTCGGCGCGCAGACATTCACGGCCCCGTCGAGGTCCTCGCGGTCGATCAGGAACATCACCGCGCGCACGAAGTCCGCTTCATGGATCCACGACACCCACTGCCGGCCGTCGCCGCAGGTCCCGCCGAGCCCCTTCTTCACGAGACCGAGCAGCGTGTCGAAGATCCCGCCCTTGTCGGGGCTGAGCGTCAGCGACGACCGCAGCGCGACGCGCCGCGTGCGTGGCGTCTGCGCCGCGAGGAGCGTCTCCTCCCAGCGCGTCGCGATCTCCACGCTGCGGGCCCAGTGAGGGGGCACGCCGGGCTCGCGCCCGCCGATGACGCCCGTCCGCTCGTCGTTCGCGGCGTCGAAGCGGTGCGCGTAGATCGTCGCAGTGCTCGACTGGAGCCAGACGCGCGGCGGGCGCGCGGCCGCCGCGATCGCCTCGCCCACGGCCCTCGTCGAGTCGACGCGCGAGTCCATCATCTCGCGGAGGTTCCTCTCGCTGTAGCGGCAGTTGACGGTGCGACCCGCGAGGTTCACGACCACATCGGCGCCGTCGATCTCACGCGCCCATGCGCCGAGCGCGCGGCCATCCCACGGCACGACGCGCACATCGCGCGCCAGGCACGAATCTCCGCGCGAAAGCACCACGACTTCGTCGCCGCGGGCACGGAACGCGCGGGAGAGCACCGCGCCGATCTGCCCGCTGCCGCCGGGAAGGACGATCTTCATCCCGCAAGGGTAGGCAGTTCGAAGCCCCGGCGGTACTCGCGCCGCACGCAGGTCTTCGTCGCCTCGTCATGCGTCGAGCCGTCCGCATTCAGGAACACGAGCCTCGACTTGTCCCAGCCGAGCTCCTCCTGCGGGAAGCGCGCCGCGCGCGAGGCGAGGAGACCAGCCTCCGCGATGCCCGCCGCGTAGGAGAACGGCGTCTGCACGAACGCGTCGGGCTTGCCCATGATCCTGTCGACCCACGCGTGCCAGTGGTTGCGCGCGCGCAGCGTTCCCTCGCCCTCGGCGCCGCGGCCCTTGATCCCGCGGAAATCGACGGGCTTCCCGTCGATCCACACCTGCGGATCGCCGTCGGGCTGGTTCAGGATCATGCCGCCCTCGCACACGATGAGCGTGGCCGAGCCGGGCCAGCGTCCGGGCGGCAGCCCGAGCTCCGCGCGCGATGGCGCCTGGCTCTGGTCGCCGTAGCGGAGGACGAAGCGGTCCCGCGCGAACATCGCGCGGTTCGCGGCCTTCGAGACATCGTAGGTGATCGTCGACATCACGCCGCGCGCGTGATAGAAGTCGCTCGGCTTCAGCGTGTGCGCCATCACGGAGACGGGCGACGGCAGGTCGAACGCGAAGTACGGAATGTCGAGGAGATGCGTGCACCAGTCGCCGAGCTGGCCCGTGCCGTAGTCCCACGACGAGCGCCACTGGAGACCGATGAGGCCCGGCCGACACGGCGCATCGACCGCCGCGCCGAGCCAGAGCTGCCAGTCGATGTTCGCGGGCGGCTGGATCGGGTCCCTGAGGCCTCCGTACCAGAAGTAGCCGTCGGTGCCTTCGCCGGGGCCGCCGATCCAGACATGCGCGCCGAGCGCCTTGCCGAGGAGCCCTCTGCGCAGGATGTCGACGGTGTGCTGGCGCCCGAGCGGACCCATGCGCTGGTTGCCCGTCTGCGTGACGAGGTTCGGCCGCGCGACGAGCGCCTGCTCGATCGCGACGACCTCGGAGAGCTGCTGGACAAGCGGCTTCTGCGCGTAGACATGCTTGTTCGCCCGCATCGCCCACAGCGTGATGAGCGCGTGGTTGTGGTCGGGCGTGCACACGACGACGCCGTCGAACCTGTCGCCGTGCTTGTCGAAGGCCTCGCGGAAATCGCGGCAGGTGAAGGCCTCGGGGTGCTCGCCCGCGACCGAAGCGAGCGCGTCGGAATCGACATCGCAGAAGCCGGTGAACACGACATCGGGGTGGTTCTTGAGCTCATGCCGGTCGGCGGGCGCGATCGACCCGCCGACGCCGACCTGGAGAAGCTGCAGCTTCCCGAGCTTGCCGCGGAAGCGCGGGCGCGGCGCGGGAGCGGGCGCCAACGCACCGAGGGCCGTCGGCGCGAACAGGCTGGTTGCGGCAAGTCCACCGACGGCTGCCGCCGCGGTCTGGATGAGGTTGCGTCGGGTGAGCATGCGCGCACGCTACCGCTCGAGCGGCGAACGCACAATGGAGAGTCCCGCGGATTCCGGAGTCCGCGGGCACCCGTGATTCCCGCAGTGAACTCACTCCGCAGCCATCGGCGCGCGGGTGAAGATCGTCTTCCGCGCCTTCGCGAGCTGGATCACCGCCACGCCGCCGAGCATGAGCGACGCCGCGTACACGGTGCGCATGCCGATCGGCTCGCTGAGCAGGAGCCACCCGAGCACGATCGCGACCAGCGGGTTCACATAGGCGTAGGTCGCCACGCGCGCAGCGGGCTGGTTGCGCAACAGCCAGATGTACGCCGTGAAGCCGACGAGCGAGCCGAACACGACGAGGTACGCCCACTGGAGCCAGGTCGCGGCCGTCGGCGGGTTTGCGGCGACGAGCGTCCACTCGTCCTGCCAGAAGATCTCCTTCGGGATACTCGCGACGAGAAGCACCACGCCGCCCGAGAGCATCTGCATCGCGTTCGCGACGAGCGGCGAGTGCGCGCCGCTCGGGCGCTTCGACCAGACGCTGCCGAAGGCCCATCCGAAGGTCGCCACCATCATCACGGCGATGCCGAAGGTCGGCACCGCGCTCGTCGCGCCGATCGCGTCGAGCTTGAGGACGACGACGCCCGCGATCCCCATCGCGATCCCGAGCCACACGATCCGCGACGGCCGCGCGTGGGTGCGGTGCATCCACGAGTCGAGCCCGACGAGCCAGAGCGGCGTCACCGCCGTCAGCAGCGCGACGAGGCCCGAATCGACCGTCTTCGTCGCGATCGCAACGCCGCCGTTGCCGAGGAGCATCAGGCACGCGCCGACGATTCCCGCGTTCAGCCACGACGCGTACGAGAAGTCCGCGCGGCGCACGTCGCCTCGCCACCACGCGAAGGCGAGCAGCAGCGCTCCCGCGACCACGAACCGCGAGCCCGCCATCACGAACGCGCCGTGCTGCGACACGAGCTTGATCGCCAGGTAGGTCGAGCCCCAGATCAGGTAGATGGACGCGTAGGCGCCCACCGTCCGCCACGCGTCGGCGCGCACACCGCCGGAGACGGCGCCATTCCCATCGCTCGAGGCATCGTCGCCCGTGCCCACCTAGCCCTGCACCCTTGCAGCGCTCTCGACGGCGAAGTACTTCGCCTCGGGATGGTGCACGACGATCGCGCTCGTCGACTGCTCGGGCACGATCTGCCAGTTCTCGGTGAGGACGCAGCCG
>CAYMSD010000034.1:0-6352 GCA_964393015.1 uncultured Klebsiella sp.
CTTCATGGGCTTCATGTTCTTCATGGGCTTCATGTTCTTCATGGGCTTCATGTTCGTCATGGCTTCTCCTTCTGGGTGGGATTGAGGTCACGCGAGATCCGGAATGCGAGCGCGTAGCCCGCGGGGACGACGAAGAGATTGAGGATGGTCGACGAGACCAGGCCTCCGAGGACGACGATCGCGAGCGGTGCGAGAAGCTCGCTGCCCGGCTTGCCTCCGCTCATCGCGAGCGGGATCAGGCCGAGCGCCGCGGTGAGCGCGGTCATCAGGATCGGCACGAGCCGCTCCATCGAGCCGCGGACCACGGACTCCTCGCGCGAGCAGCCCTCCTGCCCCTCGAGGTGCGCATAGTGGTTGACGAGGAGGATACCGTTTCTCACGGCGATGCCGAAGAGCGTGACGAACCCGACCATGCTCGCGATCGAGATGACGGGCTCGACATAGCGCTCGCCGCCGATGCCGAGGAGTGCAAGCGTGTTTCCGAGGAACGGCCGAGATTCCGTGATGTAGATCGCGGCGACGCCGCCGATCAACGCGAGCGGCAGGTTGAGCATCACGAGGACCGCCGTGCGGCTTCGGCCGGTCGCATACTGAAGGAGCAGGAACATCACGACCGCGACGACCGCGCCCATGATGGTGATCGTGCGGCTCGCGGACTGCTGCGCCTCGAACTGCCCGCCGTACTGCACCGTGCAGCCCGCGCGCGCGACGATCGGATCGACCTTCTCGCGCACCGCCTTCACGAGTTCGCCGAGGTTGAATCCGTCCGCGACATTCGTCGAGACGATCGCCTTGCGCTGCGCGTTCTCGCGGGCGATGAGGTTGCTCGTGCGCTCGGGGCCGATGTCGGCGACCTCGCGCAGGCGCACCGTCGCGCCACCCATGCCGCGCAGCATCAGGTCCGCGACCTGCTCGATCCGCTCGCGCTCGTCCTGCGCGAGGCGCACGACGAGCTCGATGCGCCGCGGGCCGTCGCTCACTTCGGCGACGGTCTCGCCGTAGAGCGCCTGCTGCACCTGCCGCGCGGCCGACGCGGGCGTGAGGCCTGCGGCGGCGAGGTCCTGCGCGCGGTAGCGGATCGGAAGCGACGTCACGAGCACCTCGCGGTTCGCGTTGACATCGCGCGTGCCGGGCACGGTCTTCAGCGCGGCCTCGATCTCCTTCGCGAGCCCGCGCAGCGTCTCGAGGTCGTCGCCGAAGACGTTGATCGCGATCGCAGCGGGCGTGCCCGACAGGATGTGCGACATGCGGTGCTCGATCGGCTGCCCCACCATCGTGGTGATGCCGGGGACATTGGCGAGCACGCGGTCGATGCCGGCGCGGATCTCGTCCTGGTCCCCGTCGGGTCCGACCGTCACCTCGATCTCCGAGCTGCTGACGGGCTCCGCGTGCTCGTCGCGCTCGGCGCGGCCCGTGCGGCGGGTCACGCTCACCACGCCGCCAAGCTCGGCGAGCTGGCCCTCGACTCCACGCGCAAGGCGATCGCTCTCCGCGAGCGAGGTGCCCGGCGGCGCCATCAGGAACACCGTGAAGGTGCCCTCGCGGAAGGTCGGGAGGAACGAGCTGCCGAAGGTCGATGCGAGGACGAGCGACGCCAGCGTGAGCGCGCCCGCACCCGCCAGCACGGTTCCGCGGCGCGCGATCGACGCACGGAGGAGAGGCTCGTACCACCGCTTCAGGACGCGCACGAGCGGGCTGTCGCGGTGCGACCCCGTGGCCGCCGCTCCGGCGTCGAAGGTCCTCGCGAACACGAAGCGGCACAGCGCCGGCGTGACCGAGAGCGCGACGAGGAGCGACGCGAGGATCGACACGATGTAGGCGATGCCGAGCGGCTGGAAGAACCGCCCCTCGAGCCCCTCGAGGAAGAGGAGCGGCACGAACACCATGCAGATGATGACCGTCGCGAAGACGACCGACGAGCGGATCTCGTTGCTCGCCGTGAAGATGACATCGACCGCGGGCCTGCGCTCGGCGGGCGGCAGCGCCGCGTTCTCGCGCAGCCGCCGCAGCACGTTCTCGACATCGATGATCGCGTCGTCGACGAGCTCGCCGATCGCGACCGCAAGCCCGCCGAGCGTCATCACGTTGATCGAAAGACCCCATGCCCAGAGCACGAGAAGCGCGACGGCGAGCGACAGCGGCAGCGCCGTCAGCGTGACGAGCGTCGCGCGCCAGTCGAGGAGGAAGAGGATCACGATCACCGCGACGATGACCGACGCCTCGAGGAGAACCTTCACGACATTGTTGACCGCGCGCTTGATGAAGCGCTCGGCGCGAAACGGGTCGCGGTTCAGCACCATTCCCTCGGGGAGGGACTTCACGGTGGCGTCGAGCACGGCGTCGATGCGCTTCGTCAGCTCGAGCGTGTTGGTGCCCGGCGTCTTCTGCACGCTGACGACGACCGCAGGGATCCCGCGGTCGGCGGCCGTGCCCCGCTTCGGCGACGGCCCGAGGCGCACATCCGCGACATCGCCGATCGTGATCGGCGTGCCGCCATCCATGCGCACGACCGTGCGCGCGATGTCGTCCGCCGACCGCACCCGCGCCATCTGGCGGATGGGAAGCTCCTGGTACTCGACCTCGGCGAGATAGCCCGCCGTCGCGGTGCTGTGCGCCCCGCGCGCGGCCTCGACGACCTCGTCGATCGAGAGCCCGTGCGCCGCAAGGCGGTCCTGACGCACCTCGACCTGGTACTGCGGAAGCTCGCCGCCGATCGCGACGACCTTGGCCACGCCTCCCACCGCGAGGAGGCGGTTCTGCAGCGTGAACTCGGCGAAGGACCGCAGATCCAGCGGGCTCGCGCTTCCGTCGGGCGAGCTCAGCGCGAGCAGCATCACCTCGCCCGTGATGCTCGTCACGGGCGAGATCTCCGCGTGGACATCCGGCGGCAACGACTCGCGCACGGCAGAGAGACGCTCCGCGACGAGCTGCCGCGCGCGGTAGAGGTCGGTTCCCCAGTCGAACTCGACCCAGATGATCGAGAGGCTCGTCGAGCTCGACGAACGCACGCGACGCGTGTCGGGAAGCCCGTTCACGGCGGTCTCGATCGGGAAGGTGACGGTGGTCTCGACCTCGTCGGCCGAGAGCCCGCCCGCCTCGGTCATGATGACGACGGTCGGCGCGTTCAGTTCGGGAAACACATCGACGGGCATCTCGCGGAGCTTGAGGCCCGCGAACAGCACGAGAAACCCGGCCATCGCGATGACCAGCGACGAGTTCTTCAGGGAGAAGGAGATGAGCCTCGAGAGCATGTGTGGTCCTTCTCAGTGGTCTTCGGCGTGGAAGGTGCCGTCGGAGTGGAAGTGACCGCCCTTCGGCGCGCTGCCGCTCGTCGCGAGCATCAGCTGGTAGTTGCCCGCGAGCACGATCTCGTCGCCCTCGCGGACGCCGCTCTGGATGACGACCCAGCGGCCATCGTCGACGCCGAGGTCGGCCTCGAGCCGGATCGCCTTGTCGGGGCTCTTCGGATCGCGGCGGAAGACGATCGCCTTGTTGCCGTCGCGCACGACGCAGCCGAGCGGAATCGCGAGCTCCTCGCTGCCGCCCTCGAGCGTGACCTCGAGCGAACCCGCGACGCCCGCCCGCGCCCACGGCGCGAGCGCGTCGGGCGCGACGAGGAGATCGATCGTGCGGCTCACGGGGTCGGCCTCCGGGGCGATCGTGAGCGTGCCCGACATCGAGGCCGTCGACGCAATCGACGCCGCGCCCGCCGGCGCGATGCGCGCACCGAGCCCGTCGCGGAGCCGCGCGAGGTCTCCCTGCAGCGCATGGGCGCGGAATCGGATCTTCTCGGGCTGCATGACGGTCACCACGCGCGCGCCCTCCTCCGCGAGGCCGCCCTGCGTGACGCCGAGGTCCTCGATGACGCCGTCGGCGACCGCGCAGACGACGAGTTGCTGCGCCGCCTCGCGCGGGGACGCGGAATCCGCGGCGCACCCGCACGATGCGAGGATCGCCTCGCGCCGTGCGCGCAGCGCACGCAGCTCCGCCTGCGCGCGCTGTTCGTCGGCCTCGAGGATCGCGTCCTTCTCCATCACATCGGCGAGCTCGGCCTTCGTCGCGGTCAGCTCGATGCGCGCCTCGGTCATCTGCTGCGCGCTTCCGCCGCCCGCGGCCTGCAGCGACTCGAGCTGCTCGAGGCGCCTGCGCCAGAGCTCGACCTTCTCGGCGAGGCTCTCCTCGTGCACGCGGTGCGCCTCGCGCAGCGGCGGCATCGACTCGACCTTCGCGTTGACGGCGACGATCTCCTCCTCGAGCGCGCGCCACGCGGGCGCGTCGATGCGATAGAGCGGCGTGCCCGCTGCGACGCGTTCGTACTGCGCGACGAGGATCTCGACGCGGCCACCGAGCGGCGCGCGGTACTCCCGGTGCGCCGTCGGCAGCGACTCGAAGCGCCCCGGGACGCGCAGCGTGCGCGCGACATCGCGCGACTCGACCTTCGCGAAGGTGACGCCGAGGTTGCGCCGCACGGCCTCGGGGATGTCGACGCGGTTCGTGGGCGCCGCGGCCTGCTCGGCGTGCTCGGCGGCGTAGGGGTCCGCGTCGACGGCGGCTTCCTTGCCGCATGCCGCGAGCGCGACGGACAGGGCCGCGCCGAGGAGCGCGCGGGAAACGAACGGGTTCATGGCATGTCTCCTTCCGACATCGCGTCGGCGCCCTCCGCGCGGGGCGCAGGGCCGACGAGTGCGTCGAGTTCGATCGCGGCGAGCGCTTCGTCGCGCCGCACGGATATCAGCTGCGCCGTCGACTCGAGCTCCTGCGTGAGGCTCTCGAGAAGGACGAGCGTCTTCACCTCGCCGAGGCGCGCGACGGCGCGCGTCTCCTCGTACTGCGCCGCGACAAGCGGCAGCAGCGACTCCTCGAGCAGCGCGCGGCGGCGCGAGGCGGCCGCAAGACGCTCCTCGGCGGCCGCGAAGGCGCCGAGCACGCGCGTGAGCTCTGCCTCGGCGCGGCCCCGCGCGAGCTCGCGCGCGGCGTCTGCGGCCGCGATTCCCGCACGATTGCCGTTGAAGACGGGAAGCGTAAGGCCGACGCCGAGCACCCACTTGCGGTCGCCGTTGTCCTTGCCGTACCCCGGGCCGATGGCGAGATCGGGCCACTGCATGCGGATCTCCTCCTCGAGGCGGCGCTCCGCGGACTCGTGCTCGGCGCGCGCGACGACGACCGTCGGGCTCGAGTCGGCAAGGCGCGCGAGCACTGTCGCGCGGTCCGCATCGCCGGGCACCGCGCGCTGCGGAGGATCGGCGAGGAGCGCGATTCCATCCGCATGCGGAAGGTCGAGGAGCGACGCGATCGCGCGCGTGGCCGCCGAGAGCTCCGTCTCGAGCTCGACGACGCGCGCACGGAGCTTCGCCTCCTCGATGCGGAAGAGCCGCGACTCGATCCGCGCGAGTTCGCCCGCCGCCTCCATGCGGTCGACGACGGACCGCACCTCGGAGAGGCGCGCGAGGGTTCCACGCGCGGACTCGACCTCTTCCGCGAGCGCCGCGCGCTCGACCCAGGCCCGGCGAAGCGCCGCGACGGTGCTCCACTCGAGCGCCGCGACCCGCGCGAGCTGCACGGCGTGCTCGGAGTCGAGGCGCTGCTTCTCGAGCTCGAGCCGCCCCGAGAGCGGCAGCGTGAGACCGAGGGAGACGATCGCCTCCACCCCCTGCGACGCCGCCCCGACGATGCGCGTGAAGTCGACGCCGAGGGTGGGATCGGCCCACAGGCCGCCGTTCTCCGCGTTCGCGCGGGTGACGCCCGCCTCGAGACGCGCGATGCGAAGATCACGGTTGAAGACGAGGAGAATCGCCTCGGCTTCCGCGGCGGAGAGCCCGTCGGCGAGGTCGAACGCCGCATCGCCCGACGGCTGTGGCAGCGCGGGCGTTCGGGCGAGGAACTCCTCGCGCACGGCGTCGAGATCAAGGGGCTTGCGCTCGTACGAGGCGCACCCTGCGAGTGCGGCGAGCGCCGCCGTGGAGAGGACGGCGAGAGAACGGCGAATTGGCGCGGTCAAGGGACCTCCTGCGATCCAATGGACATCGGTCCATGCGAGAACAACGGGGCGAATGTCGCTCCGTGTCCGTTAGATCAGCAGGCTGTCCGTCTCGATGGCCTTGCGCTGGCCGCAACGGGGCCATGCGTCCGGCGGAGGCTCCCAGCGGGGAAACTCCGCGGTCTCCGGCGACTCGGGAACGCACGGCGCGGGCGGTGGCGATGGCCACGCGACGGTCTCCACGACCAGCGTGCCCGTGACGCGCTCGCGCGGCATCTCCGTGTCGTCAGGAAGGGCGACATGCAGATGGCAGGTGGAGCCGTCGCATGTGTCGCCGCATGTGTCGCCGCATGCGTCTTCGCATGAGTCTTCGCA
>CAYMSD010000034.1:6452-11079 GCA_964393015.1 uncultured Klebsiella sp.
GAGTCTTCGCACGGCCCCCGCTCACCGCGACCGTCGCCATGGTCGTGATCATGGGCTTGATCATGGGCTTGATCATGGTCCTGATCATGGTCGTGCCGATGGCCGCGCCCCCCCGCATGGCAATCCCCGTGGGAGTGCGACGCGCCGTCCGCATGGACATGGTGGCCGCAGCACGCCTCCAGCATCACGCAGAGCGATCGCCCCGGCGAAAAACCCGCGGCGACCTGCGTGAGCAGGACCAACGGCAGCAGGATCTGGGCAAGGAGACGACGGTTCATGCGGCTGCCGACGGACGGGGGCGCGCCCCGCGATGGCCCGCGAAGCCGGCGCGCGCGCCGCAACGCGAGGGCGTGAGTGTATCGCTCGGACCGTTCTGCGGATGCAGCCCGAGCTGGCCGAACCTTCGAAACGGCACTTATCGCATACCATCGGACCATGTTCACTTGCAACATCGACCAGCGCGGCAAGACGATCCGCATCGCGGGCGGAGCGGTTCTCGAGACCATCGGCCTGCTTGTCGGGGTTCTCTGGTACCTCGGCATCACCCCGCCGTGGACCATCTACCCCGCCGTCGCCGTCTGGCTCGCAGGCATGTTCGTGATCTTCGAGGGGGTCGTCGGCTGGTGCGCGGTGCGCGCCATGGGGTTCAAGACGCCCGTCTGAGGTTGACGACACAGTCCTGCGGTTGAACGAGATCGGGTCCTCTGCGACACTCGGCGCATGGGCCAGCGGCCGTATGTGGAGGACCTGACCGAGCTTCTGAACGCCGCGGGCGAGGGCGACAAGGCCGCGCTCGACCGCGCGTGGCGCTCGATCCATGACGAGATCCACGAGATGGCGCGGCGCGCGTGCCAGGCCGAGGGGACGCGCGCGCACCTGCAGCCGACGCTCCTTGTCAACGAGCTCTTCCTCAAGATGTTCGGGCCGGGCGTGGCGCGGACCGAGTGGGACGACCGGCGCCACTTCTGGGGTTCCGTCGGCCGCGCGCTCGGGCAGTTCCTCATCGACCTCGCGCGCAGCGAGGGCCGCCTCCGCCGCGGCGGCGACCGTGCGCGGATCCCCATCGAGGTGGTCGCGGGCGAGCTCGAGGATGTCACCCGTGCGCTGTCGCCGCTCTCGATCGCGGCGCTCGAGGCGCTCGAGCGGCTCGAGGCGGAGAGCCCCGAGAGCGCGGAGGTCGCGCGCATGCGCTTCCTCTCGGGCTTCTCCATCGAGCAGACGGCGATCCTGCTCGACATCGCGCCGCGCACGGTGAGCAAGCGTTGGAACTACGCCCGCGCGTGGCTCAGGCGTGCGATCGCCGACGCCGACTGACGCATGGAACGCGATGCAACCTGACCAGACGCCACGGGATCCTCGGCAGGCCGCGCGACAGCGTGCGGCCGAGGATCTCTTCGAGGCGGTGCGCGCGCTGCCTGCGGATGCGCGCGACGCGGCGATCGACGCAGGATCGGACGACCCGTGGGTCCGCGCGGAGGTGCGGTCGCTCCTGCGCTTCGATGGCCCGACGCTGCAGACGATCGGTTCTCGGCGCGCCGCCGACTTCAATGCCGACGCGTGCATCGGGCTCTCGACGGGAGGCTTCACGCTTCGCGGCGTCATCGGCGTCGGCGGCATGGGCACGGTGTTCGAGGCGGACCAGGAGCTTCCCACGCGGCGCATCGCCGTGAAGGTGCTGCACGCGGCCTCGTTGCGCGCGTCGACGCTCGAGAGGTTCCGCAGGGAGAGCGAGTTCCTGGCGCGCCTCGATCACCCGAACATCGCGCGCGTGATCTCCGCGGGCACGCTGCGCGCGCCGCCCGATCACGCGGAGCGTCCGTACTTCGCGATGGAGCTCGTCGACGGAGGTCGCGCGATCACGGCCTGGGCCACTGAGACGGGCGCCGATCGCGAGGGCCGCGTGCGCATGCTCGCGACGGCGTGCGAGGCGGTGGGCGCCGGTCACCGCGCGGGCGTGGCGCACCTCGACCTCAAGCCCGGGAACCTGCTCGTGTCGCGCAACGGCACGCTGCGAGTGATCGACTACGGGATCGCGCGGTCCGTCGAGGACGCTGCGGCCGACGGCGACGCGCCGTTCTCAGGGACACCGCAGTACATGAGCCCGGAGCAGTGCGTGCGCGGCGCACGCGTCGACTCGCGCGCGGATGTCCATGCGCTCGGGCTGATCCTGTACGAACTCCTCGCGCAGCGCGTGCCCTACGACACGCGCGGCATGTCGTTCGCGTCGATCGTGAGGACCGTGCGCGAGGTCGAGCCGCCCGCGCTCCGCCGCGTCGACTCGACGATTCCGCGCGAGCTCGAGGCGATCGTGCGGCGCGCGACCGCGAAGGACCCCGACGCGCGGTATGGCACGGCGGCCGAGCTCGGCGACGATCTTCGGCGCTGGCTCGACGACGAGCCCGTGGTCGCGCTGAAGGAGCGCGCACCCGAGGCGCTTCGTCGCCTCGTGCGCCGCAACCCGATCGCCTCGGCGCTGGCGCTTCTCTCGGCGCTCGCCGTGGTCGCGGGCACCGCGGTGTCGCTTCGCTTCGCGTCCGAGGCCGCCGAAGCGGCGCAGACCGAGCGCGTCTCCGCCGCGCGCGCGCGCGTGCAGGCCGCGAGCGGCGCCGTCGCCATCGGCGAACCCGCGGAGGCCGTCTCGCACCTCGAGCTTGTGCCCGATGAACTGCGCGGATGGGAGTGGCGTCACCTGCGCTCGCGCGTCGACAACCACGAGCTCTATGCGGGCTCGTCGACCGAGATCCTCTCCGTCGATTCGATCGACGCGACGGGCGAGGTGGTGGGCGGCGTCACGGGCGGGTTCGTCCTCGTCGCCGACCGCACGGGCTCACGGCCACCCGTCGAGTACGACCTGCGCGGCGCGTTCGCGCGGACGGAGGGCGCGTACCTGCTCTCCGTCGCGGGCTCCGCCGATGGAACGCGCATCTTCGTCGCCACGCACGAACTCGATGTGCTCGCGATCGACAGGCGCGACGGCTCGCTGACGCGCATCGCGCGCGACGCGATGCGCGCCCGCCCGTCGGGGGCGCTCGTCGCGTGCGCCATGCTCGACAGTTCCGTGTCGCTCGTCGACCCCGACACGGCGCGCACCGTGGCGCGATGCGACGCGGGGAGCGCGGAGATCCTCGATGTCACGATCGCGAAGGATGGCCGCAGCGCGCTCCTGACGCTGATGGACGGCTCGCTGCGCATGGTCGACATCGACCCAGACGCGCCGGCCGTGCGCGAGCGCTGGCGCACCGCGCCGCAGCCGCTCACCTCGCGCGCGCCCGCTGTGTCGCCCGACGGATCCGTGGTGCTCGTCGCGTGGCGCGACGAGCGGATCACGCGGCACGACCCTGCGACGGGCGCCGTCGTGGCGGAGGCGCATCTCGCGGGCGGAAGCGTCTTCATGCTCGCGATCTCGCCCGACAACAGGACCGCGGCCGCGAGCAGCTGGGCGAACGAGATCCGCCTCGTCGATGTCGACACGCTCGCGCTCACGCGACGCCTCAGCGGAACCGTCGCCCATGTGTGGGGAATCGACTTCACGCGGGACGGCTCGCGCATCGTGGGCCGCATCATGCCTTCCTTAGCGGGAATCTCGGCGCAGTCGCCCGTGCAGGAGTTCCTCGGCGCATGGCTCGTCGGCTCCGAGGCGGCCGTGCGCGATGCGCAGGTCCACGGCGACGCTGTCGCCGCGACCGCAGGGCCTGCCGCCGGTTCATCGACGCTGATCGGGTCTGACGGCGCGATCGTCGAGTTCGACGCGCGCACGGGCGCCGTGCGGCGGCTCGGCACCGGACCGCTGCGCGCCGTTCGCATCGCGCGCACCGCCGAGTGGATCGCGATCGGCGATGTGGACGGCGTGCTTCATCTCCATCGCCTGCGCGACGGCGTGGCCACCGAGGCCTGGCGAACCAAGGTGTTCCCCCGCTCGATGTGGGCGCTCGCGGCGTCGCCCGACGGCACGCTCGTCGTGTGCGGCGACAAGCGCCATGCCCTCGCGGCGGTCTCCGCCGACGATGGCGCGGTGCGATGGTCGCGCGAGATCCCGCTGCCCGAGTCGGGCACGCCGCTCGACAGGCGCTATGTCTCGCGGATCGTCTTCCTCGACGGCGGCGAACTCGTCACCTATGCAGGACGGCTGCCCGACGCGCCGCGCATCGTCTTCGACACGCAGGACGGTGCGATCCGCGAAGGACGCTCGATCGGCGGCGGCGCCGAGACAGACGACGCCGTGCTCCGCGGCGCGGATGGGCGCATCTACTCGATCGGCGTCACGGGGAAGCTCTTCGTCGGCGCGCATGGAGAGAAGGACCGCACGCACCCTCTTGCACGAAACGGCGGGATCCTGTGCCTCGACAGGGCGGAGGAGCGGCTGTTCGTGGCCACGCGCGACGGCGCGGTGCGCGTCGTCGGGTTCGAGCCGCTCCTCAAGATCGCGCGCCTCGACGGGCCGAACGGCATGCCGCTTGCCGTCGCCTTCGACGACGCGCGCGATGCGCTGACGGTCGTCACCAACCGAGGCATCGCGCGGACCTGGCTCGGCGCTGGCGGCGCGCCAGGCGCGGCTTCGTCGCCGCCGGCGCTCGGCGAACGGAAGACCCTGCGACTGCGGGACTAGGTTCCGCCTGATCGCCGCCTG
>CAYMSD010000034.1:11179-31146 GCA_964393015.1 uncultured Klebsiella sp.
CCGCCTGATCGCCGCCTGCGGACAAATGGCGCCCGCTCGCCTATCCTCGCGGCTTATGTCCGAGCCTGCGGGCAACGCCGAAGCCGACAAGCCTTCGCAACCCTCGCCCCGCGAGGGGCTGCGCGCGGTGTGGCGTCTCGCGGGGCACGAGAGGTGGTCGTTCGCCGCGGCGATGGTCGCGCTCGTCGGGTCGGCGGGCCTGCTCTACGCCGCCCCGCTCGTGCCGAAGGCGGTGTTCGACCTCGTGCTCGATCCGTCGGCCGAGCCGTCCGCGATCTCGCGGGCGCTCATCGGCTCGCTCGGCGGCGCCGACCGCGTCCGCGACGCGCTGTGGATTCCTGCGCTCGCGATGATCTCGCTCGCGGCGCTCTCGGGCCTCGCCGTGCACATCAAGACGCGCTTCGCGACGGGCGCCGCCGAGCGCGTCGCACGACGCACGCGCGACCGCATGTACGACCATGTGCAGCGGCTTCCCTGCAGCACGCTCGACGGCATTCCGTCGGGCGACCTCGTGCAGCGGTGCACCTCCGACATCGAGACGCTGCGGATGTTCCTCGCGAACCAGGCGCCCGAGATCGGCCGCTCGGTGCTCATGCTCCTGATCCCGCTGCCGATCATGCTGTCGCTCGACTGGCGCATGACGCTCGCGTCGGTCGTGTGCATCCCCGCGCTCCTCTGGTTCACGGCGGTCTACTTCCGCCGCATGGGCCCGAACTTCGGCGTGAAGGAGGCGGCCGAGGCGAGGATGACCGCGAATGTGCAGGAGAACCTCACGGGAATCCGCACCGTGCGCGCGTTCGGCCGCGCCGACTTCGAGAACGCGCGCTTCGCGCAGAGCTCGGCCGCCTTCCGCGACGCCGACCGCACGCTCTTCCGCCACTACGCGAACTTCTGGTCGGCGTCCGACCTCCTCTGCTTCCTGCAGCTCGTCATCGTCGTGTCGCTCGGCGCCGTCTTCGTCTCGCGCGGCTCGATGGGCGCGGGCAGCTACTTCTACTTCCTCACCGTCGTCGGCATGTTCATCTGGCCCGTGCGCATGCTCGGCCGCATGACGGTCGAGAGCGGCAAGGCGCTCGCCGCGGTCGTGCGGCTCGACGAGATCCTCGCGAAGCCCGAGGAGCGCGACCTCGACCCAGCCTCGGCCGACGCGCTTGCGCTCGCGACCGAAGGCGACGGCCTCGCGATCCGCTTCGACGGCGTGTCGTTCGCGCACGGCAAGGGCCCGACCGTGCTCGACGGCGTGAGCTTCGAGCTGAAGCCTGGCCAGACGCTCGGCATCGTCGGCCCGTCGGGCGCTGGCAAGACCACGATCGTGCAGCTGCTGCTCCGCTTCCACGAGCCGACCGTGGGCGCGATTCAAGTCGACGGCAAGCCGCTCGCGCGCATCCCGCGCGCCGCGATCCGCGGCGCGACGGGCACCGTGCTGCAGCAGCCGTTCCTCTACTCGAGGAAGCTGCGCGAGAACATCGTCGCAGGCCTCACCGCCGGCGCCGCGCACGACGCGGGCATCGAGCAGGCGACGCAGACCGCGTGCATCCACGAGTCGATTCTCGGGTTCCCCGAAGGCTACGACACCGTCGTCGGCGAGAAGGGCCTCACGCTCTCGGGCGGTCAGCGCCAGCGCGTGGCGATCGCGCGCGCGCTCGTCCGTGCGCCGCGGCTCCTCGTCCTCGACGACGCGCTCTCCGCGGTCGACATGCACACGGAGACCTCGATCCTCGAGGGCCTTCGCTCGCGCGTCGCGGGGCAGACGCGCATCATCGTCTCGCACCGCCTCTCGGCCGTGATGGACGCGGACCAGATCATCGTGCTCGAGGAGGGCCGCATCACGCAGCGCGGCACGCACGCAGAGCTTGTCGCGCAGCGCGGGCTCTATGCGACGCTCTGGCGCATCCAGGCCGAGGGCGAACCCGAGGGCGACGCGGAGCCGATGGAGGCCGCGCATGTCTGAGGTCGAGCGGACCGACGACGCGCGCGCGCGCTTCAGCCTGCGCGTGTGGAGGCCGATCGTCTCGCGCGCGCTCGCGAACCGCGGCGCCGTCGCGGGGCTCGTGGGCGGCGGTGTCGCGATCGCGGCGATCGAGACGGCGCTGCCGCTCTTCGTGCGCGCGATCATCGACGAGGCGAACAAGGGCGCCGACGCGAGGCTCGCGTCGCTTCTCGTGACCTACGCCACGCTCTTCCTCGTCTTCGCGGCGGGCGTGTGGCTCTTCATCGACAGCGCGGGGCGCGTCGCCACGCGCACGGCGGACCGACTGCGCCGCGACTCCTTCGCGAAGCTGCAGACGCTCGAGCCCGCGTACTTCGATGTGCGCCCGACCGGCTGGCTCGTCTCGCGCCTCACCGCCGACTGCACGAAGGTCTCGAGCATCCTGCCGTGGTGCATGCTCGACTTCGCGTGGTGCACGGCGATCCTCACGGGCGTCACCGTCACCATGTTCGTGATCGATGCGCGGCTCGCGCTCTGGGCGCTCGCGGTCGTGCCGGTGATGGCGGTCGTCTGCGCCGTCTTCCAGCGCTTCCTGATGCGCGCGGGCCGCGAGGCGCGCAGGCTCTCGAGCGCCATGACCGCGTCGTACGGCGAGATGCTGCTCGGCGCGCGCACGACGAAGACGCTCGCCCGCGAAGAGGCGAACCTCGGCGAGTTCCAGAAGCTCTCGACCGAGATGAACCAGTGGTCGATGCGGAGCGCGGTCCTCTCGAGCGTCTATGTGCCGCTCATGGCCACGCTGGCCGCGGGCGCGGGCGCGATCATCCTCTGGCGCGGCGCGGGCGACGCGCTCTCGGCCGAAGGCATCACGCTCGGGACGCTCATCGCGTTCATGCAGTACGCCGCGCTCTTCGCGCAGCCCGTGCAGGAGCTCGCGCAGCGGTTCGCCGACATCCTCAGCGCGTCGAGCGCGGCAGAGCGCATCGCGACGCTGCTCGCGACCGCGCCCGCGATCGCCGACCGCGCCGGCGTGCAGGCGCCCGCGCGCACCGCGCGCATCGAGCGCATGGCGTTCGAGTCCGTCGACTTCTGGTACCGCGAAGGCGTGCCTGTCCTCGACGGCTTCTCGCTCGAGGCGCGTCGCGGCCAGACCATCGCGCTCGTCGGCTCGACCGGCGGCGGCAAGACCACGATCGTGTCGCTCGCGACGCGCTTCTACGAGCCGCGCGCGGGACGCATCGCCGTCGACGGCGTCGACCTCCGCGACATCCCGCTCGCGTGGCTCTCGGAGCGGATCGGGATCGTCCCGCAGGTCGCGCACCTCTTCGCGGGCACGGTCCGCGAGAACATCCGCTACGGCCGCCTCGAGGCGACCGACGCGGAGGTCGAGCGCGCCGCGGCGCGCGTGAAGGCGCACGAGTTCATCGTCGGGCTCGAGAAGGGCTACGACACCGAGGTCGGCGAGGGCGGCGAGCGGCTCTCGACCGGGCAGCGCCAGCTGGTCGCGCTTGCGCGCGCCGTGCTGCGCGACCCCGACATCCTCGTGATGGACGAGGCGACGAGCTCGATCGACACCGCCACCGAACGCCTCGTGCAGGAAGGCGTCGACGAGGTGCTGAAGGGCCGCATCTCGTTCGTCGTCGCGCATCGCCTGTCGACGATCCGCCGCGCCGATGCGATCCTCGTGATCGAGAAGGGCCGCATCGCGGAGCAAGGCGCTCATGCGGAACTTCTCGCGAGGCGCGGCCGCTACTGGGAGCTCTACACGAACCAGTTCGCGGCCGACCGCGAGCGCGAGCTTCTGCATCTCGCGGACACGGCCGAGGAGGCGACGGTCGCGGGCCTCGTCGGCGACGAGGCCGACGGCGACTGAGCGCCAGCGTCGCGTGGCTGCACGCCCCGTGCCCATCGCCTACGATCGCCGCCGTCATGACGATCCTTCTGATCAGCGTCGGCGTCGCGCTCACGGTGTCCTTCATCTGCTCGCTCGCGGAGGCGACGCTCCTGAGCCTGACGCCGAGCCAGGTGGCCGATCTCTCCGAGAAGCGCCCGCTTCTCGGCACGATCTGGCGCGACTTCAAGGCGCGCATCGACCGTCCGATCGCGGTGATCCTCCTCCTCAACACCACCGCGCACACGATCGGCGCGACGGTCGCGGGCGCCCAGTTCGACGAGCTCTACGGCGACGAGTGGATCTGGGTGTTCTCGATCATCCTCACGATCGCCATGCTGCAGTTCACCGAGATCGTGCCGAAGACGCTCGGCGTCCAGTTCAACCGGCAGCTCGCGCCGCTCCTCGCGGTGCCGCTCTCGGTGGCCACGCGCGTCGCCGAGCCGCTCATCAAGGTGATGCACTTCTTCAACAAGCCGTTCGAGATCGGGAAGTCGGAGCGCTCGGCCCGCGCCGTGCGCGAGGAGATCTCCGCGCTCGCCGCGATGGCGCGCATGTCGAAGGACATCGACTCGCGGCAGGAGCGCATCATCCGCGGCGCGGCGCGCCTCTCCGAGCGCACGGTGCGCGAGGTCATGATCCCGATGGCGCAGGTGGTCACGCTCTCGACCGCGCAGAGCCTCTCGAAGGCGATCATCGCGGCGCACCTCGACGCGCACACGCGCTTCCCCGTCTGCGAGGACGGCGACCGCGACCGCGTGGCGGGGTATGTGAACTTCAAGGAGATGATCTACTTCATGAGCACGAATCCCGCGGACCCGAGCCTGAACGGCATCATCCGCCCCGTGCACTTCGTGGCGCCCGACCGCCCCGCGACCGAGCTCATGCAGGTCTTCCTCGACGAGCACAAGCACATCGCGATCGTGCGCGACTCCGAGGGCCGCTCGCTCGGCCTCGTGACCCTCGAGGACCTGATGAAGGAGCTCGTCGGCGAGATCGGCGACGAGTTCGACCGCCTGCCGAAGTCGGTGCACGCGCTGAGCGGCGGCACCTTCATGTTCGGCGGCGGCGTGAGCATGAACGAGGTGTCCGCCGCGCTCGGCGGCATGATGCCGCCTGGCCCGATGACGCTGGCGGCGTGGCTCGAGGAGCAGATCGGGCAGCCACCTACGGGCGGGCAGACGATCCGTCACAACGGCGCGGACATCCTCATCCGCCGCGTTCGGCGCGGGCGTGTGTTCGAGGCTTCGGTGACGACGGCGGGTCGTGCGGCGGCGGCGGGCTGACGGCCGCGGGCTCGCGCACGGCTCAATCCCAGCGGAAGACGCCCTTCTTCCACGCGTAGATGTACGCGATGACGCTCGTCGCGAGGAAGAAGAGGATCCGGCCGAGGTAGAGCTGCGCCTCGGGGCTGCCCGGGTCGAGCTGCGAGTAGCTCACGGCCCACGGGTAGAGGAAGATGATCTCGACATCGAAGAGCAGGAAGGTGACCGCCATCATGTAGAAGCGCACGTTGAAGCGCTTCCGCGTGGTGCCGATCGGGTCCATGCCCGCTTCGTAGGTCGTGCCCTTGATGGCGCCTTCCGCGCGCGGGCCGAGCACCGTGCTGAGCACGATGTTGGCGACGACGAAGATGATCGACATCGAGGTGATGACGACCACGGGGAAGTAGCTGAGGAGGTCGGAGGCGGCCAGCATCGGACGGCGGAGGATACCACAGGGCTCGGGGCTCGTGCGGGCCGCGCAAGTCAGGCAAGCCACGGCATTTGCGGCCGCCGCGCGGCGACCGCAAGCCGCGATTCGAGCGCGGCCCCCGCGCGGACCAGCGCGGCTTCGTCGAACGGGCGCCCGATGAGGGTGATCGACCTCGGCTCGACGCGGCCCCCATCCTCCGCGAACCCGCTGCGGAGGCAGAGCGACGGATGCCCCGTCGCATTGCCGACGACGAGCATGCCTCCCGCGAAGGGCGGCAGGATGAGCGCGTCGACCTCGTCGAGCACGCCGCGCATCCACTGCATGAAGACGCGGCGCAGGCGCTCGGCCTGCACGAGCTCGATGGCGGGCACGAACCACGACTGGCGGAACGAGTTCGGCCACGCCTCGTCCGCCTGCCACGAGAGCTGGTCGTCGGCCCCGCTGCGGGTCATCTCCTCGAACGAGGCGGCCGCCTCCGCCATCAGGCTCGTGACGAGAAGCGACGGATCCGCAGGCGGCGTGACCATGCGCTCGACGAGCTCCATGCCTTCGGCCTTGGCGGCCTCGAGCGCCTCCGCATGCGGCGCCATCGGCCCGGCGAACCAGCGCGGGTCGTAGGCGAGGCGCAGACGGGCCGCGCCAGCGCCGACCGCCGCAGCGGCGGGCGCCGTGAACGGAACGCTCACGCTCGACGCATCGGCCGCGCTTGCCCCGTTGATCGCGGCGAGGACGAGCCCCGTGTCGACGACCGAACGCGCGATCGGGCCGACCTTGTCCCACGACCAGCAGAGCGCCATGCAGCCGTCGCGCGGCACGCGGCCAAAGGTCGGGCGCAGTCCCGTCGTGCCGCAGCGGACGCTCGGGCTCACGATCGAGCCAAGGGTCTCGGTGCCGATCGCAAACGGCACGCAGCCCGCCGCGACCGCCGACGCGCTGCCCGCGCTCGAGCCAGACGACCCCTGCTCTGGGTTCCACGGGTTGCGGCAGGTGCCGCCGAACCAGATGTCGCCGTAGGCGAGCGCGCCGACCGCCGTCTTGGCCACGCACACGGCGCCCGCCTCGCGAAGGCGCGCGACGACGGTGGCGTCGCCTGCGGGAACGCGGTCGCGCCACGGCTCAGCGCCCCAGGTCGTGGCGATGCCCGCGGTGTCGAAGAGGTCCTTGAGGCCGTAGGGAATGCCATGGAGCGGCCCGCGCCACGCGCCAGCGCGCGCCTCGGCGTCCCGCGCATCTGCCTCAGCAAGCGCGGGGCCTTCGATGAGCGTGATCACGCAGCGGAGCGTCGGATCGGCCTTCTTGAGCCGCGCGATCGAGCGCTCGACGAGCCTGCGCGAGGTGACGGCGCCTGCGCGCAGCCAGCGGCCGAGTGTCTCGACCGTCGCGAAGTCGAGGTCTGCGTCGGATGCTGGCGCCGCGGGATCGACGGCGGCCGCCGCGGGCGCCTCATCCGCCTCATCCGCCCCGTCCGCCCCGTCCGCCTCATCCGCCCCGTCCGCGCCAGCGCCCTCGACGCGCGCGTCGACCGATTCGCCCGGGAGAAGGACTCGGAAGACCTGCGCGGGCGCGAGCTGGTTGTCGAGCGCTCCGAACGGCGCACGCGCGCGGAAGGTCTCGATCTGCCCCGCGATCGACTTCGCCATCTGCGCGCGTTCGCGCTCGGTGAAGGCGATTCCCGCGAGCTTCTCCGCCTCCGCGATCGTATCTGCGGAGATCGAGCCTGAGGCGGGCGCGGGCGCGGCTACCTCGCCCGCCGCGCGCAGCGCCTCAGGCGCACCCACGGCGACGCTCGCGGCACCAAGCGCGGCAAGGGAGACGAGCGCGTCGCGCCTCGTCGCAAGCGGTGTGGCAGGCGTGGCGGCGCGCGTGAGGGCTTCGCGAGGTTCAGGCATTCGGAAAGCGTAGCGAAACTGTAGACTTCCCTGAATGTCAACCGCACGCCACTCTTTCGGCCACTCTCCGCAGACGACCGCGACCGACGGCCGCACGCTCGCGATCGTCGCGGTCGTGTGCAGCGCAGTCGGCATCCTGTTCCCGCCTGCGCTCCTCGCGGGGCTCGTCTGCGGCGTGTTCGCGCTGGCGAAGGGCGCGCGCGGGCTCGCCATCGTCGCGATGGTGGTGTCGATCCTCGGGGTGGCGCTGTGGGTGCTCGTCGCGGCGGCGCTCGTCCTTCCCGCGATCGGAAGGGCGGCGCGCGAGGCGAACGCCACGAGCGTCGACGACGACCCGCGCTTCGCGGACAAAGGCGCGCTCATCTCGAACGCGATCGGAGCCGAGGTGGCCGTCGCCGTGCAGAACTTCGAGCGACAGCGCGGCACGCTGCCGAAGGACTACGACGAACTGATGCGCTTCGTCGACCCGCGGCTGGCGGAAGACCTCCGCGATGCGTGGAACCGCCCGTTCCGCATCACGCGCGAAGCGCTTCGCGACGCGAACGGCGCGGCGGCAAAGGGCGAGGTCACCTTCGTCTGGAGCGCGGGGCCAGACGGCGCGTGGGACACGCCCGACGACTTCGTCGTGGGCAGCCACCCCTACTCGATCCCGTCCGACTACGGCCATCCCGAGTCGCCGAGCGCGCGCGGTGGCGCGCAAGGCGACGCGGGTGCGACGGGCGGCACGGGCAACACGGGCGACTGACGAAGCCACACCTGCGCGCTGACGGGAAATCGCGCGCCGCACGCGGTACACTGTTCCCTTCGCGGGGCGTAGCTCAGCTTGGTAGAGCGCCTGCTTTGGGAGCAGGAAGTCGTCGGTTCAAATCCGGCCGCCCCGATTCGCCTGATGTGGCGCAAGCGCAAGGGCTTGCGACCGCATACCGCTTCGCCGTGGAGCGCGCGGGCTGCATGATTCTGTGTAGCTGTTCCGTGTAGTCGTTCCGTGCAGTGGACCGCGGCCGCCGCTCGCCGGGCCAGCACGCGAGCCTGTGCGTCGACGGGCGATCTGGTTGGTCGAGGCCCGTCGCGGGACACCATGCGCGGGGCTGCCGATGGAAATGCGCGAATCTTCCTGCGCGCGTCAATACCGCGCAGGCCCGTGCGTAGAAGCGCGGTCGAGGCCGCGTGTCGTGAAGACGGCGGCTCGACCGATGTGAAACTCTGTGCACATCGGTGGTTGACTTTTCCGAGATTTGTGTCACACCCCCGTGCGCGTTGTACGACCGCACGGGGACGACCATTTCTCTTTCGCCCGATTCGGCGCCGCGCCAGCGGTTTCATCCCATCGTTCGCCGTCCGTGATGTGCGCGGCCGTTGCTCCTTTCCTCGTCGTGGATGCTGTCCATCGTTGACGATGAAGCGGCGCGGCCCAGCACGCGTGCGGCGCTCCCTGCTTCGTCCTGACAAAGGAGTCCGAGCATGTCGCTGTCACTTGCACCATCGTCGCACGCACCGTCCCCGTCGGGCCCAACCGCACCGAGTTCGCCGCGACCACGGACATCGGGCCGCCTCTCCCGCCCGCAGGCCGCGCGCGGCATCTCGAGGGTCGATGTCCTGTTCGGGCTATCAGCGGTCGCCGTGATCGCGTGCGTCGCCGTCACCATGCCGATGCGCGGCGGCGGGCTCGACTCGCAGTTCAAGCTCGCAGAGCTCGCGCAGGCGAACGACTGCTACGCGAACGACTTCGCGGGAAGGCAGTTCGGCGTGATGCCCGCGAACGCGGGGGAGTATGGCGACAACGGAGCCACCTTCGTCTCCTCGGCATGGTGTCCGAGGCCGCTGTATCTCGGTTGGGACGCAAACGGCGCGATCTGGGGCTACTTCCTCGGCTTGGGCGGGTTCTGCGGAAGCTCGGGCTTATCAGGCAGCATCGGCAACTGGGATGTGTACAGGCCCATCAACTTCTCCGGCTCGTCCGCTGGGTATGGCTTCTTCCGCATGCCAAACGCCGTCGGCCTCCGCGAGTACCTCGCGAAGAACTTCTACTCGCCCGAGTTCTACGCAGAGGACGACCCGACCTACGCGGGCGTCCCCGCGCTCGCGACCGCGCCGAGCGAGTTCACCTACCCCGCGCCCGGCATTCCCGGCGGATACGCAGACTCGAGCTACTGCTTCTCGCCCGCCGCGATGCTGAACCCGGGCGTCCTCCGCGCGCGCGCCGACGGCGGATTCCAGGCACCCGCGTCGTTCGCGGACAGCTACAGATCGCCGGCGGTGTCGCAATGCGCCTACCCGTCGCTCAAGACGCGCATGTGCGAGTACGGCTGGTACCGCGGCGCGCCCGACGAAGGCCTCGCCTTCAACGCGGGCCGCAAGAGCTCTCCCTTCACGCTCTTCTTCGACGGCAGCGTGCAGACGGTCACGATGGCGAAGGCCGAGGCCGACGACATCATCGTGCGCGAAGGCAGCAAGTCGGGCGACGGCCTCTGGTCGGACGACACGCCCTTCGGCGCGGACGGATGGCGGCCGACGGGCTCGGTCGACGGCGCGCGCACGAGCTTCCACATCCTCACCACGAACGGCATCCTCGGTCGCGATCTCCTCACGCGCGAATGAAAGGGACAACGCCATGAAGAACACACGACTCCATTCACGCTTCGGTTCGCGCCGAGGCTTCACGCTCACGGAGGCGGCTGCGGTTGCGGCGGTCGTCGCGGTCGCGACATCGATCACGGTGCCCGTCTTCCGCCGCGTCGGCTGCAGCGCGATGCGCAAACAGTCGCAGGCGCAGCTGATGACGATCGCCGCCGCGCACGCCGCCTACGCGGCCGACTTCGACGGCAGGCAGTTCACGGCGTGCCCAGACGGCCTCGGTCTCTTCGGCGGCGACTTCGCCGCCTACCAGGCCGCGAACGGCTGCGTTCCGCCCATGACGCTCGGCACGAGCGCAAGCGGACAGACCACGGTCCTCGGGCACGGCACGGGCTCGTGCGAGGGCTCCGCCGACGGCGGAGCGTTCCAGATCCCGCTCAACTTCTCGGGGCTGAGCCGCGGCCAGGGCTCGTTCCGCTGGACGAACGTGCGGCAGTTCAACACCTATGTCGGCGGCCGCTTCTACGACCAGACCTTCTATGCGCCCGACGACCCCGCGATGACGCGCAAGGTGCAGCGCTGGATCAACCAGGGCCGTGACTTCGAGCAGGACGCGCAGAGCGGCATCGTCAACTCGACCTACGACTACTCGCCCGCGGCCATGTTCGACCCCCGCGTCCTCGGTGAGGGAACCAATCCCGCGTGGCCGATGTGGCGGAACCCGAACACGGTCGCGAACGGCGAGGGCTACAGGTCGCCGTCGAACGCACAGTGCCTGCATCCGTCGCTCAAGACGCGCTTGCTTGAGCGCCACTGCATGGAGCCCTTCCTCGGGATGAACCCGCTGGTGCCGGACGGACGCACCCCGTACCAGTGGAACCACTCGTTCCGGGCACGCGGCTACGCGGCGTTCTTCGACGGCTCGGTACGGCTCTTCACGACGGCGGAGGCGATGGACTCCGAGGCGCGCGCACGCGTGCCCGGCACCAATGCGCCTGCGCGGCTCTGGATCCGCAGTTCGCCGCTCGGGCAGCTCGGCTTCTTCGGCGACCTCTCCGACGACTTCCTCGTGAAGACCTCGGCGCACTACCTCACCGCCTCGGGCATCCGCGGCCGCGACACGCTTTCGCCCCCGTGAGGCGAGCTCGCAGCGTCATCGCCGCCTGAACACCATCAGGTGCTGCTGCGGCAGCACGGAGATGTTCTCGACGAACTCGAAGCCGCCGCGCGCGGCGTCGCCGACAGCGGCCATCTCGAGCTTCGCCTGCGCCTCGCTCATCTTGTGCCGTTCCTTGATCGGAACGCTCGGGTCCTCGAGGCGGTACTCGACGAGGATCACGCGGCCGCCCGGCTTCAGCGCGTCGAGCAGCGACTCCATCATCTCGCGCGGATGCGAGAACTCGTGGTACGCGTCGACGAAAAGCGCGACATCGATCGAGCCGGGCTCGAGCCCGCAGTGGTCGATCTCGCCGAGGACGGGCATGACATTCCACGCCTCGTCCTCGAGCGCGCGCTCGACGACGATGTCGAGCATCTCCTGCTGGATGTCGGTCGCATAGACGACGCCCTCGGGCACCATCGGCGCCATGCGCATCGTGAAGTAGCCGCTGCCCGCGCCGATGTCGGCGACGGCGTCGGTCGGCTTCAGCTTGAGCGCGTTCACGAGGAGATCCGTGCGCTCCTCGCGCTCGCGCTCTGGGCGCTCGAGCCAGCCGACGCCGAAATGGCCCATCACCTCGGAGATCTCGCGGCCCATGTAGGTGCGGCCGCTGCCGCCTTCGCCGGGTTCGCAGGTGCCGTAGAGCTGCGCGAAGTCGTACTTCGCGCGCGCGGGGTTCGCGTCGGCGGGCGCGGGAGCAGGCGTCTCGCGCGGCTGCGGGACGACGCCGCGGCGCGTCTCGGCGCCGGGCGCTGGCGACGGCTCCGGTGCCGGAACTGGCGCTGGCGCGACTGCGGGCGACTCGGGCGCCGGCGGCGCCTTCTCCGCGCGGTCGCAGGCGGCGAGGAAGGGGAAGAGGAAGGGGAAGGGGAAGAGGAAGAGGGTGCAGGAAAACGCCGCGCCCCCAAGGAGCGCGGCGGTCGTGGTGCTTCTGGTGTGCTGCATGGCGTCAGTCGTCCTGCGGCCTGCGCGGCGCGGTCGAGGCCTTGAGCTCGACATCGAGCACGGTCTCCTTGCCGTCGCGGAAGACCGTGAGCTTCGCCACATCGCCCGGCCGCGATGCACGCAGCTTCGCCATCATGTCCTGGATCGAGCCGAGCGAGTCGCCGTTCCACTTCAGCAGGATGTCGCCCGGCTTGATGCCGCCGTCCGCGGCGCTCGTCCCGGGGCTCACGCTCTCGACGAGGATTCCCGACTCGCCGTCCTCTGCCATCGCAGGCTGGATGCCGAGCCGCACGGGCGCATAGCCGCGGTCGTTGCCGCCAGGCGCCGTGTCGACGACGACGGGTGCGGGCGCAGGCGCCGCTGCGCGCGGGCGCGCGTTCGGCCCCGAGAACTCCAGCATCTCCGCGCTCGTCGCGCGCCACCATGCGATGCGCTCGACGAGGTCGAGAAGCGCGGGGATGCCGCGCGGGTCGACGGTGTAGCCCTGGTCGCCTGGCTGGTGATAGATGTCGTGCACGCCGCCGAAGAAGAAGAGGACGGGAATGCCCGCGCCGAAGAAGGGCGCGTGGTCGCTCGGCGCGCGGCCGCTTGGATCCGCGAAGATCTTGAGCCCGCTGTCGACGAACATCGGCTCGAGCGCGTCGCGGAAGCCGACCGCGCTCTCGACGCCGCCGACGACGAGCGTGCCGTCGCGGATGCGCCCGACCATGTCCATGTTGAGCATGACATCGACCTTGTCGGCGGGAATCGACGCGTTGCGCACGAAGTGCCGCGCGCCGTTCAGGCCCATCTCCTCCGCGTCGAAGGCGAGGAACAGCACGCTCCGCAGCTCCTGGTCGGCGGGCGCTGCGCCGTACGCCTCCTTCAGGCGCTTCGCGGCCATCAGGAGCGCTGCCGTGCCGCTTGCGTTGTCGTCGGCGCCCGGGTGGACCTTGCCGCGGTTCTTCGGGTCCGCGCCGTAGGCGCCGTAGCCGACATGGTCGTAGTGCGCGCCGATCACGATCCACTCGTTCGCCAGCACGCCGCGACCGCGCAGCACGCCGCCGACATTGTGGGCGACGATTCCATCCATGCCGACGCTCGCCTTGAGGTGCACGGTCGCGTCCTCGCGACCGAGGATCGCGCCCGACTGCGCGGGAAGATCCGCGACCGCGCGCAGCGCGGCGAGGTCGCGCCCCTCTGGGTCGGCGGCGCGCATGATGCGGTCGACGACCTCGTTCTCCGCGTGGAAGACGGGGACGCCGATCCAGCCGCCGAGCGCTTCCGCGCTCATGGCCGACAGATCCGCGCGCTTTCCTGTGAAACCGGGCGCGTCGGTGAGGATGATGCCGTTCGCGCCGCGGCGCTTGATGGCGTCGAACTTCGCCGCGAGGCTCGAGGCGCTCGTCATGCGCGCACCGCCCCACGCCGACTTCCCCTCCGCGTCGAGCGGCTCGCCGCGCATCACGATGGCGATGCGCCCGTCGAGGCGCTGGTCCGCCGCGAAGCTCGAGTAGCCGTCCTTGCCCGACTCGATGCCGTAGCCCACGAATGCGATCGGCCCCACCATCTCGCCGCCGCCCGTGTTCTGCATGGGCCGCGCGAGGCTCGCGTCGACCGGCTCGCCACCGATGCCGAGCGTGCCGCCGTTCACGCGCCGCTCGCGGCCCGGGAGGTCGAACGGCTGGCGCCACGGGTTCGCGGGCGCAGCGCCCGACGCGGCGTCGCCCGACGGGGCCGCGGCCGCGAACGCAGGCTCGAGGCCGATGCGCGTCATCCAGAACTCAAGGTAGTTCGCGGCGTGCTCGATGCCTTCGGAGCCGGGCACGCGGCCCTCGAACCACGGGTTCGAGAGCGTCATCACATGCTGGTACCACTCGATCGACTCCTCGCCCATGTCCGCGAGCACCTGCGCGAGCGAGGTCGTCGCGGGGTCGACGGGCGTGAACGACTCGGGTGGATTGAAGGTGTAGACATTGACGCTTCCGACGACGATCGAGCCCTTGCCGCGCGAGATCGACGACTTCTCGGCGGGTGTCGGCGTGCCGAGGCCCGGCTGCGTGCGGTCGCCGAAGAGGCCGCCGCGCGCCGTGCGTGCGGGTGTTGCGGACGCGGCGGTTCCAGGCCGCGGCGAGAAGGCTGCGGGCGCGGATCCTGCGGGTGCGGAGGCGGCGGACGACTCGGTGGCGGTGGCGGTGGCAGTCGCCGTCGCGCCGCCGTCCTGGCCCTCTGCGGTCGGCGCGGGCGCCGTGCTGCAGGCCGAGAAGACGGCGAATGCGGCGGTCGCAAGCGTCGCTGCGAGGGTCGGGAACTCCCAGAAGCGTCGCGCGGCGAGCGGCCGCGCGGCGGGAGAGGCGGTCAGGTTGATCGGGCGGGGACTGCGGGTGTCAGGGCTCGATTCGAGGCGCATGACGCAAAGCGTAGCAGCGCGCTCCTGAACGCAGTTCGAATGGCCCCCGCTTCCACCTATACTCGCCCCCTTCGCGCACGCCCCGTGGCCGCGCGAGCGCCCGACCGTGACGGCAACCAGACCTCCACAGCGATGACCACCGTGACGACCGCCCCGACCTCGACCGTCCCCGCCACCACCCTCGGCCCGACGGACACCTTCTACCGTCGCCATGTCCCGCACACGGCGGCCGAGACTGCCGACATGCTCGGCGTCTGCGGCTACGGCTCGATGACCGACTTCATCGCCGCGGCCGTCCCGTCGACGATTCGTCTCGGCCGCGAGATGATGATCGACGACCCGACCCGCACGGGCGCCCACGAGGAGCGCGGCGAGGCCGAGACACTCGGCGCGCTGAAGTCGCTTGCCCGCCGCAACAAGGTGTTCCGCTCGTACATCGGCATGGGCTATGTCGACACGATCGTGCCGGGCGTGATCCTGCGCAACATCCTCGAGAACCCGCAGTGGTACACGGCCTACACGCCGTACCAGGCCGAGGTCGCGCAGGGCCGCCTCGAGGCGCTCCTCAACTTCCAGACCATGATCTCCGAGCTCACGGGCCTGCCGCTCGCGGGCGCGTCGCTCCTTGACGAAGGCACCGCCGCCGCAGAGGCGATGAACATGTGCCACTCGATCACGGGCGAGAACCGCCAGAAGTTCTTCGTGGCCGAGGACTGCCACCCGCAGACGATCGCGGTCGTCGAGATGCGCGCGAAGTGGCTGGGCATCCAGATCGTGATCGGCAATCCGTCGAGGTTCGAGCCCACCGAGGAGTTCTGCGGCGCGCTCGTCCAGTACCCGACCACCGACGGCCGCGTCGAGTGCTACAAGGGCCTCGCCGAGAAGGCGCACGCGAAGGGTTCACTCGTCGTCGCCGCGTGCGACCCGCTCGCGCTCGTCGCCCTCGCGTCGCCCGCGTCGTGGGGCGCCGACATCGCCGTCGGCAGTGCCCAGCGCTTCGGCGTGCCGATGGGTTTCGGCGGTCCGCACGCAGCGTTCATCGCGACGAGCGAGGCGTATGTCCGCAAGCTTCCGGGCCGCATCATCGGCGTGTCGCGCGATTCGCACGGCAACCGCGCGCTCCGCATGGCGATCCAGACGCGCGAGCAGCACATCCGCCGCGACAAGGCGACCTCGAACATCTGCACCGCGCAGGTGCTGCTGGCGGTCATGGCGGGCATGTACGGCGTCTACCACGGACCGCAGGGCCTCGCGAAGATCGCCGACCGCGTGCACCGCCTCACGCTCACGCTCGCGCGGGGGCTCGCGAAGCTCGGCCACGACTGCGGGAACGGCGCGTTCTTCGACACGCTGCGCGTGAAGCTCGGCGGCGGCATCTCGACGAACGATGTGCTCGCGACCGCCGCGGCGCGCTCGATCAACCTGCGCTCGTACGGCGACGGCACGCTCGGCGTGACGCTCGACGAGGCGACCACGCTCGCGGAGATCGACACGCTCCTCGAGGTGTTCGCGGGCGGCAAGAAGTCCGTCACCGCCGCGAGCGTCGAGGCTGCGGCGGGCTGCATCCCCGCTGCGTTTGCGCGCAACGCGCCCTTCATGCAGCACGAGGTGTTCAACCGCTACCACGGCGAGCACGAGATGCTGCGCTACATCAACAAGCTCGTGTCGAAGGACCTGAGCCTCGTCCACTCGATGATCACGCTCGGCTCGTGCACGATGAAGCTCAACTCGACGAGCGAGATGATCCCCGTGACCTGGCCCGAGTTCGGCCAGATCCACCCGTTCGCGCCGCGCGACCAGTGGCTCGGCTACGCCGAGATGTTCCGCACGCTCGAGAACTGGCTGTGCGAGGCGACCGGCTTCGCCGCGATGAGCCTGCAGCCGAACGCGGGCTCGCAGGGCGAGTACGCGGGCATGCTCGTCATCCGCGCGTACCACGAGCACCGCGGCGAGGCGCACCGCGATGTGTGCCTCATCCCGACCTCTGCGCACGGCACGAACCCCGCGACTGCGGTCGTCGCAGGCATGAAGGTCGTTCCGATCGAGTGCGACGGCGAGGGCAACATCGACCTCGCCGACCTCCGCAAGAAGGCCGAGGAACACTCGAAGAACCTCGGCGCGCTGATGATCACCTACCCGTCGACGCACGGCGTCTTCGAGGAGGGCATCAAGGAGGCCTGCGCGATCGTGCACCAGCACGGCGGACAGGTCTACATGGACGGCGCGAACATGAACGCGCAGGTCGGCCTCACGAGCCCTGGCCACATCGGCGCCGATGTGTGCCACCTCAACCTGCACAAGACCTTCTGCATCCCGCACGGCGGCGGCGGACCCGGCATGGGCCCGATCGGCGTCGCGGCGCACCTGAAGGACTTCCTCCCGGGTCACCCGGTGATGCGCCCCGATTCGGCTGGCCGCCACGCGATCGGCCCGATCTCGGCCGCGCCCTACGGCAGCGCGTCGATCCTCCTCATCTCGTGGATGTACATCGCGATGATGGGCGCGAAGGGGCTGCGCGCGTCGACCGAGGTCGCGATCCTGAACGCGAACTACATGGCGAAGCGCCTCAAGCCGCACTTCAGCGTGCTCTACACCAACAAGCACGGGCTCTGCGCGCACGAGTTCATCCTCGACATGCGGCCGTTCGACAAGTCGGCGGGCATCAAGATCGACGACATCGCGAAGCGCATGATGGACTACGGCTTCCACGCGCCGACGATGTCGTGGCCCGTCGCGGGCACGCTCATGATCGAGCCGACCGAGAGCGAGTCGAAGGCCGAGCTCGACCGCTTCTGCGATGCGCTCATCGCGATCCGCGCGGAGATCCGCGCGATCGAGGAAGGCCGCGCCGACAAGGTCGACAATGTGCTGAAGAACGCGCCGCACACCGCCGCCGCAGTGACCGCGAGCGAATGGACGCACAAGTACAGCCGCGAGGAGGCGGCGTACCCCGCACCGTGGCTCAGGGACTTCAAGTTCTGGCCCGCGGTCGGCCGCGTGGACAACCCCTACGGCGACCGCAACCTCGTGTGCGCATGCGAGCCGATGAGTTCGTACAAGTAGCGGTCGCCGCTGCGGCGGCTCCCTCTGGCGGGGGCTACAGCCGTCTGAGTCGGCGGCGGAAATCACCCGTTCCTTGGACTTCGTCCAAGGGCACCCGAGGCTTGAGCGGTCGCGGCTGCGGCCGCTCCCTTTGGTGCTACGACAACCAAGGGTGCCCGTGGACGAAGTCCACGGAACCGTTCGCGTCGGAGTCGACGGCGGACATCACCCGTTCCGCATGCTGAAGCATGCGGGCACCCATACCTGCGTGTCGCACGGCTGAGTCGAGAAACTCGCACAGCTGTCGAGCTTGGTTGCCCCGCGTCAGCGACGCGGTGTGTCGCAACGACGGCCTCGACTCCGAATTCACCGGCACATCACCGCGCGATGCGCGGAACACCCATCGGCATGGTCTTCGTCACGACAGGAGCCAGCGCGCGACCACGAAGCCGAGAATGGACAAAAGAAAGGGCAGGATTCTCTCGCGCGGCAGCAACCCGACAGGCCGAGGTCCCCCGTCGTAGGCAGCCGGGTCGACTCCTTGCTTGCCATGAGGCAGGCAGAAACCACGAGCAGGGCTATGGCATAGATCGCGTCATGGATCCCTCGGTTCGCTGGGGTCCGGAGCTACCAGAGCAGCCCCCACACGAGTGCCGTCAGCCCGCATCCGTACGCGATGCGTGGCAGCCAGCGTGCGAGACGCAACGCCACGCTGCGCGCGCGCGATGGACGGAGATGCTCATCAACCCAGGCGCGGGTTGGAAGCGCGAACTCCAGAACTCCGCCGGCTATCAGCATCCAGATGGCGAACTTGACGGACGCGTCGGGCATCTCAGTCTCTCTAGGCGCCGCCGAAGGTGATAGTCCCAACCGCGCAGGGAGTCAAGCGATCAATCGGCGGAGCTCGCGCAGCCGTCTTAGAACATCGGACCGCTGGGACTCGGTCAAACTCCTCAACTCCCCGTTGCAGATAGCGCCAAGCAATGCCAAGAGGGCGAGATTCCGACCATCCAATCCGGAATGCAGGCGCCGTTCGTCATGCATTGATCAACGAACAGAAAAATCTGGTTGATCACGCTCACAAGCTGGCAAAGGATCGGCAGTACGCAGAACGGAGCCTGTGGCCCAGAGCACGCGATCAGGTTTCGGGTCAGCCGATACACGTCGTATCCGAGTCGCGCGGCTTGCAGCAGGCACTGGAAGCTGGGTTGCCACTGAACGACGCAAGGCGGGACGCCACCGCCTGACGGAGCGCCCCCACCACCCATCTGGGTTGGGTCGATTTCGCTCCCGGGCGGTGCGATGGGCACGACAACCTCGATGTTCCGAAGCGCCATCGAGCACAGCGCTGCGCGCTGGGCCTGAGACTCGTCCAAGACTCGATCGACTACGGCGGAGAAGTCCTCGACCGTGAGTGCGTCGTCCGTCTTGCAATCGACGGTCGGAGCGTGGGCCGCATCCGCCGCAAGTGCTTCGCCTGCGATAATGATGTCATCCACATCAATGGCCCCGTCGAGATTGGCGTCGCCCGCGACGACGACGGTGAAGTCGCTGAGCATGACCGGGGAACCGACTGCACGAGTGGTCTCCAGGAGGCCAACAAGGTCGCCGCTCCCACCAGAGAAGACTCGGACACGAATTTGCATCAGCGGCGACGCGGGATCATCGGCCGCATCGAGCCATGGGCAAACAACTACATCAGGGAGAGTGTCGCCGTCACAGTCTCTGACGACCGCCATGTGTTCCCCAAACCCCATCTCGCCAACCGGGGACTGCAGCGCGTAGCGCTCCGCGCCAGTCACGCCGTCGATGACACGCACAAACCCAGGGGTCTCCAGCCTCTGCGGCGGGAGCACCTCGATGGCGTCAGCCACCCCGTCACCCGTGAGGTCGGCAGCAGTGAAGGTGAAAGCGAGCCGGTCAAGCTCGCCGGCAAGGCGCATGGCCTCGAGCGCGTCGAGGAACTCGAGTGCAGCGGCAAGATCCGCATCGTCCCCATCGGGGAGCATCCCGAAGGGCACAGGTCTCGGCGTGGGAGCCGCCAGCGTGGGTACCGGCAGGATCCAGGTTCCCGCGGCCAGCATGCAGAGGAGGGCCATGAAGTATCGGGTGTGGAGGAGTCGCATCGAGTGTGGCTCCAAAGGGCTCGTTGTGGGCGCAACCAATGGCGACATGGGTGCGCGTGATCTGTCACAAGTTCCCCACCCCGTCTACTGTCAAGTTCAGTGTGATGAATCCGAGGGACTTTTCGGCTGCGTATGCTCCGCTCGCACGACGCCGTACGGCGGGCTGCCAGGCACACTCCCAGAGGACGTCGGGAGTCATAGCGCTGCGAGCTTCCGTACGCAGAGGCGCCACAACACCATGAGGGCCCGTGGACGAAGTCCACGGAACGGCGATCGTCGGAGTCGACGGCGGACATCACCCGTTCCGCATGCTGAAGCATGCGGGCA
>CAYMSD010000035.1:0-30803 GCA_964393015.1 uncultured Klebsiella sp.
GAGGTTGACGCCGATGCGCTTGGCCCACGATGGGTCGAGCGCATGCTCTGCGTCGATGAACGCAGCGACGCCGCCGTTCTTCTGCGCGTTGGCGACGACCGTGAGCGCGAGGGTCGTCTTGCCCGACGACTCGGGACCGAAGATCTCGATGATGCGGCCGCGCGGAAGGCCGCGGCCGCCGAGCGCGAGGTCGAGGCTCAGCGCGCCCGTCGGGATCGACGGGATCGGCGCGAGCGAGTCGCCGTCGAGCTTCATGATCGAGCCCTTGCCGTAGGCCTTCTCGATCGCCTCCATCGCGCGACCGATCGCCGCGAGCTTGCCCTTCTGCTGCTCGGCCTTCGCCGCGTCGACCTTCGCCTGCGAGGCGACGGCCGCACGCGGCTTGTCTTCGATCGCGGCGGAGCCGCGCGCGGGAGCGGTGGCTGGACGGTTGGAGGAGGCGTTCGTCGGAGTGGCCATCGTTGGTGTTCCCTTTGCGGGCGAGTGCGTGGATGCGGCTTCTGCCGCGGTCTTGTTCTGCGAGTTGGCCTGTGAGGCGGTGTTGGCGACCATCTGTATCCCCTTCTCTCTTCTGCTGGGAGCCTTTGCTCGGGAGAATCCCGCTGGTTTGCGGGTTTCTGCGCGTGCCAAGCGCTGCTGGCCCTGACTTTCGGATGTCTCTCGGATGCGGATCACTCAGGTTCGGCACCCGAACAGAATCCGCGCGTCTGTTCGGTGAATGTTCGTGTTCTACCACATCGGCCGAGGGATGGGGTCGAACCCGACTTTTTTCCGAACAGATTTTTGGACTTTTTGATGCGGTGACGGAAGTCCATTTCTGGCAGGTACTTCCGATCATGACGATCCCGCGTCCGCAGCACCAACGCGAGCCGCCGCAGCGGCGAGCGCTCAGCCACGCGTCCGAAGCACCACAGCGAGCCGCCGCAGCGGCGAGCGCTCAGCCACGCGTCCGAAGCACCACAGCGAGCCGCCGCAGCGGCGAGCGCTAAAAATTCGGCGTCGGCGCCCTGAACTGCCGCATGTCGATCGACTTGAAGTACGCGATCGTGCGGGCGAGGCCCTCGCGCAGGGGGATCTTCGGCTCCCAGCCGAGCTTCGCGCGCGCGAGCGTGATGTCTGGCTTGCGCTGCAGCGGGTCGTCGGCCGGCAGCGGGCGCGACTTCACGATCTGCGACGCGCTGCCCGAGAGCTCCACCGTCATCTCCGCGAGTTCGCGGATCGTGAACTCCCCGGGATTGCCGAGATTCACGGGCCCCGTCACCGCGTCAGGCGCGTCCATGAGCGCGAGGAAGCCGTCGAGGAGATCGTCGACGAAGCAGAACGAGCGCGTCTGCGTGCCTTCGCCGTAGATCGTGATCGGCTCGCCCGCGAGCGCCTGGCGGATGAAGTTCGACACCACGCGCCCGTCGTAGGGATGCATGCGCGGCCCGTAGGTGTTGAAGATGCGCACCACGCGGAGCCTCACGCCGTTCTGGCGGTGGTAGTCGAAGCACAGCGTCTCCGCGGCGCGCTTCCCCTCGTCGTAGCAGGCGCGCGGGCCGATCGGGTTCACGTTGCCGCGGTAGCTCTCGGGCTGCGGATGCACCTCGGGGTCGCCGTACACCTCGCTCGTCGAGGCGTGGAAGACCTTGGCACCGACGCGCTTCGCGAGCCCGAGCATGTTCATCGCGCCGAGCACGCTCGTCTTCATCGTCTTGATCGGGTTGTACTGGTAGTGCCCCGGCGCTGCAGGGCACGCGAGGTTGTAGATCTCGTCGACCTCGAGCATGATCGGCTCGGTCACGTCGTGGCGGATGAACTCGAAGTTCTTCCGACCGAGGAGGTGCTCGATGTTCGACTTCTGGCTCGTGAAGAGGTTGTCGAGGCAGATGACGTCGTGCCCCATCGCGACGAGACGGTCGCAGAGGTGTGAACCGAGGAAGCCGGCGCCGCCGGTGACGAGGATGCGCTTGACCATCGGCGGAATCGTACAGGAGAAGCGCGAGGGCCTTCCGAAGGCGCCATGAAGCGCCTTGCGTGGCGCGGAGCAGTTGGCGACGATGCGCGCATGACGCGGCCCGACCTTCCCGTTCGCGAGAGCGCGGCGCGCATGCGCGGCGAGCATGGAGGACCTCCCCCGCGGCTCGTCGCCGGAACCATGACGGGCACGAGCATCGACGGCGACATCGATGTGACGCTGGTCGCGGTCCACGGCCACGGGCTCGACATGCGCGCGCCGATCGTCCACTGGCGCAGCCTCGGGCTCGGCCCGGTCGCCGACTCCCTCCGCCGGATCGCGCGCGGGGAGCGCATGACCGCGCGCGAGATCGCGGAGACGGCGCGCCGCTTCGGCGAGCGCCACGCCGACGCGCTCGAGCTCCTTCTCCACGAGGCGAACGCGCGCGCGGACCTCGCCGTGCTGCACGGGCAGACCGTCTACCACGCGCCGCCCTGCACCTGGCAGCTCGTCGATCCGTGGCCCGTCGCGGTCCGCCTCGGCTGCGCGGTGCGCTACGACCTGCGCGGCGCGAGCGTCGCCTCGGGCGGCGAGGGCGCGCCGATCACGCCGCTTGCGGACTACATCCTCTTCGCCGACGACGCGGGCGGGAAGACCATCCTCAACCTCGGCGGATTCGCGAATGCAACGCTCCTGCCGCGGCGCTGCGACGGGCCCGACGCCATCCGGGGGCTCGACCTCTGCGCGTGCAACCACCTCCTCGACCGCGTGGCGCGCACGAGGCTCGGCCGCGCGTTCGACGAGGATGGCCGCGCGGCCGCGCGCGGTTCGCCCGACCTCGGACGGGCGCGCGAGATCGTGCGCACGCTCGAGGCGATCGCGGAGCGCGCCTCGGCCGCGGCGCCCGCTCCGTCGCTCTCCGACGGGGCGTCGCGCCCGCGGCACCGTTCGCTCGGCACGGGCGACGAAGCGGCGGCCGCCGTCGCCGTGACGGAGGACCTCTCCGCGGAGGACGCGTGCGCCACCGTCGCCGACGCGCTCGCCTCCGCCGTCGCGGAACGCCTCGAGGCGGCGGGACATCGCCCGGGACAGGGCATCGTGCTCGCGGGCGGCGGCGCACGGCACCGCGTCCTGCGCGAGGCGATCGCGCGGCACGCGCGCTCGCCCGTCGAGACCTCGCAGGAACATGCGGGAATCCCGGTCTCCATGCGCGAGGCGGCGGCGATGGCCGTGCTCGGCGCGCTGGCGGACGACGGCGTGCGCTACTCGCTCCCCGCCGTGGTCGGCGCACCCTCGCGCGTGCCCGAATCGGCCTTGATCAGCCGTCCCGAGCGCCCCGCGGCCTCTCTCTGAATCGACTCTTCATCATTCCTTGACAGCGGCGCGACCCCGCTCCGTACCCTACGGAGCATGACCACCGCCAAGGCGCAGCTGTTGATCGTCGAGGACGAGCCTGAGATCGCGGAGCTCATCGAGTTCCACGCCGAGCGCGCAGGGATGCGCGCGAGGACGATCCACAGCGGCCGCCTCGCGCTCGAGGTGCTGCGCCGCGAGAAGCCGGACCTCGTCGTCCTCGACCTCATGCTGCCCGACCTCGACGGCCTCGAGGTGTGCAGGCGGATGAAGCAGAACGAGGAGACGCGATCGATCCCGATCGTGATGGTCACCGCGAAGGGCGAGGAGGCCGATGTCGTCGCAGGCATCGAGCTCGGCGCGGAGGACTATGTCACGAAGCCGTTCAGCCCGCGCGTCCTGATGGCGCGGCTGCGGAATGTGCTCAGGCGGCACGGCCCCGTGGAGGAGGTGCCGACGCGCGCGGAGCGTCTCGTCCTCCTCGGCGGACGGCTCGTGATCGACATCGACCGCCACGAGGTGGTCGTCGAGTCGAAGAAGACGGACCTCACGCTGACCGAGTTCGGCATCCTGCACTACCTCGCGAGCAGGCCGGGGTTCGTCCGCACGCGCGACCAGATCATCGCGGCCGTGCACGGAAAGAGCACCGTGCTCTCGAGCCGCACGGTCGATGTCCATGTCACGGCGCTCCGGCGCAAGCTGGACGCCCTCTCCGAGTGCGTCGAGACGGTGCGCGGCGTCGGCTACCGCTTCTCGGAGGGGTCGGACGAGTCGCAGAACTGAGTGCGGGCGACGAGCCGCACCCGTACGATCCCGACCTCATGGCCCCGACGGACTCGACTGCGCCCGCCTCGAGGATGCGATTCGTCGCGTGGGGCTTCGCGTTGGCCTCGACCTTGGCGCCCGCAGGCCTCGCGCAAGGCGCGCAGGCCGACGCCGCCGTGGGAAGCGACCTCCCCGAGGGCGGCCTCGGATGGGCCGTCGCGGGAATCGTGGCCGCGCTCTGGGCGGGCGCGACGATCCTGCGCAGGCGCAGCGAGGCGCGTCTCGCGCGCACGCTCACCGAGGGCGACGGATGGCCCCGCGATGGCCGGGGGTTTCCGCTTCTTGACGCGCTCGCGAGCGCCGTCCTGCGCCGCATCCGCTCGGAGCATGAGCGGCAGGCGCGCACCGAGGACCGCCTTCGCGAGACGGAACGCGTGCTGCGGGCGACGCCGATCGCGGTGCTCGCGCTCGACCACCTCCAGCGCATCGTCGGCACGAACCCTGCCGCCGAGCGGCTGCTCGGCTTCGAGGAGCGGCTCGCCCGCGGGCGGCTCCTCCAGGAGGTCGTGCGGCAGCCTGCGCTCCATCGCCTCGTGTCGCGGGCGCTCTCGGGCGGCGAGCCTGTCCAGTCCGAGGTCCAGCTCGACGGCGAGGAATCGCTCGAGCTGCAGGTCTCCTGCGAGCCTCTTCACGCCGACGCGCAGCCCCCGGGGCTCGTCGTCAGCCTCGTCGATGTGACGCGCATGCGGCGGCTCGAGTCGATGCGCAGCGAGTTCGCGGCGAATGTCTCGCACGAGCTCCGCACGCCCATCACCAACATCAAGGGATATGTCGAGACGCTCCTCCAGGTCGAGATGGACGACGCCGAGCAGCGGCGCAGGTTCCTCGAGATCGTCCACCGCAACACCGTGCGGCTTTCGGGAATCGTCGAGGACATCCTGACGCTTGCCTTCCTCGAGGAGCCCGAGGCGCGCCACACGATCGAGCGCCGTCCCCTTTCCGCAGCCGAAGTCGTCCGCGAGGTCGTCGAGGCGCTCGAGAGCGCCGCGCTCGCCCGCCGCATCGAGATCTCGTGGCGTTGCGACGACGAACTCCTCGTCGAGGCGAACAAGTCGCTCGCGGAGCAGGCCCTCGCGAACCTCGTCTCGAACGCGATCCGCTATTCGGGCGAGGGCTCGAAGGTCGCGGTCGAGGCCTACGCCGAGCCCCCCACCGCTCCGACGATGGAGATACGAATGGTTCGCTTCGATGTGCGCGACCAAGGGCCGGGCATCGCCTCGAAGCACCTGCCGCGCCTCTTCGAGCGCTTCTACCGGGTCGACAAGGCCCGCGCGCGCACGCAGGGCGGCACGGGCCTCGGCCTCTCGATCGTGAAGCACATCGCCACGATCCACGGCGGATCCGTCGAGGTCACAAGTCAAGTCGGCAGCGGGAGTTGCTTCAGCCTGCGCATTCCGCGGGCCGCCTCGGCGCCGGCAGAGCCCCACGCGCCCGCGTCAAGCGTTCCTTCAGTTTGAACCTTTCCTTGACCAGATCTTGACACGACTTCGGGAGGCTTCCCCTGTTCCGATCCTCGGTCGGATTGCGTGAACTTCCCCGCGGCTCCGACGACCGCAACGACAGACTTCCCGAAAGGACCATCCATGAAGACAGCCCGCATCGCAGCCTGCGCCGCCCTGTTCGGCGCGTCGACCCTCATGCTCGCAGCCGCGCAGGACGCGGATCTCAAGAACCTCCGCGGCGCCGTCAAGATCGACGGCTCCTCGACGGTCTACCCGATCACCGAAGCCGTCGCCGAGGAGTTCGGCAACGCGGCCGAGCGCGTGCGCGTGACCGTCGGCGTCAGCGGCACGGGTGGCGGCTTCAAGCGCTTCTCCGCGGGCGAGATCGACATCGCCGACGCCTCGCGCCCGATCAAGAAGTCCGAGGTCGAGCTCGCCGAGAAGGCGAAGATCGAGTTCATCGAGGTCCCCGTCGCCTACGACGGCCTCACCATCGTGGTGAACCCGAAGAACGACTGGTGCACCTCGCTCACCGTCGAGCAGGTGAAGAAGATCTACGGGGCCGAGGCGAGCGCCAAGACCTGGAAGGACGTCAACCCCGCCTGGCCCGCGAACCCGATCAAGATCTACTCGCCCGGCACCGACTCGGGCACCTTCGACTACTTCAAGGAGGTCGTGATCGGCAAGGACGGCGCCATCCGCAGCGACATCAGCGTCTCCGAGGACGACAACGTGCTCGTGCGCGGCGTCGCCGGCGACCAGAACGCGATCGGATTCTTCGGCTGCGCCTACTACTTCGAGAACAAGTCGCGCGTCCGCTCCGTGGCGATCGACGGCGGAAAGGGCCCCGTCATGCCGACCGTCGAGTCGATCGAGGACGGCTCCTACGCCCCGTTCAGCCGCCCGCTCTTCATCTATGTCAACAAGGCGAGCGCGGCCCGCCCCGAGGTGGCGGGCTTCGTCGACTTCTACCTGAAGAATGTCGCCGAGCTCGCGGGCGAGGTCGGCTATGTCCGCATCCCCGAGTCGATCCTGTCGCGCGTCCGCGCCAACTGGGAGGCCCGCCGCACGGGAACGCAGTTCCTCGACGCGAAGGGCGAGGCCGTCCACGGCGCCCTCGCGGATGTCTACAAGTGACGCCGAGGCACCCTGCATGATGAAGTCGCTCGGCCGCGTGGAGGCGCCCTCGGGTGCCCTCCGCGCGGCCGAGACCGCTTTCGCGACCGGCTGAACGCAGTCCTCACGCGGACTTCGTTCGCGAAGCCGCCCGATGGGCTAGATTGCCGCCCCCATCCCGCCCCCGACCGCGTGTCGGCGGACGGCGAGGAGGGAGCCGGCAGGCAGAGAGTCGACGACCCGCGATGACGAGCCCCGTCCCACCAGCCTCCGACCTGACGAGCGGGCTTCCGCGCGGTGGCCCTGGCGCGCCGCTCGACCTCCGTTCGCTCGGGCGCCCGCGCTCGGTCCGAACGCGGGACCTCCGCGAGCGCCTGATCGTCGGTTCGCTCGCCGTCGCGGCGACCTTCTCGGTGGCGGTGACCTTCGGAATCGTCCTCGTCCTCGCCACGGAGACGCTCGGCTTCTTCCGCTTCGACGAGGTCTCGGTCGCGGAGTTCTTCACGGGAACGGAGTGGAACCCGCTCCTGGGCGCGGAGAAGCACTTCGGCATCTGGCCGCTCGTCGCGGGCACGCTCCTCGTGACCGTGATCGCGGCCTCGTTCGCGCTTCCGCTCGGGCTCGTCTCGGCGATCTACCTGAGCGAGTACGCGAGCCCGCGCGTCCGCTCGACGCTGAAGCCCGCGCTCGAGATCCTCGCGGGCATCCCCACCGTCGTCTACGGCTTCTTCGCGCTCATGGTGATCACGCCGCTCCTGCAGCGGCTGAACCCGGCGCTCGAGGGGGTCGCGGACGGCGCCCTCGTCTTCGGCAACTACAACGCGCTCTCGGCGGGCCTCGCGATGGGGATCATGATCCTCCCGATCGTCTGCTCGCTCTCGGAGGACGCCCTGCGCGCGGTGCCCCGCGGACTGCGCGACGGGGCCTTCGCGCTCGGCGGCACGCGCTTCGATGTCTCGGTGAAGGTCGTGGTGCCCGCCGCGCTGTCGGGGATCGTGGCCGCGTTCCTCCTCGCGATCTCGCGCGCGATCGGCGAGACGATGATCGTCGCCCTCGCGGCCGGCGGCGTGGCGCAGATCACGGCGAACCCCGCCGCCGAGGTGCAGACGATGACCGCCTACATGGTGCAGATCTTCCTCGGCGACGCCCCTGCGGGCGGCGTCGAGTACAAGTCGAGCTACGCGGTCGCGGCCACGCTCTTCGTCGTCACGCTGCTCCTCACCATGCTCGGCCAGTACATCCTGCGCCGCTTCCGCGAGGAGTACGACTGATGGCGACCGCCCGACCGACCGCCACGCGCGTGTTCCAGAACCGCGCCTTCCTCTGGCTCTGCCTCGTGGCGACGAACATCGCCGTGGTCGTGCTCGCGGTGCTCCTCCTCTCGATCCTCTGGCAGGGCTTCGGCGAGCTCGACTGGGACTTCCTCACGAAGTCCGCGTCGCGCAAGGCCGAGGACGCGGGCATCAAGGCGCCGCTCTGGGGCTCGATCTGGGTCTGCGCGATCTGCGCCCTCACCGCGCTTCCGCTCGGCGTGGGCACGGCGATCTATCTCGAGGAGTTCGCCAAGCGCACGCGCTTCACCCGCATCGTGCAGACGAACATCCTCAACCTCGCGGGCGTCCCGTCGATCGTCTACGGCATCCTCGGCCTGACCGCGTTCGTGCGGATGTTCGGCCTGTTTGGTTCCAACGTCGAGAACGCGATCGAGCTCGGCAACCCCGAGAGCCTCCTCTACCTGCGCCTCCCGTTCGGATCGAGCGTGCTCGCAGCGGGGCTCACGCTCATGCTCGTCATCCTGCCGATCGTGATCATCTCGACGCAGGAGGCGCTGCGCGCGATCCCCTCGTCGCTCCGCTCGGGCGCCATGGCGCTCGGCGCGACGCCGTGGCAGACCGTGTGGGGAATCACGCTTCCCGCCGCCGTGCCCGGCATCATGACGGGTGCGATCCTCGCGATGAGCCGCGCGATCGGCGAGAGCGCCCCGCTTCTCGTGGTCGGGAGCGCGCTCTTCCTCCGCTTCACCCCCGAGAACCTGATGAGCGAGTACTCGGTGCTGCCGCTCCAGATCTTCAACTGGGCGCAGCGGCCGCAGGCCGAGTTCCACGCGCTCGCGGCGGGCGGAATCATCATCCAGCTCGTGGTGCTCCTCGCCTTCAACGGCATCGCCGTCCTGATCCGCCAGAAGCTGCAGAAGCCCCTCCTCTGAGGCCCTTATGATGACCCGCGACCCGATGCAGCCCGACGCGACCGCCACCACGCCCGTGAGCGCGACTCCCCTCGGGAAGACGCCTCCGCCGCGCGTCGACACCGCGCATGCGGGGGCGCACGCGTCCGCGCCCGCGGCGACCGCCATCAAGGTCCGCGGCTTCTCGAGCTGGTACGGCTCGTTCCAGGCGCTCAAGAACCTCGAGCTCGACATCCCCGCCCAGCAGGTGACGGCCTTCATCGGCCCCTCGGGCTGCGGCAAGAGCACCTTCCTGCGGTGGATCAACCGCATGAACGACACGATCCCCTCGGCGCGCGCGGAAGGCACGCTCGAGCTGCACGGGATGAACCTCCTCGGCAAGGGCGTCGATGTCGTCGAGCTCCGCCGCAATGTCGGCATGGTGTTCCAGAAGCCGAACCCCTTCCCGAAGTCGATCTACGACAACGTCGCGTTCGGCCCGCGTCTCCACAAGAACTACTCGCGGGCAGAGCTCGACCAGCTCGTCGAGCAGAGCCTGCGGCAGGCGTCGATCTGGAACGAGGTCAAGGACCGCCTGCACGCCTCGGCGCTCGGGCTCTCGGGCGGCCAGCAGCAGCGCCTGTGCATCGCGCGCGCGATCGCGGTCGGCCCCGAGGTGCTCCTGATGGACGAGCCCTGCTCCGCGCTCGACCCGAAGTCGACCCTCGCCATCGAGGAGCTGATCGAGACGCTCGCCGACCGCTACACGATCGTGATCGTGACCCACAACATGCAGCAGGCCGCGCGCGTGAGCGACCTCACGGCGTTCTTCTACGAGGGCGCCCTCATCGAGACGGGCGCTACAGAGAAGATGTTCACCACGCCGAAGAACAAGCAGACAGAGGACTATGTGACGGGCCGCTTCGGCTGAGAAGCGCCGTCGACCGGGCCGGCCGCGGAGCGGCGCCCGCCACCAAGCGAGGGAATGCCATGGCCGTCAACCTCCAGTCGCGCGTCATCGACCTGCGCCGCAACCTCCTCGCCCTCGGCGCGCTCGTCGAGCAGCGCGTGGCGTCGATGGTCGAGGTCGTCCGCGACGGCGATGTCGACCTCGCCCGCAAGATCCGTGCGGGAGATGCGGAGGTCGACGAGATGCAGCTCGCCCTCGAGGCCGAGTGCATGCGCCTTCTGGCCCTTGGAAGCCCCGTCGCGAGCGACCTGCGGCTGATCCTGACCACCATGCGCGTCTCGAACGAGCTCGAGCGGATCGCAGACATGTGCAAGGGGATCTCGAAGCGCGTCATCCGCCTCGTCGAGGCGGGCAACTACCGCTATCCCGACGCGCTCGTGCGGATGGCCGAGGGCGCGCTCGCGATGCTGCGCGATGTGCTCGTCGCCTTCTCGAACGGCGACATCAAGCTCTGCCTCGAGATCCGCCGCGCCGACAACTACATCGACCGCCTGAACCGCGAGGTCGTGCTCTGGGCGCGCGAGTGGATCAAGAGCGAGGTCGACAAGTCCGAGGCGGCGATCGAGCTCCTCTCGATCGGGCAGCGCGTCGAGCGGCTCGCCGACATCGTCACCGCGATCGCGGAGGACACCGTCTTCCTCGTCGAGGGACGCCTCGTCCGCCACGGCGCGGAGTGATCGGACGCTCCCCGCGGCCGCGCGCCCGTCTGCGCGGGCCCGACGCGCATCTTTCGCGCGCAACTTGCTGAAAAAGTTCAAGTCCCCGGGCACTTCCTGCAGTGCGGGGTAGACTCTTCGCGTGCCGCGTGGCGGAGCCGCGCGCCAGCCCGACTTTCACGGAAGACGCGAAGAGAGAGCCGCCGTTGCGTTCACGCGAGGACCAGCATCCGCTGCGCATGCAGGGCCCGGGGCCGTTCGAGCCCGCGAGGCCCGAGCAGCGTCGTCTGCGGATCGCGGCCGACACGCGGCCCCGCCCCGACCCCCGCGCGGAGCGGGTCTACCGCCAGGCGGTCGCCCTCGAGACGCTGCGCGCCCGCGAAGCCGCCCGCCAGCGCACGCTCGACCCGACCGACCCGCGCTGGCTCCTCGCGATCGAGACGCAGAAGGCGCTCCAAGGCGCGGTGCTCGCCTTCGAGGACCGCCGCAGGCTTCTGTCGCTCGCCCAGCGGGTCGGAATCCGCGCCTTCGACGCGAACCTGATCGTGGCGCTCGTGCAGGACCGCGCGCGGCGCGGCGAGCCGCTCGAGGCGGCGCAGGCGACGATCGCCATGCTTCCCGCCGGAACCGCGTCGGCGGCCGACCCGAAGAGCCCTGTGCGCGCCGTGGCGGAGAAGCCCCCCGCTGCCCGCGCGAGCGCCCCGCGCCCCGATGCGGAGCACCCGCAGGTGGTGGCGTGGACCTGGGTCGCCGCGATCGTGGTCGCCTGCGTGGTCGATGCGATCCTGATCGGGTGGATCCTCTTCACCTGAAGCGGGGGCGTCAGCCCTCCGCGATCACGCGGATCTCGCCCTCGTCGGAACGCGCGACGAAGCCGAGCTCGACGAGCGCCTCGAGCGCGGCCAGCTGCTCCGCGGCCTTCTTGCTCGTGGCCTTCGACGCGGCGAAGCGGCGCGATCCGACCTCGACGCAGATCTCGAAGCACTTGGCGTGGTCGGGTCCCGCCTCGTCGAGCACCACATAGACGGGTGCGCCGAGGTCGCGCTGCTGGAGCGACTGCTGCAGGACGCTCTTGAAGTTCTGCTGGTGGCCGAGCCGCGCCGACTCGTCGACGCGCGCCGCGAGCATGCGGAGGATGAGATCGCGCGCCGGGTCGAGGCCGCCATCGAGGTAGACCGCGCCGACGACCGACTCGAAGAGCGCGGCGAGAAGCGACTGTGGAAGGGCGGCGCGGGAGCCCATCCCCTTCCCGAGCTGGACGGCGTCGGCGAGGCCGAGCTCGACCGCGACCTCGGCGCAGACCCGCCTGCTCACCACATTCGACTTGATCTTCGTGAGCGCGCCCTCGAGATCCTCGGGGTAGCGCCGGTAGAGGTGCTCGCACACGACGGCCCCGAGCACCGCGTCTCCGAGGAACTCGAGCCGCTCGTTGCTCTCCTGTCGCGACGGCGCCACCGACGCATGGACGAGCGCCCGCGCGAGGAGCGGTGGATCCTGAAACCGATAACCGATGCGCTGCTCGATCACCTCGAGCGAAACGAGTTCGTCCATGCCGGTCGCTCCATGGTGCGGTCGGGTCGAGACCCGCCCGCACGGCGCGAAGCTGGCGCTCCAGCCGTCGCGCACGACGCGGCGGCTGGAGGACTGGCATCGCGCCGCTGAACCCTACCCGCGGCTCGGGCCTTGCGCGAGGGGTCGACCGTCGGATTTCCGCGAACACGGGGCCTGCGCGCGGAACGACCCGCATGTTCGCCCCGATTCTCCCCCCGAACCGCTCGGCGAGCGGCTTGCGCCGTTCGTCGGGGCTTGCTAGACTCGCCGATTCCCCCGAAGAGGTCGCCATGCATTACCCGCACAAGATCAGCCGCATCAAGAAGGTCCGAGCCACTGGCTTCCGCAAGCGCATGTCCACGCGCAAGGGCCGCAAGATCATCAACTCGAAGCGCCGTCTCGGCCGCGCCATCCGCGTCCGCTGACGCGCGGTCGCCCGCGCAGCCGCCATCCGGGTGCGCCCTGCTGCGCGTCGGACGCCCGGGCGCCTTCCCCATCCGAATCATGCACGCCGTCCCCCGCGGGCGGCGTGTTTCTTTGCGGGCGGTCGCTGCCGGCCCGCGCGGACGCGCGGGGAACTCCTGTACCCTCGGCGGCATGGCGGAGCGGATCGCACGGCACCTTGTCCTCATCGGCCTTCGCGCCTCGGGGAAGTCGACCGTGGGCCGTCGGCTCGCCGAGGAGTTCGGCGTGCCGTTCGTCGATCTCGACGACCGCACCGCCGCCCTGCTCGGCGCGGCGACGGTCGGCGCGGCGTTTCGCAGCGCCGGAGAACCCCGCTTCCGCGAGGTGGAGTCCGAAGCGCTGCGCGTGGCGCTCCTCGAGCCACCGCAGGTCATCGCGCTTGGCGGAGGCACGCCGACGGCACCGGGTGCGGCGAACATGATTTCGGCCGCGCGCGATGCGGGCGAGGCCGTGATCGTGTTCCTCGATCCCGCGCTCGAGACGCTCGCGGCGCGGCTTGCGCACGACGAAGGCGACCGCCCGAGCCTCACGGGGCTGGGCGTCGTCGCGGAGATCGAGGCAGTCGCGGCGATGCGGCGCCCGCTTTACGCGGCGCTCGCGGACCTTGTCTTCACGGGCGAGGTCGACTCGGTCATGATCAGGGGCGCCGCCTTCGGCGCCGGGCGCTGATCGGCCGCGCGACGCAGCCACTTCTGCGCGAGGTAGCGCTCGAGGATGGCCTTGGCGCCCTCGCCGAAGCTCTCGAACTCGACGGCCATGCGGCGCGGCCCCGGGTCGTCGAGTTCGTCGAAGACGCGGACGATGCGGCCGTGGGCGTGGATCTCCTGCTCGCACCCCGGGAGCGTGAGTTCGATCTCGACGGCGGCGTTCCTCCGAAGCGGGCGGTCGAGCTCGAAGCGGAGCCCGCCCATGCTGACCTCGTAGACATGCCCATCGAGCGGTCGCCGCGCGAAGCCCTTGCGGCCGTGGCCTGCGGCGGGTCGCACCGTCACGCTCGAGTACATCGGATCGACCGTGAAGCGCGGCGACTCTCGACGGTCCTGCGCGGCCGACCCGTCGTCATGGAGGGAGGGCTTGCGCGCGGGGCGGTCGTCTGCAGGAAGGTTGATGTCGCGTGCCATGTGGAGCTCTCGGCGGATGCCCCGACCCGGGGCGCCTCCGTCCTCAGCACCCATCGGTGATCGGTTCGCGGAACTGCAGGAAAAACCGTCGCGAGCCGCAGGGATCCGCCGTCGTCAGCCCCGAAGGCCTCGCGGAAGCCGTCGCGGGAGCCCTCAAGAGGGGCTGCTATCCTCGCCGCCATGCCCGAAGGCGAAGCCCCGAGCGCCCCCGCGGCGCCGATCCTGACCGCAGCGGACGCTCCGCTTGCCCCGCTTGTCGGGAAGACCATCGCCGTCCTCGGCTACGGAAACCAAGGCCGCGCCCACGCGCTGAACCTGCGCGACTCCGGGCTCTCCGTCGTCGTCGGCGGGCGCGCGGGGTCGGAGAAGGTCGAGCTCGCGCGGCGCGAGGGGTTCGAGGCGGGCACGCTTTCCGAGGCCGCCGCGCGGGCGGACCTCGCGATCGTGGCGCTGCCCGACCAGGCGCAGCCCGCCGCGTGGGCGAAGTGGATCGAGGACGCGCTGCCGAGGGGCGCGGTCGTCGGGTTCGTGCATGGGTTCGCCATCCGCTTCGGCTTCATCGCGCCGCGCGAAGATCTCGGGGTGGTGCTCGTCGCGCCGAAGGGCCCTGGCGCCACGCTGCGCGCTCGCTACGAGGAGGGCCTGGGCATCCCGGCGCTTGTCGCGGTCGAGCGCGAGAACGCGGCGCGCACGGCGCGGCCGTTCGCGCTCGCATGGGGCGCGGGCATCGGCTGCGCGCGGAGCGGCCTGATCGAGGCGACTTTCGCCGCGGAGGCGGAGAGCGACCTCTTCGGCGAGCAGGCCGTCCTCTGCGGCGGGCTTCTCGCGCTCGTCCACGAGTCGTACGCGCTGCTCGTCGAGGCGGGCTACTCGCCCGAGGTCGCCTACATCGAGTGCTGCCACGAGGTGAAGCAGGTCGCGGATCTTCTCTACGCCCGCGGCCCCGACGGCATGCGCCGCGCGATCTCCGACACCGCCGAGTTCGGCGCGTTCGTCGCGGAGGAGCGCCTCGTGGACGACCACCTGCGCGCGAAGCTGCGTGCGCTCCTTGCCGATGTGCGGAGCGGAGCGTTCGCGCGGCGGTTCATGGAGGACTACGGGCGCGGCCACCCCGAGTTCACGGCGTGGAGACGCGCGGCGAGCGGCCACCCGATCGAAGGGGCGAGCGCACGGGTGCGGGCGCTGATGCCGTGGCTCCGCGATGCGTGATGCGTCCGACGATTCCCCGCCGATAGACGACCCGTGACGATTCTCGACGCGATCATCCTCGGCCTCGTGGAAGGCATCACCGAATACCTGCCCGTCAGTTCGACGGGTCACCTCATCATCGCCAGCTGGCTGCTTGGCCTGCTCGACGACCCCACGAAAAAGCCCGCGATCGACAGCTTCAATGTCATCATCCAGGGCGGCGCGATCCTCGCGGTGCTCGGGCTCTACTGGCCGCGCGTCAAGATGATGCTGCGCGGGCTCGCGGGGCGCGACGCGAACGGCCTCGGGCTCTTCGTGAAGCTCGTGGTCGCGTTCATGCCCGCGGCCGTCCTCGGCGTCCTGTTCGACGACTGGATCGAGGCGCGGCTGTTCAGGCCAGTCCCCGTGCTGATGGCGCTTGGCGGCGGCGGACTGCTCCTCCTGATCCTCGCGCCGTGGATCAAGACGCTCGTGAAGCGCGAGGACGGCGAACGCGACGACTTCGCGCAGCTCACGATGCTGCACGCCTTCGCGATCGGCTGCATGCAGGTCGTCGCGATGTGGCCGGGCACCTCGCGCTCGATGATGACGATCCTCGGCGGGATCCTCTTCGGCCTCTCGCCGCGGCGCGCGGCGGAGTTCAGCTTCCTGCTCGGGCTGCCGACCTTGGGCGGCGCGTGCGTCTACAAGCTGGCGAAGGCGGGAACGAACGACCCCGCCGCGTTCATCGCATCGCTCGGCGGGCCGATCCCCCCCGCGGTCGGCATCGTGGTGGCCGCGTTCTCCGCGGCGCTCGCGATCAAGTGGCTCGTCGGCTACCTCTCGAAGGGCGGCATGGCCGTCTTCGGCTGGTGGCGCGTGGCGCTGGCGGCGGCGTTCGCGGTGGCGGTGTTCGCGTTCGGCGTGGAGCTCGAGGCCGTGAAGCCCGAGACTCAGTCGCCGGCAGCGTCATCGATGCCGGCCGCGCAGGAGTCGGTCGCCCCTTGACTGCAAAACCGACACGGCTCCGCCGGGCGAACCCGACGGAGCCGTGCTTTCCGATTGTCTGCCGCGAGGGAACGGCAGGAAGTCAAACGCGCCGGGCCGACTTGAGGGCGTCGAACCTTGGAAGCCGTGTCTCACCCGAACCAACGGGAGGGAGTGAGGGAAGGGAGGTCGATCCGAGGATCACGGCATCCGCAGCGCGAAAAGGGCTGCTGACATGTGCTGAAGCGCAAACGGCGGCGCGAACCTGTCAGGCTTCTTCGAGAAATCCTCGAAACACCGTTCGGGCCAGCCCGCGGCGCCATTATCGGCGACGCGCGCGACGGACGAGGCCGAATGCGCCGAGGAGCGCGGCCGCTGCCGGCGCGGGCACGAACGACACCTGGAAGTTGTCGACCGCGACATTCATGCCCGCGTCGTTGACGATGCCGATGTCGTAGACCGACCAGCCCGCGAGCGCGGTCTTGATCTCGCTCCAGCTCTTGTAGCCGCTGAACGCAGACGCGCCGTAGTCGGCCGAGTAGGTGGCGGAACCCGTTGCGCCCGCGAGGTAGTTGCCCGTCGAGTTCCAGGTGTTCGCGGTCTGGTCGGCGAGGAGGTACGAGAGGTCGAAGAGGAGCGAACCGCTGATGTCGCCCTGCGCCGTCGGGGCGTAGACATACATGTTGATGCGGAAGCCGCCGCCGAGGCCGCCGTCCGCGCGGTGCCAGTCGAAGCTCACGCCCGTGATGTCGGAGAGGAGCGCGCCCTCCTGGCCTGCCCAGCCGCCGACGCCCGAGTTGCCCGACCAGTCCATGCCGAGGTCGCCCGCGGCCGTGCCGAAGAAGTTGGCGAAGCTGTTCGGGGCGGTCGCGTCGAGGATCGCCACATTCGAGCGGCCACCGACCGAACCGAAGGTGACGCCGTCCGTGCGCGATGCGGCGATGTCGAGCGTGCTCGTCTGCTGGGCGTGGGCCGCCGCGCCGAGCGCGAGGGCCGAGAGGACGGACGAGACGACGAGCAGGTTCTGATGCGACATGAGGCCTCCGGGAATCGAGATGTCAGGAAACTCCCGCGATCCGATCCGCGCACGGGACACCGACAGCCCCCGTGCTCGGCTGCCCAAGCGCCCGAGGAGATGCCACCGCTGCGTCGAAAGGAACGCGCATCGGGCAAAACGGGACGCCCGATGCGATGCAAGCGAAAAGTCGTCCGCTTCCCTGTCAGCGGGAGGAGCGTTTCCTCGGAGATCGCGTGCGCGGCCCGGTCAGGCCATTTCCGCGTAGGAAGTCCCGATCGGTTCGCCGAGCGAGTCGCGGAACTGGGCGACGAGCGCATCGACCTCGTGTCGGAGCCGCGCGGGGTCGTCGCCCGCGCCGCACACGCCCTCGAGCTCGAAGAAGTCGCCGAGGCCCGAGACGGCGTCGAGATGGATGCGCACCGAGCCGAGCATCCAGAGTTCGCGCGTCTTGACGATCACGCTTCGCACGGTGCGGTCGAGGTCTGGCCAGCGCACGGAGACCTGCGCGTCGTCGAGCCGCGTCCAGAGCGAGGCGCGCGAGAGCACGCTGTCGGCGCGGAGGTACCAGATCCACTCCGTCCTCGGCTCGCCGCCCTTGACATCGCGTTCGGTGCGGCGCTTGAGGCGGCCCTCGGGCACGGCCACATACTCGTCGCGCTGCTCGATCACGCGCTCGAGCCGCGCGCCGATGACGAGCGCGATCGCGCGCGCGGCGCGGAGGTCACGAAGCTCGGACTTGAACTCGATGTTGCGCATGAGGTCCCTTCGAGCCCTACGGGGCGTCTCCCGCGCGAAGGACCGCATCGCGCGCGGCGCTGGCGGCGCCTGCTTCCTGAAGCGGCAGCCCCGCCTTCACGCGGGCCAGCTGCCGCTCGGCCTCGAGGCGATCCGACACCTCGAGCATCGTCTCCGGGGCGGTCGCGTAGGGCGTGACGCGGTAGACGCGCCAGACGCCTGCGCTGCCGTCGCCATCCTGCAGCGGTTCGCCCGCGAACCAGACGGCGCGGTCGAGTCCGCCCGGATCGACCTCGACGAGCTGCGAAACCTGCGCGAAGTGCTCGGGGAACTCAATCTCCTCGCCGGAGTACGAGCTGGCGTCGCTCAGCTGCACGCGGAAGAAGGCGCGGTCGCGCGACAGATCGGTCTTGGAGAGGACGACCTGCTCGATGCGGACCTCGACAGGCCCCTCGCCAGCGCCCGTGGACGCGGTGCCGAGCGCGATCACGGTGTTGCGCGCGAAGAGGTTTCCGCCGAGGAGCCACGCCAGGATCGCCGCGAGCACCACGAAGATCGCGATGCGCAGGGCAAGGTTGCGGAAGCCAAGCAGGACCTGCGACATGAGCCCCGCAGTCTACGCGAGACCCGCCTTCGAGAGTTCCTCGACGAGGCGCGCTTCATCCCAAATCTCGACGCCGAGTTCCTGCGCCTTCGCCAGCTTGCTGCCCGCTTCTGCGCCCGCAACCACGGCAGAGGTCTTCTTCGACACGCTTCCCGCGACCTTCGCGCCCGCGCGCTCGAGGATCTCCGTCACCGCGCCGCGGTCGAACCTCTCGAGCGTGCCCGTGACGACGAAGGTCTTGCCTGCGAAGGCGTTCTCGCCCGCCGCGACCGGCTTCGGCTCGTGGCTCGTGAGGTCGACGCCGGCCTTGGCGAGGTCGGCGAAGACATGCTTCGCGTCCTTCGAATGGAGCCAGGCCGCCACCGACTTCGCCGTGATCTCGCCGAAATCGTCCAGCGCGAGGAGATCGGCCTCGCTCGCCGCGAGGAGTTCGTCGGCGTTGCGGAAGCGGCGCGCGAGCGTCTTCGCGGCGCTCGCGCCGACATGCTTGATGCCGAGGCCCGCGAGGACGCGCGTGAGGCCGCGGTGCCTGGCGGCGTCGGCGGCGCTCTCGATGATGGCGGTGGCGCGCTTGCCGGGGCCCTTCTTCCCGATCTCGGCGAGCGCCTTGTCGCCCTTCGCGAGCGCGCGCGCGACGGCGAGCGCGTCGAGGCGGAAGACATCGGCGAAGTCCTTCACGAGCTCCGCGTCGACGAGCGCATCGACGATCTCGTCGCCGAGCCCGTCGATGTTCATCTGATCGCGCCCCACGAACCACTTCAGCCGCTCGCGGAAGCGCGCCGAGCACATCGGGTTCGCGCAGAAGAGCTTCGGCCCCTCGCGCTCGACCTCGCCCTTGCACACGGGGCACGCCGTCGGCGCCTCGATCGGCGTCTCGTGGCCCGTGCGCTTCTCGACGACCGCGCGCACGACCTGCGGGATGATCTCGCCGGCCTTCTCGACGATGACATGGTCGCCGATCTTGAGGTCGCGGCGCTGGATCTCCTCGATGTTGTGGAGCGTCGCGTGCTTCACCGTCGAGCCCGCGACGAACACGGCCTTCATCGTCGCGCGCGGGGTGATGGTGCCGCCCTTCCCGACCTGCCACTCGACCTTCTCGAGCACGGTCTCCTTCTGCTCGGCGGGATACTTGAACGCGACCGCCCAGCGCGGGCTCTTGGAGGTGAAGCCGAGCTTCTCCTGCTCGTCGAAGCGGTCGATGCGCACGACCATGCCGTCGACGGCGAAGTCGAGCTTCTCGCGCTTTCCCGCGAAATCGTCGATGAGTCGCGCGGCGGCGTCGACCGAGTCGAGCTTGCCGCCGATCGTCGACACGGGCACGCCGAGTTCCTTGAGATACGCGACGAACTCCGAGTGCGCGTCGAGCGCGGGCAGCCCCTCGCCCTCGCCGCGGCCGTGCGCGACGAACGAAAGGCGCCGCGACGCGACGACCTTCGGGTCCTTGTTCTTGAGCGTGCCGACGCACGAATTGCGCGCGTTCGCGAAGAGCTGCTCGCCGTGCTTCTCGCGCTCGGCGTTGATGCGCTCGAACTCGCGGACGGGCATGAAGATCTCGCCGCGGACCTCGAGAACCGGCGGGATGCCGCCCCACTTCGTCGTCTTCGGCGCGCGCAGCGCCAGCGGGATCGCGCGAATCGCGCGCACATTGTTCGTGACGAGGTCGCCCTTCTCGCCGTCGCCGCGCGTGACCGCCTCGACGAGCGCGCCATTCTCGTAGCGCAGCGAGATCGCGAGGCCGTCGACCTTCGGATCCGCGAAGAGCGCGGGGCCCGCGGGCGCCGCGAAGAGTCCGCCGAGTTCGCCGCCGCCCGTCGCACCGCCGCCCGCGCCGAGCGCGTCGGCGCAGCGCCGGTACCACGCGCGCATCTCCTCGACCGAGTAGGTGTTGTCGACCGAGAGCATCGGCACGCGGTGCCTGCGCGTCTCGAACTCGCCCTCGAGCGCGGCGCCGCCGACGCGCCGGGTGGGCGAGTTCGGGTCGGCGAGCCCGGGGTGCGCGGCCTCGAGCGACGCGAGCTCGGCGAGCAGCGTGTCGAACTCCTGGTCGCTCATGAACGGCGCGGCGTCCGTGTAGTACGCCGTGTTCGCGCGCGTGAGGAGGTCGCGCAGCTCGCGGATGCGCGCTTCTGGATTTCGGGCCGCATCGCCCGCGCTGGTCGTCGGTTTCGTGGTCGCCACTCGCGTCTCCGTGACGGGCGTTCTACCATGGCCGCATGCCCACGTATGTCTACGCAGTCGTGAAGCCCGACGGATCCCTCGGAGACCACTTCGAAGTGACCCAGCGGATGAGCGACGCTGCGCTCACGGCCCACCCCGAGACAGGCGAGCCCGTGCGCCGCGTGCCGCAGATGCCCATGATCGGCGGGCAGCATTCGACCGCGGGCGACAAGCGCAAGATCAGCGACTCGAACCTCGACCGCCTCGGCTTCACGAAGTACCAGAAGACGGGCGACGGCCGCTACGAGAAGACCGCCGGCAAGGGGCCGAAGGAGATCAGGAAGGGCTGAGGAACCTCACGCCACGCCGTGGCGCGCGAGCACCTCGAGCGCCGCGCGGATGTCGCCGACGCGGTCGTCGCCCGCCTCGCGCTCGACCGCAAGCCGCACCGTGGCGGGCACGCGATCGATCGCGGCGAGGAACGCCTTCCAGTCGACTGCGCCCGTTCCGACGCGCACCTCGCTGCCCCAGGTTCCCGCGGCCGCGGTCGGCAGCGCGTCCTTGATGTGCACCTGCGCGATGCGCGGGGCGAGGCGCGCGACGGCGGCGACCGGGTCGCCCATCCCGTAGAGGATCATGTTCGCGGGGTCGAAGTTGACGCCGATCGTGTCGTCGCCGAGGAGGTCGAGCGCGTGCGCGAGCGTCTCGGCCGACTCCTGGCCCGTCTCGAACGCGATGCGCGCGCCGTGGTCGGCGAAGATGCGCGCGATCTCGCGGAGCCGCGCGAAGAGCGCCTCCTGCTGCGCACCCCGCTCGTGCGGAATGAACCCGGCGTGGAATGTGACGAGCGTCACGCCGTGCCTCCCCGCGATGCGGGCGACCTCGACCGCGCGCGCGCGGGTCGCCGGCCAGGTCGCGTCGGGAACGACGCCGCCGGTCGCGCGGATCGTGTCAAGCGTCGAGTAATCCTCCCCGACCGTCTCGAGCATGCCGCTCGCGACCTCGATCCCCGCATCGGCGAGCCGCGCGAAGGTATCGCCCCATGCTCCCTCCCAGTCGGCCACGGGAACGAGCGCGAGCTGCACGGCGCGCGCACCGGTCGCCTGCACGCGCTCGACGAGCATGGCGGAGTCCGAGGCGCGCAGGCTCCACGAACAGACGGCGACGGGCGTTCGCGCAATCGGCATCGAGGCACTCTACACCGTTCCAAGCGATGCGCCGCTGGACTACCATGTCCCCTCCCTCCTCCCGAACGCCGTGGACACCGTGCCGCTCAACCCCGACCAACCCGATCCGCCGCTCCAGACGGCGCCCTCGGTGCGTCGGCCGACGCGCCCCCCCACGCGGCTCGAGCGGCTCGAGGCCTGGCTCTCGCGGCTCTCGATCAAGAACAACTTCTTCCACACCGTCTTCTCCGCGGTCTGGCTCCCGTTCGCGGCGCGTTCGGGAATCAAGATGTACGGAAAGAAGGCGCTCAGCGCGGAGCGCTTCGCGGCGATCCTCCCCTTCCGCCGCTTCAACCGCAACTTCTACGACGCCATGGCGGGCGCCGCGCTCCTCGGGAACTCCGAGGTCGCCGCGGGCATGTACCTCTTCTCCGTCTGCGGCGGCGACTACACCGTCGTCTGCAAGGAGATGAAGTACCGCTTCCTGCGGCCATGCCTCGGCCCCGCGGTCTACCGCGTGGTCAAGAGCCAGGATGTCGAGGAGAAGGTGGCCGCAGGCGGCGAGTTCAATGTCGCCCTCGAGCTCGAGGTCTACCAGCAGCAGATCGTGAAGAAGGGCGAGGAGATCCTCGTCGGCCGCTGCGACATCACCTTCCACTGCACGCCGAAGTCGATGGTGCGCGAGCGCGAGGAACGCCGCAGGGCGCGCCGCGCGCGCAAGTCGGCGCAGGCGCTGCAGAAGACCGACGGCACGGGTGCAGGCGCAGGCGAAGGCTGATGGACCGCGCCCTCCGCACCATCCTCGGCGGCTTCGCCCTCGCGACAAGCTGGACCTGGTGCATCGGCATGTTCGCGCCCGTCCTCATCGGTTCGCTGTTCGGCTGGCCCGGCGTGCTGGCCTTCGCGATCCCGAATGTGCTCGGCTGCGCGCTCTTCGGCTACCTCCGCAGCGCGGAGCGATCGCGCGCGGAGACGCGCGACCACGCGGCAGCCATGGCGCTCTTCTCGGGAGCGACCGTCGCCTACCAGGTCTTCTTCGCGGGTTTCCTGTGGGGGCGGCCCGTCGCGGACTTCATGCAGGTCGCGGAAGGCGAGGCCCGCCTGCTCGGTTCGGGCGCCGTGCTCGTGGCCGCGCTCGCGCTGGCCGCGCTGCCGCGGCATGTGCTGTGGATCGTCGCCGCGATCGCCTACCCGCTGAGCCTCCTCGCCTTCCCGTTCCTCCCGTGGGACTCCTTCCACGGCATGCAGACGCACGGCGAGTGGACGCTCGGCCAGCTCGCCCTTGTCCTTCCGACGATCGTCTTCGGCTTCATGCTCTCGCCGAACCTCGACCTCACCTTCCATCGCGCGCGACAGGAGGTGGCCGAGGGCGAGCGCCCGCATCGCTTCGCCGTGTTCGGCGTGGCCTTCGCGTCGATGCTCGTGCTGACCTTCGCCTACGCCTCGATCACAGGCGGACTGAACAGCCCCGCCGTCCGCGCGCACATGGCGCTGCAGCTCGTGCTCACCTCGGCGCTGCACCTCTCCGAGCTGCGGACGGCGCACATCGGTCGCACGCCCCGCCTCGCGATCGCCGTGGGCGCGGCGCTCCTCGGCGTGGTCGCGGCGCTCGCGGCACCCGACCGCGACACCTACTTCCGCTTCCTCGGCCTCTACGGGCTCGCCTTCCCCGCCTACGCGGCGCTCGCCCTTCGGGCGGGCGGGCGTCCGACCCTCCTCGGCCTCGTCGCCCTCGCGGTCGCGCTCGTCGTGTCCGCGCCGATCGTCGAGCACGCGTTCCTCGAGGGGCCGAACCTGCTCGCCCCGCTCGGCGTGGCGCTGCCGATCGCGGCGGTTGTTCTCTTCGGCGGGCGGAAAAAGCCGAAAACCGCCTGACGGGCGGTTCCTTCTCGGAAGCGCGCCGCGTAGCGTGCCGACAAAGGCCGGGCGGGTCCGCCTTTCGATCCGCTTCTGTCCATTCCGACGGGCCACCACGCGATGTCGAACCCACTGCAACCGCTCGCGAAGAAGGACTTCGACTACGGCGCGGCGCAGCACCTCCTGAACCGCGCGGGGTTCGGCGGCACGCCCGCGCAGGTGCAGGCGCTCGTCGAGATGGGCCTCGACGACGCGGTCGACTACCTCGTCGAGTTCGAGGGCGCGAAGGCGGATGCGGGCGACGCCGCCGAGTTCCGCTCCGACATCGTGCGCAGCGAGACTCCAGCGGAGCGCGAGACGCTGCGGCGCGCGCGCGCGGCGGGCGACGAGGAGACGATCCTGCGGCTCCAGCGCGAACGGCAGGCGCGCGAGCGCTCCGACCGCGAGCAGCTCGGCCTCATGCAGCGCTGGTGGCTCGCGCGGATGATCTCGACGGGCCGCCCGCTCGAGGAGAAGCTCACGCTCTTCTGGCACGGGCATTTCGCCACGGGCTACCGCACGATCGAGAACAGCTGGCACATGCTGCGGCAGAACGGCATGCTGCGCGCGGGCTGCGCGGGCAACCTCGCGGATCTCGTGCGCGGCATCATCCGCGACCCCGCGATGCTCAAGTACCTCGACAACGACGAGAACCGCCGCCGCAGCCCGAACGAGAACCTCGCGCGCGAGCTGATGGAGCTCTTCACGCTCGGCGAGGGCAACGGCTACGGCGAGCGCGACATCAAGGAAGGCGCGCGCGCGCTGACGGGCCTCACCTTCCGCGACAACGACTTCGTCTTCAACCGCGACGAGCACGACCCGACGCCGAAGACGATCCTCGGACGGACGGGGAACTTCTCGGGCGACGAGTTCGTGTCGATCCTGCTCGAGCAGCCCGCGTGCGCGCGCTTCATCGCATCGAAGCTCTACAAGTACTTCGTGAACGACGCGCCCACGCCGCCCAAGGACGCGGGCGACGCGGTCGATCGGCTCGCGCGCGAGTTCCGCGCGAGGCGCTACGAGATCCGCCCCGTGCTGCGCATGCTCTTCCGCTCGCGCCACTTCCACGCGCCTGCGAACAGGCTCTCCGTCGTGAAGAGCCCGGTGCAGCTGATGGTGCAGACGATCCGCAGCCTCGGCACGCCCGTCCGCGAGATGGGCGCGCTCGTCCAGGCGGGCGACCTCATGGGGCAGCAGCTCTTCCAGCCGCCGAGCGTGAAGGGCTGGGACGGAGGCCGCGCGTGGATCAACACGGCCACGATGTTCGTCCGCCAGAACATCGTCGTCTACCTCGTGACGGGCCGCCGCCCCGCGGCGTTCGACTGGAGCCCGTCGGAACTGAGCTACGACACGAGCCCGCTCCTCGCGCACCTGCGGAGCGGCGCGGGCGCCGTCGACCCGCACGAGGCCGTGCGCGCGCTCGCGACCTTCGCGCTCGGCGGGGCCGCCGCGCCCGAGCGCATCGCCGAGCTCGAGGAATTCCTCGAGGCGCTCGGCGGAACCGTGACCGAAGACCGCGTCAAGGCCATGCTCTGCCTGATCGGCGCGATGCCCGAGTACCAGCTGTGCTGACGAACTCCCCGAGGACACCATGACGCACGAACCATTCACGCGGCGCCTCTTCCTCGAGCGAAGCCTCGCGCTCGCGTCGCTCGCGGCGACCGTGCCCTGCTTCATCGAGCGGAGCGCGATGGGCATGCTCGGGAACCCGCTGCTCTCGTCGAACCCGGGCGTTCCCGACGAGCGGATCCTCGTGATCGTGCAGCTCGGCGGCGGCAACGACGGCCTCAACACCGTCGTCCCCTACGGCGCGGACGAGTACTACCGCGCGCGGCCGCAGCTCGGGATCCGCGGCCCGGGCGCCGCGAGCCAGAACGGCCAGCAGGCCGCGCTCGAGCTTGCGAACGCGCAGGGAATCGGGCTCCACCCGAACCTCACGGGCCTGCGCGAGCTCTACGACCAGGGCGCGCTCACGGTCATCCAGGGAGTCGGCTACCCGAACCCGAACCGTTCGCACTTCACATCGATGGACATCTGGCAGACGGGGCGCCTCGACGCGAAGGGCTCCGGCTGGATCGGCCGCTACTTCGACAACACCTGCAACGGGACACCCGTTCCCGAGGGCGCCGTCGCCATCGGCCGCAACGCGCCGCTCGCGATGCAGGGCGACATCCAGAAGCCGATCGCGTTCGAGAACCCGTCGCTCTTCCGCTGGCTCGGCGAGGATCTCCACGGCGCGATGAAGGACCCCTACGACGCGATCAACCGCGCGGGCGCGGTCGGCGGCGCCGAGCCCGGCTCGCAGCGCGAGTTCCTCATGCGCACGGCGCTCGACGCGCAGATCGCAAGCGAGAAGATCCGCGCGGCCGTCGCGCGCGAGCCGCTCGTCCAGTATCCGCAGTCGGGGCTCGCGCGGCAGCTGCAGACGATCGGCGCGATGATCCGCGCGGAGATGCCGACGCGCGTCTACTACGCCTCGATGGGCGGCTTCGACACGCATGCGGGCCAGGCGGGACCGCACGCGAACCTCATGCGCCAGCTCGGCGACGCTGTCCTCGCCTTCCAGCGCGACCTGCAGGCGCAGCGCAACGAGGCGCGCGTGGCCACGATGGTCTTCAGCGAGTTCGGCCGCCGCGTGCGGCAGAACGCCTCGGGCGGAACGGACCACGGCACGGCCGCGCCCGTCTTCCTCGTCGGCCCGGCGCTGCGCGGCGGCGTCGTGGGCAACCACCCGTCGCTCACGGACCTCGACCAGGGCGACCTCAAGTACGGCATCGACTTCCGCTCCGTCTACGCCGGTCTCCTCGAGGACTGGATGAAGGCTCCGTCCGACAAGATCCTTCGCGGCAAGTTCGCGAAGCCCGTGCTGTTCGAGCCGCAGGCCGCGAAGACGGGCGCGTGACGGAACCTTGCGAAGGACACCGCATCGCACCTACGCTCTCCCCATGACCCGATTCGCCACCACCGCCGTCGCCATCGCCGCTCTCGCCACCCTCCCGCTCGGTTGCGAACGAGGCGCCGCGACGCCCGCTCCCGCCCCCGCGGCGGAGACCGTCTCGCTCGGCGCGCCCGTCGAGTTCAGCATTCCCGTGAAGGGCATGCACTGCGAGGGCTGCGAAGGCGCGATCTGCGGAAAGGTCGAGAAGATCGAGGGCGTGACCGCGGTGAAGGCGAGCCACACCGACGAGACCGTGGTGGTGACGGCGCCGCCCGAGCAGCGCGCCGCGATCGAGGAAACGATCAAGAGGCTCGGCTACAAGCTCGACTGATCTCGTGCGATCGAGGCCGTGCTGCACTCGTTCGCATCTCATCCGCGCTGGGCAAACTCGGGGTTCTCTCACGGAGGCACGGAGGCGCGGAGGCCTTGTCGTGGTCGCATGTACTGAGAGAAGAGAAGAGAAGAGAAGAGAAGAGAAACAGGCCCGGAGCCGTCCGCCTGCGCGTGGCGCGACACAGTTGGAAGACCTTGGGCTTGGAAGACCGGGTCTCCGTGCTCTCCGTGCCTCCGTGAGAAACTCCCGTGCCGGGCTCACGCCTCGACGGCCGCGCGCACGCGTGCCACGACTTCGTCGAGCGTGCCCTTTAGGCGCGCGCCCGCCGCGTGGACATGGCCGCCGCCGCCGAACTTCGCGGCGAGTTCGTTCACATCGATGAAGCCGCCGTCGAGCCCTGCGGGCTTCGAGCGGAAGCTCAGCTTCACGACGCCCGCGGCGGCGTCCTCGACCGCGAGCACCGACGCGCGGACGACGGCGATCTCCATGGGCATGTTGACGATGCCCGAGCCTTCCTCGATCGACGCGCCCGTCTCCGCGAAATCGGCAGCGCGCAGGCGCATGAAGGCGATCGACCCGCCGCGCGCGAAGACGAGGCTCGAGAGCGCGCAGCCCTGGAGGCGCACCCGCGCGGCGCTGCTCGACTGCTCGATCACCTGGTACATCGCGTCCTTGTCGACGCCCGCCTCGAGAAGCCGTGCGGCGAGGGCGAACTCCACGACCCGCGCGTTCGAGAAGCGGAACCAGCCCGTGTCGGTCGCGAGGCCGAGGTAGAGCGCCTCCGCGATCGATCCGCGGCCACGGGCGTCGGCGCCGTGGGAGAGCGGCACGCCCAGCGCGTCGACGAGATCGACGAGCACGGCCGTGCACGAGCCGCGGCGCACCTCGACGACGCGCTCGGCCGCCACATCGTCGCCGCGCGCGTGGTGGTCGAGGCCGACCACATTCGGAGCCATGGCGCGGAGCCACGGCGCGAGGATCTCGAGTTGCGCCCACGCGCCCGTGTCGACGACGACCGCGAGGTCGAACTCGCCGTGCGGCATGGTCGGGTTGCGCGGGTCGACGAGGACCACCGGGTCGTCGCCTGCGAACGAAAGGAGGTTCCCCTCGCAGGGGCCGACGAGCCAGCCCTCCGCAGCGACGCCGACGGCGCGGGCCGCGCGCACGACCGCAAGCACCGAGCCCAGCGCATCGCCGTCGGGCTTCTGGTGGGTGGTCACGAGGATCCGCCGCGCCGAGCGGATGCGCGCGGCGAGCGCCTCGATGGTCGTGTTCGTCGTGTAGGCCATGGAGTCCCGCCCGAAGCGGGGCGAAGCGCGAATGCTAGCGAACCGCCGCGCGCGGGGTCGCCCCCGCGGCCGACACGATGGCCGCGCGGTCGAGCTCCATCTGCGCCAGAAGCGCGGCGAGCCCGTCGAACCGCGCCTGCGGGCGGATGAACTGCGTGAACTCGATCCGCAGCGAGAGGCCGTAGAGGTCGGCCGCGAGCGGCAGCGCCGCGCCGTCCGGGCCAAGCAGGGTGGCCTCGCAGGTGCGGGGGCTCTCGCCGAAGGTCGGCTTCGTGCCGATCGAGATCGCGGCGATGGCGCGCGTGCCGTCGGCGAGCGCCGCGCGTCCCGCGTAGACGCCGTCGGCAGGCAGGATGCGGCCGCTCGCGTCGATGTTCAGGGTGGGCCAGCCGATCGTGCGCCCCCGCTGGTCCCCGCGGACCGTCGGGCAGGTCACGCTGTAGGCGCGGCCGAAGACGGCCGCTGCGTCCGCCACGCGGCCCTCCGCAAGCAGTCGTCGCGCGACCGAGCTCCGCGCCTCGGTCGTGCTGCCGTCCGCGAGCGTGACGATGCGAGGCGAGGCCTCCTCGACGACGAAGCCGTGCCGCCGCCCGAGCGCGCGCAGGGTCCCAAGGTCGCCGCTGCGCCCCTTCCCGAAGCGGAAATCGGGGCCCTCGACCACGAGGTCGAAGGGGTGCGCCGCGCGCAGCCGAGCGATGAACTCCTCCGGAGAGAGTCCGAGAACTTCTCGCGAAGGCTCCCACTCGACGATCTCCGCGACGCCGCAGGCCTCGCGAAGGAGCTCCGCACGCTCGGTGCGCGGCGTCAGCCGCCCCATCGGGATCTCGGGCCGAAGGACGGACGCGGGCAGCGGCTCGAAGGTGACCGCCACGAGCCGCGCGTCGGGGGCGACCCGCCGCGCCGTCTCGAAGAGGTGGCGGTGTCCGCAATGAACGCCGTCGAAGTTGCCGATGACCACTGCCTGCATGGGAGCCCTTCCCTCGCGGCCGTCGAGAAGACGGGCGAGGTATCCTGCGAAGCCCCCATTGTAGAGATCTCCCGAGAGGCTCCCGACATGTCGACCGCGTCATCCGCGTCCCACTCCGCCGCCAACCCGAGCGCAACCGCATCAGCAACCCACGAGGCCCCCGCGCTGATCGAGGAACTGGCGGGCGGCTTCCGGGAGACGGCCGAGGGCGTCGTGCCGTGGTTCGTGTCGCAGATGCCGCCGAGCTACTTCCAGGACACCGACCGCGCGAGCCAGCTGGCGCACCTCCGCGCCATCATCGCCGCGAAGGCCTCGGGGCGCCCGATCGACCTCACGCTCAAGAGCGAGGACGGCAGGCAGCTGACGCTCATCCGCAGCGACAACTACCCGGGCATCCTCGCGGAGCTCGTGGCGCAGCTGCCGCTCGACCGCTCGCTGCGCGCCGCCAAGATCCACTCGAGCTTCGACGGCACGCTCGTCCTCGACACCTTCGTCTTCGGCGACCCGGAGCCCTTCGACAGCCGCGACCCGCGGCAGGCCGCGAAGCTCGCGGACACGATCCGCTATGCGAAGGAGAACGGCCTCGAGTGGACGCCCGACCAGATCTCCGCCTACTTCGCGGGCTGCTCCGCGGAGTATGTGCTCACCTGCACGCCGCTGCGCATCGCCGCGCACTGGCGGCTCTACAGCAGGGTGAGCGGCACCGACGGCGCGATCATCGAGCTCGAGCGCGAGTCGCACCCGACGATGAGCCGCATCGTGGTCGTCGTCGAGAACGCGCGCACGCGCACCATGCTCGAGCGCACCGCCACGATCCTGGCGCGCCACGATGTCTCGATCCACCGCGCGCACCTCGACATCGTGCGCGACGGCAAGGGAGGCTCGGTCACCTTCGTCGGCTTCGTCGTGCAGGGTGCGGACGGAAAGGCCGTTGGCGCGGAGAGCTCCGCCTGGAAGGGCGTCCAGCGCGATCTCCGCCGCATCAAGTGGGTCGACGACAAGGCGCTCGCCCTCGCGAGCCGCCACGATGCGCTCGAGATCGACCACGCGGAGGCGCTGGTCGCGCTCTGCAACCTCTCGCACCAGGTCCTCTCGCCGAAGAACCGCTTCCTGTGGACGCGCGAGCGCATCCAGTCGCTCGCCGAGGAATCGCTCGCCGTCTCGGTGAAGGTCGTCGCGCTCCTCCTCGCGCGCTTCAACCCCGAGCGCCCGCTCTCCGACGCGGAGTTCGCGTCCGAGCGCGCCAAGGTCGAGGCCGAGATCGCGCGGCAGCCCACCGAGATGCACCGGACGGTGCTCACCCAGATGCTCGAGGGCGTCGCGGCCACGCTGCGCACGAACTACTACCTGCCCGACCGCTTCGCGCTCTGCCTGCGCATCGATCCGTCGTACCTCTCGAACCCCGAGCGGCCCGAGCTCCCCTACGCGACCTTCTTCGTCCACGGCCGCGAGTTCGACGGCTTCCACAACCGCTTCCAGGACATCGCGCGCGGCGGCCTGCGCGTCATCCGCACGCAGAACGCCGCGCAGCATGTCCGCGAGAGCGAGCGCCTCTTCGACGAGGTCTACGGCCTCTCGTGGGCGCAGCAGCTGAAGAACAAGGACATCCCCGAGGGCGGCGCGAAGGCCGCGATCCTGCTCGAGCCGCACGCGACGCTCGACCGCTGCGTGAAGGCGTTCGTCGACTCGATCCTCGACCTCATCGTGCAGACCCCCGAGACGAAGAAGCTTGTCGTCGACCGCTTCGGCCGCGAGGAGCTCATCTACCTCGGGCCCGACGAGAACATCTCGCCCGCCCACATCGTTTGGATCGTCGAGCGCGCGTGGCGCCGCGGCTACTCGCTGCCGACCGCGTTCATGAGCTCGAAGCCCGGCGCTGGCATCAACCACAAGGTCTACGGCGTCACGAGCGAAGGCGTGAATGTCTTCCTCGATGTGGCGCTGCG
>CAYMSD010000036.1:0-6646 GCA_964393015.1 uncultured Klebsiella sp.
ACGCGCACGCCGATGGAGCGGATGGGCGACGGCTTCTTCCGCGTCTCGATCGAGCTCGAGGACGGGCGCTACCCCTACAAGTTCGTGGTCGACGGGAAGTGGATCGCCGACCCCGCGAACCCGACGCGCGAGCCCGACGGCCACGACGGCTTCAACTCGGTGCTGGTGCTCGGACGCGCGGCAAGCGACATGCCGACCGAACAGCGCGTGGTTGACGGTTTCACGACGCCCGACTGGGCGCGCGATGCGATCTGGTACCAGATCATGCTCGACCGCTTTGCGAACGGCGACGAGATGAACGACCCGCCGAACACGCGGCCGTGGACGAGCGCGTGGCGCACGATGAGCCCGTGGGAGTCCGAGGGCGGCCAGACCTTTTGGGAGTGGGCCGTGTTCGGCCGCCACTACGGCGGCGACCTCGAGGGCCTGCGCGCGCGCATCCCGTATCTCAAGGCGCTCGGCGTGAACGCGATCTACCTGAATCCCGTGTTCGAGGCGCCGAGCCACCACAAGTACGACGCCACGACCTTCGTCCACATCGACGACAACTTCGGCACGAAGGGCGACGCGCTCATGTCGAGCGCGAACGAGGACCTCGGCGATCCGTCGACCTGGGGCTTCAACCAAAGCGACCGCCTGTTCCTCGAGGTGCTGCGCGAGCTCAAGGCAAGCGGCTTCCGCGTCATCGTCGACGGCGTGTTCAACCATGTCGGCGACACGCACATCGCGTTCGCCGATGTGCGCGCGCGCGGAAAGGATTCGGCGTACGCCGATTGGTTCGCGATCGAGAGCTTCGAGCCGTTCAAGTACCGCGGCTGGGCTGGGTTCGGTTCGCTGCCTGAGTTCGAGAAGACTGAGACGGGCTTCAGGAGCAGCGCCGTGCGCGACCATGTGTTCGCCGTCACGCGGCGCTGGATGGATCCGAACGGCGACGGCGATCCGTCGGACGGCATCGACGGCTGGCGTCTCGATGTGCCGAACGAGGTGCCGATCGAGTTCTGGCGCGAGTGGCGCACGGTCGTGAAGGGCGTGAACCCCGACGCCTACATCGTGGGCGAGATCTGGAAGCGCGCCGACCGCTGGCTCGACGGCCGCTCGTTCGACGCGGTGATGAACTACCAGTTCGCGATGCCCGTCGTGCAGTGGGTGTCGGGCGAGATCAAGCCGGGCGAACTCGACCGCCGCCTGCAGGCCGTGCGGCTTGCGTATCCCGAGCAGGCGACCTTCGTGATGCAGAACCTCCTCGCGGGCCACGACACCGATCGCCTCACGTCGATGATCATGAACCCGGGCCGCGGCTACGACCGCGCGAACAGCGAGCGGCCGGGTTCGGCGTACAACGGCGCGAAGCCGACCGACGAGGCGTATCGCCGCGCGCTGCTCGCGGTGGCCGTGCAGATGACCTATGTCGGTGCGCCGATGGTCTGGTACGGCGATGAGGTCGGCATGTGGGGAAGCGACGACCCGTTCTGCCGGAAGCCGATGCTGTGGGCGGATCTGCCGCCGAACGACGACCCCGACGAGCGCATCCGCGAAGGGCATCTCGACGCGTATCGCGCGCTCATCACGCTGCGCAACGACACGCCCGCGCTGCGCCGCGGCGCGTTCAAGACGCTCGTCGCCGACGACGCGAGAAACCTGTGGGTGTTCGAGCGCACGCTCGGCAACGAGCGCGTGGTCGTGGCGCTGAACGGGTCGCGCGAGGCGCAGCCGATGCCGGATGTCGCCGCGCGCGCCGAGACGCTGTTCGTGTCGGATGGCGGCGGGGGAGCAGAGGCGGGCACGATCCCCGCCCTCGGCGTGCGGGTGCTGCGCATGCGCTGACGCGCCATCACGGCACCTTCGGCCGCGTACGCTCGATCTGCCGACTTCTCTCCGAGGTGGCGCCGAAGCTCGCGGCCGTGCCTTCCGTCAGCGATGCGCGCAGCGCGGCGCCTTCTGCGAGCAGCGCGGGGTCGTCGGATCGCTCGAGCGCGAGAAGCAGCGTGAGTTCCCCTTCGAACGCAGCGTCCGATTGCGCGCCGTACGCTTCGATCAGCAGGGTTCGGTCGGCGCGGCAGGCGGCGACATCGGTGAAGCTCCTCCACGCATCGCGTGGGTGACGGTCCTCCATCAGGCGCCGCGCGGCGATGGCGCGGACGAGCGCAGCGGCTTCGGGCCGACCCGAGACCTCGGAAGCACGGCTGGCGACCGCGCGCAGGCGTGCGGTGTCGATGTCTCCGTCTTCCACGAGCAGGTCGACGAGCCTGCGGACGGCCACGCCGAGCCGACCCACCGATTTCAGGTTTGCGCCGAACCATGTCTCCACCGCGATTTCGTTCGCCTGTAGCGCGCGCATGCGATCTCCATCGCTGCCGCGCTGCAGGTAGGCGGGGCCGATCAGCCGCAGGGCGTTCTGCCGGTGCAGGGCGAGCGCGTCGCCCGTCTCGTTGGCGCGCGGCGACGCGAGCTCGATGACGCGTTCGAGCGCAGCGATCGCCTCGTCGGCACGGGACTGCTTGCGCAGCGCGTATCCCCGCTGGATCGCGGTGTGCAGGGTTCGCGGATGCCGCTCGCCGAACTCGTGCAGTCGGACCGCGAAGGCCTCGTCGAGGAAAGAGAGCGCCTCTGCGGGTCGCTCTGCGGCCGTGAACAGGATTCCGGCGTTGTGGAGAAGCCGCGTCCACTCGCGCGGGGGGAGTTCGAGGCCACGCGCCGTCTCGACCGCCCGCTTGCCGCTCTCAGCCGCGCTTCCGATGTCGCCGGAGACTTCGAGCGCAAGTGCGCGCGTCGACAGCGCATTCGCGACTTCGTGCGACGAGCCCGATGCCTCGGCGAGGCGCAGCGCCTCGTCCGCCGCCGCGAGCGCTTCGGCTGCGCGCCCGCGCGACATCGCGCTCGTGGCGATGGAGCCGTGCGCGCGCGCGCGCAGCGCACGCACCGAAAGCTCGGGCGCGGGATCCGAGCCTCGCGATGCGGTGGTCGCGTCGGGCGGCAGCCCCTCGAGGAGCGCGAGCGCCTGCCTCGCGCGGGCGTCTGCGTCCTCGGCCGCGCTCGCGAACTGGCTCGCGCTTGCGACCTTAAGGAGGACGCGCGCCCGCTCGATGGGCGGCTCGGAGGCGTCGGTCCATTCCAGCAAGCGCTCGTACTGTCGGCGCGCGCCTTCATAGTCGCCGATCTCGTAGAGCACCTGCGCGAGCGTCTCGCGCAGTTCGCGCTCGAGTTCCGGACGCGTCGGGCGCGACTCGAGCGAACTCACGGCCACCTTGATGATTTCGGCCGCGGTCGTCGGGGTTCCCGCTGCGTCGCGTTCGCGGAGATTCGCAAGCAGGTCGCGGAAGTAGGCGTTCATGCGCTCCGCGCTCACGCGGGCTGCGACCGCCTCGTCGGCGCGGATGCTCTCCGCGTTGCGCGCCTTGGTTGCGTCGATCGCGAACGCGACCGCTGTCGCGGCGCCGGCAATGATCGCGAGGATCGCGACCGCCAGAGCCATCGCGGCGGTGCGGTGACGCCGCACGAGCGTCCGCGCGACATACAGCGCACCCGGCGGATGCGCCTCGACTGGTTCGCCGGCAAGAAACCGCCCGAGGTCGTCGGCCAGCGCCGAAGCGTTCGCGTAGCGGCGCGCGGGGTCCTTCTCGAGCGCGCGCAGGACGACAAGCGAGAGCTCGGTCGGCACGCGGTGGCGATCGGCGAGAGTGAACGCAGGTACGGTGTAGCGGATCGCCTCGAACAGCGCGCCGATCGGAAGCGTCGGATCGAACGCGGCGCGGCCCGTCAGCGCGCGGTACGCGAGCAATCCGAGGGCGTGGACATCGGTCCGCGCGTCGACGCCCTCGGCGCGGCCATCGATCTGCTCGGGCGCGCACCACGATGGCGTGCCCGCGAAGCCCTGCGTGCGCGTGGCGTCGACCGTTCCGATCTCCTTCGCAAGGCCGAAGTCGAGCACCTTCGGGGTGTCGCCCGCGCCCACGAGCACATTCGTGGGCTTGAGGTCGCGGTGCACGATGCCGATCGCGTGCGCCACCGCCACCGCGCGCGCGGTGTCGGCCAGCGCCCGCACGACCACGCGCAGCGCATCGGCCGGCTCGCGCGCGGCCCACGCCTCGTCCGCCCAGCGGTCGAAGGACGCGCCCTCGATCCACTCCATGACGAGCAGCCTCGCACCGTCGCTTTCGGGCGCCGACAGGAGCGAGACGATGTTCGGATGCGCAAGCGCCGCGAGCACCGCGGTCTCGCGCGCGAAGCGCGTGTCTTCGATCGGGATGGCGCAGGAGGTTGCGGCGTCGGCGGCCGAAGTCGCCGTCCGGGCCGCGTCCAGAACATCTTCGCTTCGGATGAGCCGCTTGATCGCGACGCGCCGTCCGGTGCGCGGCTCGACGGCCTCGTAGACCGTGCCCTGCGCACCGCGCGCCACCACCCGCACGAGCCTGTAGCCCGCCACCTCGCCGACGATCGCCGGAGCTTCCGAGCGAGAGGTGCGGTCGATCCAGGCATCGGACTCGAACGCCGCCAGCGCCGTCCGCTCGAGGTCGTCGACCGCGCGCAGCGCGTCGGGGCCCGCGCCCAGCGCATCGGATCCCGCGCCCAGCGCATCGGATCCCGCGCCCAGCGCATCGGATCCCGCGCCCAGCGCATTGGATCCCGCGCCCAGCGCATTGGATCCTCGCGTGATGCCCGACTGAGTGGTCTCGGCACGGGCGCGGTCTTCGCGTCCCACGCCTAGGCCTCGTCCGCGATCTGCCGCTCGACGAGCGCCTTCATCTTGTCGCGGATCCGCTGCTTCACCTTGTGGACCGCCTGCGGCGTGGTCTTGCAATCCGCCGCGATCGACTCCACCGGCTCCCCCCGCATCAGGCGTTCGAACATCGCCACGCTCTCGGGCGCGAAGGTGCGGCGGATCTCCGCCATCGCGATCCTGAAGTGGTGGTTGATCCATTCTTCCTCAAACGCACGCTCGCTCGGGTCCACGCCCGAGTCCCGGCCGGCGTCGCCCCCGGAGACGACGCCGTCATGCAGAGGTAGGACGCCTGCGGCCCCGGTTGGACGGGCGTCCTTCGCACGAACGCGCGAAATCTCATTTCGCACCACACGGAAGAGGTAGTTGCGGAACCGCCCCTTCTCGGGGTCGAGGCGGAAGGTGGGCATGGTGCGGAGGAGCCCCGCAAGCACGGCCTGCGCCACATCTTCCGCGTCTGTCGGCTGCAGTCCCTGGCGGACGGCAAAGCGGAGGACCAGTCCGCGATAGCGCGACTCGAACCGCTGCCAGGCGCGCTCATCCTTCGGATCCTGAAGTCTCGCAATGAGCGTGAGTTGGGTCGACGGGAGGGACATTCGGCGCGCCGAATGTACCCCGTGAATGGGGGTGGTCGAACGGCGATCACAGCGATTTCTGAGGTTCCCGCGTCCAACGGCGTCGCCAACGGCACTACGCAGGGGGTCCGACGGAGTCCAGACCCCATGAAGACCCTCTCCACCCGCCACACGCTTGTGACGCAATCGCCCGCATTCCGCGCTGTTCTCGGCCTGATGTCGGTTCTCGGCATCGGCGCGTCGGCGCACGCGGTCGAGAAGACCTGGGACGGCGGGGCAGGCACCGCGAACTGGCATGACGCCGCGAACTGGAGCCCGGACGGCGTTCCTGCGGCTGGGGACGATGTGGTGATCGGCGCTGGGCCCGCAGAGGTTCTTTACACAAGCACAACGGGCGACCGCACGGTCGCGACCCTCTCGTGCAGCACGGTCCTGCGCATCACGGGCGGCACGCTGCGGGTGTCGGACGGCGGCACGATCTCGGGGCGGCTGACGATGACGGGCGGAAGCTTCTGCCCGGGGTTCAGCTCGGGCACGCCGCTTGACCTGACGGGCACGAACAACTCGATCGCAAACGCGACGCTGCTTTGCGGCACGCTGCGGGTTGGCTCGGGTGCGACGCTGTCGCTCACGAACTCGACCATCGCGGGCGCGCTGGTGAACGACGGCACGGTGACGATGTCGGGCAACCAGACGACGACGCTTGCGATCAACACGAGCTCGGTGCTGAACCGCGGCGAGTGGATCATGTCCGCTGCGAGCGGGCAGAGCTGCAGTCTGGCGACGCAGTTCAACACGGGGACGCCCCGTCCGTTCACGAACGAGGGCACGCTGCGCGCGACGGGCGCAGGCGTCAAGGCGCTGGTCTCGAACGGATTCTCTGCGATGCCCTTCACGAGCACGGGCTCGGTGCTCGCCGAGGCGGGCGAGCTGCGCATGAACTGCGAGGCGACGCTGTCGACCGGCGCGGCGGTCTCGGAGGGCGCGACCCTGACGAACCAGCGCACGCTGGTGCTCGACGGCGCGGTGACGGGCGCGGGTGCGTTCACGCACACGGCGGGCACGACGACGGTGAACGCGGCGATCGCCCCGACGGTGGCGGTGCCGACCTTCTCGAGCGGCACGGTGAACATCAACACGGCGGTCGTTCGGCCGACGGCGCTCGCGATGAGCTCTGTGACCGTCGGCGGCACGGGAACGCTGACGCTGCAGGCGACGGGCAACACGGCGACGAGCTCGACGCTCGGTGCCGCGACGGCGGTCGCCCCGGGCGCGACGCTGTCGCTCGCGAACTCGACGATCGCGGGCGCGCTGGTGAACGACGGCACGGTGACGATGTCGGGCAACCAGACGA
>CAYMSD010000036.1:6746-30567 GCA_964393015.1 uncultured Klebsiella sp.
TCGACCGGCGCGGCGGTCTCGGAGGGCGCGACCCTGACGAACCAGCGCACGCTGGCGGTCGGCGCGCCGATCTCGGGTGGCGGCCAGTTCCAGTCGACGGCGGGCACGGTGACCATTCCGGCGCCGGTCGCATTGCCGATCACGACGACGCTCAGCTCGACGACGGTGCAGGGCGCAGGCCCGCTGACGCTGCAGAACGCCGTGAACTCGATGACCGGCGTCGCCCTCAACGCGCCGACGACGGTCGCCTCCGGCGCGACGCTGTCTCTCACGAACTCGACGATCGCGGGCGCGCTGGTGAACGACGGCACGGTGACGATGTCGGGCAACCAGACGACGACGCTTGCGATCAACACGAGCTCGGTGCTGAACCGCGGCGAGTGGATCATGTCCGCTGCGAGCGGGCAGAGCTGCAGCCTGTCGACTCCGAGCAGCAACTCGACGCCCCGTCCGTTCACGAACGAGGGCACGCTGCGGGCGACGGGTGCGGGCGTCAAGTCGCTGAACTCGACGGGCTTCGCCTCGCTCGCGCTGACGAGCACGGGCTCGGTGCTCGCCGAGGCAGGCGAGCTGCGCCTGAACTGCTCCGTGCCGAACCTCGCCTCGAACCGCCTCGCGGGCGGCGTCTGGGATGCCTCGGCCGATCTCCGCCTCCCGCAGGCGATCCGCACGATCGCGGCCGATGTCACGCTGCGCGGCAGCGGTGAAATCCGCTCGATCGACGGCAATACGCTCCAACTCGCCACGCTCTCGCGCATCGAGCCCGGCGCCAGCGGGCGCTTCATCGACACGGGAACGCGCGCGATCACGCCCTTCGGCGGCACGCTCCTGAACGAGGGCACCCTCGCGCTCGACGGCAGCGGGTCGCTGAACATCGGCGGCGCGTTCGCGTGCAGCCCCTCGTCCGTGATCACCCGCCTCGCGAGCGCGGCCAACACCGCCATCAACGCGACCACCGGCACGATCGACGGCTCGTTTGCGCTGTCGTTCGACCCGTCTTTCGCGCCGCCGATCGGCTCGACCTGGACGCTTGCGTCGTTCCCGAGCGGCCGTAGCGGTGCCTTCGTCTCGACGAAGCTTCCGCCGAACACAACGCTCGACCTCGGCAAGACCGCGATCACCGTCACGATCGAGAAGGAAGTCCCCGTCGCGGATCTCGTGTCCGACGGCCCCGTCGTCGCCAAGGCGGTCAGCGCGGGCGCGCCGATCGGCGCAACCTTCATCGAGCGCAACGCAGGCACCGTCGATGCGGTCGCCCCGTGGACCTCGCGCGTCGATCTCGTGGTATCGACCACCGATCCGACCGTGACCGGCACCGTCGGAACCTCGGTCGCTGCGGCGGACCTCGCCCCGAAGGGCTCCGTCGAGCGCACCGTGAGCGGCACGGCGCCGTTCTTCGCAGGCACGCTCGTGCCGCGCCTGACGCTCGATGCAAACGGCGAGATCGCGGAGACCTCGACGCAGAAGGACGGCGAGTCGAACAACATCGTCTTCGGTTCGCCCATCGAGATCCTCGCCGCGAACCTCGTGGCGACGGGCGTCAGCGCGCCCACCTCGATCGTCACCACGGAACCCGCGACCGTCTCCTTCGCGACCGCGAACACGGGCGCAGGCGACGCGATCGGCCCAGCGTTCGTCGACCAGGTCTATCTCTCGATCGACGCCACGCTCGACGCCGCCGACACGCTCCTCGGAACCGTTTCGCGCAGCGCCGACACCCTCGCCGCCGGGGCATCGCTCCCTGGAAGCGTCACCTTCACGCTGCCCGTGTCGACCGCAAGCGGCACCTACTCGATCCTCGTCGCAGTCGATGCGACCGCCGCGCGCTTCGAGTCGAACGACGCCGACAATGTCGTCGTCGCGGGCACCGTCTCGGTGACCTCCACCTTCGCGAACCTCGTCGTCACCTCGGTGTCCGTCCCGTCGGAGGCGACGATCGGCGGCACGATGCAGGTCTCGTGGACCGTGCAGAACACGGGCGACCGCGCGACCACCGTCGCGTCGACCGACCGGCTCTTCTTCTCAAGCGACGATCTCGTCGGCGGCGACACGGTGATCGGAGACTTCTCCGACGCGACGACGCTCGCACCGGGCGCATCGTACACCCGCACACGCACCGTCAATTCGCCCGCAAGCACGGGCCCCGTGTTCGTGTTCGTCCAGACCGATGCGCTCAACGCGATCGCCGAATCGACGAACGAGGGCGACAACCTTTCCGCCGCCGCCGGCCCGATCGCCGTCGGCGCGCCCGACCTCGTCGTGACCGCGATCAATGCGCCCGCCACGCTCAACGCGGGTGCGCCCGTCACCATCGGCTGGACGACCGCGAACCAGGGGGATCGCGCCACCGTCACCGCGTGGACCGACGGCGCCCGCCTCGCCGACAGCGCTGCGGGTGGAACCGAGCTCGGCGCGCTCGGCAACGCTGCGTCGACGGGCGCACTCGCCCCGAACGCGAGCGCGAACCGCAGCGCGTCGGGCACGGTGCCGAACTTCGTGGGCAACGCGTTCGTGCGCGTCACCGCCGACATCGCGAACTCCGTGAACGAAGCGGCAGGGGAGACGAACAACCTGCTCGCCGTGCCCGTCGCCGTCGTCGCGGGCGACCTCGTGGCGTCGGGCGCGTCGCTCCCGTCGTCGATCGAGCAGCTCGTCCCCGCCTCGATCAGCTGGTCGACCACGAACGCAGGCGTGGGCGCCTCGTTCGGCGGCTGCTGGACGAGCCGCGCCTATCTCTCGACCGACACCGCGCTCGACGCGGGCGACATCCTCCTCGGAAGCACGAGCACCTGCACCTCTCCTTTCGCAGCGGGCGCGAACGCGCCGCACTCGGTGTCGTTCACCCTGCCTGACACCGTCGGCGCCGGCGTCTACTCGGTGATCATCGAGACCGACGCCACGGCCACGCGCTTCGAGTCGAACGAGACGAACAATGTCTCGGTCGTCGGCGCCGTCGAGGTGACGGGCGCGACGACGCCGAACCTCGTGGTCGGCGCCGTCTCGGCGCCGAGCGAACTCTTCATCGGCAACACCTTCGAGCTCTCGTGGACCATCTCGAACTCGGGCGCAGACGCGCTGCCCGCGTCGTCGCAGTGGCGCGACCGCATCGTCCGCTCGGTGAACACCGTCTTCGGCGACGCCGACGATGTCACCGTCGCGATCCTGTCGTCGAACGGCCCGCTGGCCGCCGGCGCGAGCCGCCCGATCACCCGCACACTCGCGGTCCCGCAGGTGGAAGGCACCTTCGTCTACTTCGTCCGCACCGACGACTCGAATCAGATCGCCGAGTACGAGGGCGAGGACGACAATGTGTCCGCGCCGAGCGGGCCAGTCGTGGTCAGTTGGCCCGACCGCCCCGATCTCGTGATCGGCGCGATCGACGCGCCCTCGCAGTCGACCGCGGGCGACGCCGTGACCGTGACGGTCGTCGAGCGCAACGAAGGCCCCGTGGCCGCGACGGGCCTGCGACGCATCGGCATCGCCCTCTCCACGAACGCCGTCGCTGGCGACGCGGACGATGTGCAGCTTGGCGACATCACCGTGACGGGCACCCTTGCGCCCGACGCGGAGGCGCCTGCAAGCGGAAGCTTCGTCGTTCCCGCCGCGACTTCGGGCACGCGCTTCGTGGTCGCGTCGGCGGACAGGCTGAACGAGGTCAACGAACTCCCGAACGAGTCGAACAACCGCGCGGTCTCGGCCGCGATCGAAGTGCTGCCGCCGCCGCGCGCGGATCTCGGCGTCGTGGCCATCTCGGCGCTCGAGGGCGCGATCGGCACGCAGCCCGCCAGCTTCTCGTGGACAATCGCGAACTCGGGCGAGGCGTCCGCGACGGGCTCGTGGCGCGACCAGGTGTGGCTGAGCCAGGACAACACCATCGGCCCGGGCGACATCATGCTCGTCGAGCGCATCCGCTCGCAGGCGCTCGCCGCCGGCGCCGAGTACAGCGACTCCGCGACGGTCGCGCTTCCCGACTACTCGGGCCCCGCACATCTCGTGGTGCGCACCGATGCGCTCGACCAGGTCGACGAGGGCGCGGACGCGGCAGCGAACACCGTGGCGAGCGCGACCTTCACGGTTGCCGCGCCATCGCGTCCCGACCTCGTCGCCGCCGTCGTCGCCGCTCCGTCGTCCGCACAGGCGGGCGACTCCGTGAGCGTCACCTGGCGTGGCACCAACATCGGAAACGCGCCCACCGCGGGCAACTGGAGCGACCGCATCTATCTCTCGAGCGACGCCGTCTTCTCGGGCGACGATGTCCTGCTGCGCACGCAGCCGATCGCCTCTGGCGCGCTTGCGCCCGAGGCGTCGTACCAGCGCACCGCGAGCGTGCAGATTCCGATCTCGTACACGGCCTCGACGAAGTTCCTCATCGCGGTCACCGATGCGCTCGGTGGGCTCGTCGAGGGCTCCGAGTCGAACAACGCGGCGTCGAGCGCGCCGTTCGCGGTCAGCGCGACGCCCGCGCCCGACCTCGTCGCATTCGACATCGCCTCGCCCACGGAAGGCACCTTCGGCTCGGCAGTGACCGTGACCTGGCGCGTGCGCAACGAAGGCGATCTCGCTGCGCCGGGCGGCTTCAGCGACCTCGTCTTCCTCTCGACCGACGCGACGCTCTCGTCGGACGACATCCCCGTCGCCGTGGTCGGCGCGGGCTCCTCTCCGCTGGCGCCGGGGGCAGACGCGCCGCGCACCGCCAGCGTGCAGCTGCCGCTTGCCAACGCGCTCGTGAACGGGACCTATCGCCTGCTCGTGAACGCGGACGGCAACGCCTCCATCGAGGAGAGCGACGAGGGCAACAACCTCGTCGCGAGCGCCCCGATCGCGCTTGTGCGTCCCGCGCTGCCGGACCTCGTGGCGTCGTTCGTGTCGGCGCCGACGGAGATCTCCTTCGGCCAGCCCTTCGAAGTGACGCTGCGCTTCACGAACTCGGGTGAGGCTGACCTCACTGCGAACAGCTTCTACAAGATCATCGCATCGGGAGAGACGCAGTCGATCCTCCTCGCCGAGCTCCTGCTCGCCGACGATCTTGCGATCGGCGCGTCGATCGACATCGTGCGCCAGATCGCGACCCCGCAGATCGCGGGCGGCGCGTTCACGCTCCAGGTCTGCGCCGACGCGCGCAGCGAGGTGGTCGAGTCGGCCGAGGCGAACAACTGCGCGAACTCCGCGCCGATCACGCCGCGCCGGCCCGACCTCGTCGTGACCGCGATCAGCGCGCCAACGAGCGCCACCGCGGGCGACACCGTGTCGATCTCCTACACCGTGCGCAACATCGGAAATGGCGGCGCCAGCGGCTTCCGCGGCGACCTCGTGTCGCTCTCCGCCGACGAGACGATCGGCGGCGACCGCACGATCGCGGCCCCGACCGCTTCGCAGACGATCGCGGCGGGTGCCGAGGTCGTGCGCACGGTCCAGTGCACCATCCCGAACTCGGTCGAAGGCACGCAGCGCATCGTCGTGACCGTCGACTCGACGAACTCGATCGAGGAGTCGGGCGAAGGCGCGTCGAACAGCCTGCTCCGCAGCGTGCCGATCGAGATCGAGGCCGCGCCGCGTCCGAACCTCGTCGTGGTGGCCGCGTCCGCGCCCGCCTCCGCCGTCGAGGGGCAGCGCCTCACCGCCAGCTTCACCGTCGAGAACAGCGGGCCTGGCGCAGCCGAGGGCGGCTGGGTCGACCGCATCTATGCGACGCGCACCGATGGCCCGGGCTTCGTCGCCGTCGGCGCAGCGCCTGGTCCGGCGACCGTCGCCGCAGGCTCGTCCTACAGCCGCAGCGTCGAGTTCACGGCGCCTTCAGCGGGCGCGTGGCGCATCACCGTCGTCACCGACGACGCGTCGAACCTCATCGAGGCCCGCAGCGACGGGACGAGCGGCGAGGACGACAACACGCGCGTCGCGCAGAGCGCGCTTGCGGTCGCAGGCGCCGTCGTGACGGCCACAGTCGCGGCGCCCGAACTCGAGCTCCCGACTCCGACCACGCTCGTCATCGAGTCGCGCAACCAGTCGACGGGCGCGCTCACGCCGAATGTCGCGGGCACCCGCGTCATGCTCGTCGACGGCTTCCCGACCACCGCCCCGTTCACCACGGGCGCCGATGGGCGCGCCGTGATCGAGGTCGCGCCGCTTGCGAACAACGCAGGCGTCTATGGCCACGGCGCCCGCGCGGGCAACGCGATTCCCGCCGTGCAGACGCAGGTGATCTACTGGGGCGTCTCGATCCAGGCCGACGCGAGCGAGCGCCGCATCGCGCAGGGCGGCGCCGCCAGCGGGCAGCTCCTCGTCCGCAATCTCGGCGAACTGCCGATCGCAGACGCCGAGCTCGTCGTCGAGGCGATCGGCGAGGGCGTCTCGGCGACCGCGTCGCTCGGCGCATCGACGCTCGGCGCGAACGAGTCGCGGTTCATCGACTACGCGGTCAGCGTGGCGGAAGGTTCCGCGGGCGGCGCGCTGCGCTTCACGCTCGTCACCCCGAAGACGACCGCGAAGATCGCGGAGTTCCCCGTGCTCGCGATCGAGGCGCTGCCGCAGCTCGTGGCGACGCCTGGCTCGATCTCGCGCGACATGCTCGTCGGCGACATCGACTATGTGAATGTCACGATCCGAAACGAGGGTCCTGTCGCAACAGGTCCGCTTTCGGTGCAGATCGCGTCGTCGCCGTTCGCGACGCTCGCCACGCCTGCGGCGCTTCCGCCGCTCGCACCGGGCGCCTCGACGGTGGTGTCGCTCCAGCTGAACCCGTCCGAGGACCTCGTCCTCGGGCCGTACACCGCGAACCCGTGGATCGCCGTGACGGACCTCGCCAACGACGGCCTCGGCGTCGGCGTGCCCATCACCTTCAACGCGACGAGCGACGCGACGGGCACCGTGCGCGTCCGCACGACGAACGAGTTCAGCTTCTACGGCGTTCCGCCGACCTATCCCAACGCGACGGTCGAGCTGATCCCCGCGGGAGCGACGCAGGCGATCGCAAGCGGCCTCGTCGACTCCGAGGGCTTCATCGAGTTCAAGGGCGTTCCCGCGGGCAACTACACGCTCCGCGGCACGGCGCCCCAGCACGGCGGCGCGCAGCAGTCGGTCGTCGTCGGCCCGTCTGGCCTCGACCTCGAGCTCTTCATGAGCCGCGTGCTCGTCACCTACTCGTGGACCGTCGTCCCGATCCCGTTCAGCGACCAGTACACGATCACCATCACGCTCAACTTCGAGACGAATGTGCCAGCGCCCGTCGTCACCGTCGAGCCGGTCGTGCTCGACCTCGACAGCCTCGACGGCGAGGTGAGCTACCGCGAGTTCACGATCACGAACCACGGCCTCATCGCCGCCGACAACACGATGTGGGAGATCGAGAACACAGACCGCTACGAGATCATCCCGCTCGCGCCCATCGTCGGCGACCTGCTGCCGGGCCAGTCCGTCGTGGCGCCGTTCCTCGTGATCGACAACCAGTTCGGACAGGGGCTCTTCAACGACGACAGCTGCACCCAGCGGCCCGCGATGCGGGCCACATGGCAGCTCCTGTGCGGCAACACGCTCGGCAAGTACAGCTTCCTGCTCGGCGTGGACAAGACGGTGACCTGTCCGCAGGGTAGCGGCCCGAGCTTTGGCGGATCCTGCTTCGGATGCGCGGGCGGGTTCAATGTTCCCAGCTTCGGTTCGGTTCCCGGCGCATCGCAGCCGACGCCGCCGGGGGTCTACAGGGCTCCCAACTGCGAGGCATGCTTCGACAGCTGCGGCAAGGCGCCGTTCAAGTTCCTCGACTGCATGAAGCCGAAGATCCCGTTCCTTCCAGGCGGGGTGCCCCAGCCTCTCGTCTGCGGCGGCACGGCTGCGCAAGGGTTCACCAATCCTACGCTTGAGGCACTCGCGAACATGACGCGCTGCATGGGCGAGGCGACGCTGGGCAAGGCCGGCGAGGGTCTGTTCGGCAGTCACAAGAGCTCCGCGCCTCGGACCTTCGTGGGCGCCATCATCGGCGCATCGGCTGGGTTTGGCGGTTCGGCGGGCCAAGGGGCGGGCTTCGGCGCGGCCGCGAAGAACGCGGGCAAGGAGTTCGCGAAGGGCGTCGCCAAGGAGTTCCCCGCAGGCAAGTTGCTGGGATGCCTCGCCGACGCGTTCAAGGCCTGCAACTGCCTTGGGAACCAGGCGAACCAGAACGGCATCCTCGGAGAGGACTTCGAGTTTCCCGAAGATCCGTTCCTGGTGCCCGACTCCGTCGAGTCGGAGAACCAGCTCCTGGAGGAGTTCGCCAACCTCACCATCATGGCGTTCCGCATCGCGCGTCCCTACGCGTACGAGTTCGGCTCGTTCACATGGTGGGAGCAGATGGACGCCGACTTCCAGGATCTGGTGACCACCGCATCGGGCGAAGCGGTGACCGTGGCCGACTGCGAGGCGATCCGCGTCGCGTTCGTCGAACTGCTCATCGACACGCTCTACGACGAGGATGGCGACCGCATCATGGTCGATGGCTCCGCAGCAGCGCTGCTCTTCGCGGCCTATGACGCCGCCCCGCATGCGTTCGCCAACGACTACACGCCCAATCCGCTGCCGCGCAGCGAGCTCGAGCGTCTCGTCGGGCGTTGGAACCGCACGATCGAGTACTACGCGCTTGGGATCCTCACGGCCGACGATGTCCCCGCTGGGCTCAGCACCGACTTCATCGATGTCGAGGTGATGGACGCGTATGCCGCGTCGGCCCGCGCGGCGGTGGAGGAAGTCGACCAGTACGGCTACCCGAGCCTCGAGGAGGCGCTCGGCGCGGCGTTCGTGACCTGGGTCGACGATCTCGCGACCTCGGGCCAGGGCCTCTGCACCACGCTCACCATCGAGCTCGAGCAGACCGTCACCCTCGAGCGTCAGGCGTTCCAGGCGCGGCTCGTCCTCGACAACGAGACGGAGTCCGCGCTCGAGTCGGTGCGGCTCGACTTCGAGATCGTCGACGAGGACGGCGTGTCCGCGGGCGAGCGCTTCGTCGTGCTCGGGCCGACGCTCGACACGCTGACCGCCATCGACGGCACGGGCACGCTCGCTGCGGGTGCCTCGGGCAGCGCGACCTTCACGCTGATCCCGGGCGACTCCGCCGCGCCGAACGGGCCGACCAACTACAGGGTCAAGGGCACGCTCAGCTACTCGGTCGGCGGCCAGACGCTCGCGTTCCCGCTCTTCCCCGCGCAGATCACGGTGCTTCCGAATCCGTCGCTCGAGCTCAACTACTTCATCGAGACGCAGGTGTTCGGCGACGATCCGTTCACGCCCGAGCTCGAGCCGAGCGTTCCGTTCTCGCTCGGCCTCTGGGCGAAGAACGCGGGCGGCGGCACGGCGGGCAATGTCCGCATCGAGTCGGGCGAGCCGCAGATCGTCGAGTCCGATCGCGATCTCCTCGTCGACTTCGACCTGATCGGCACGCAGGTCGGCACCGAGGAGCGATCGCCGTCGCTTGCGGTCGACCTCGGCGACATCGGCGCGGGCGAGGTGCGCGTGGCGCAGTGGCTCATGACCTCGACCATCCAGGGCGAGTTCGTGGGGTACGATGTCGAGATCTCGAGCCTCAACGGCTTCAACACGCCGGAGTTCGCCGTGATCGACTCGGCGACGATCGAGCCGCTCGTCCGCGCGGTGCGCGCGGATGTCCCGCTCGACGACGGCATCCCCGACTTCCTCGTCAACCAGGCGAACGATGTGAACGGGCTTCCCGACCGCATCTATCTCTCGGAAGGCGCCGTCGAGCCCGTCACGCCGCAGATCCTCACGGCGAGCGTCGTCGACCCGCTCACGCTCTCGGTCGACGCAGGCGTCGGCCCGGGATGGCGGTACATGCGCATCGCAGACCCGTCGGGCGGCGCCAAGCGCATCGCACGCGTCGTCCGCGACGACGCACGCGAGCTCACGCTCGGCGTGAACGCATGGCAGACGAAGTTCATCGACCGCTCCGTGCCGCAGCCCGTGCTGCGCGCGGACATCCATCTCTTCGACCGCGGCGGCAGCGGCCTCTACACCATCGAGTTCGACCCTGACAGCGAGTCGCCGTCCGTCGTCCAGTGGGCGAGCGTGAAGGGCGAGGGCGATGCGCTCGCGGCGCTTCCGCTCGCGGCGGGCACGCCCGTCAGCGAGCCGCGCAGCGGGGGGCTTTCGAAGCTCGTCGCGACCTTCAGCGAGCCGATCGACCCCGCCAGCTTCGACGCCGTGTCGATCTCGCTCGCCGCGTTCGACAACACGGGCGCCGAGGTGAAGTTCCCGGCCACGACCGTGTCCGCCGTGCTCACGCTCGGCGGAACGGGCGCCGAGATCGGCTTCACGCCCGCGCTTCCGTCTGGGCTGCGCTACTGCGTGCGCATCGTCGGCGCGACCGACGCGGCGGGGAATCTCCTCGCTGCGAACTCCGCGCGGCTCGATGTGGCCGTTGCGACGGGCGATGTCACGGGCGACCAGCGCACGAGCGTCACCGACTTCGGCGCGATCGCGACGCTCCTCGGCGTCGAGGTCGACCGCGCGAATCCGACGCATGTCCGATGCGACCTCGATGGCAGCGGCACGGTCACGCAGGCCGACCTCTCGCTCGCGATGTCCGCGAACGGCATCGATCTGCGCGCCGCCGTCAACCCATGCACGACCTTCCTGCAAGGAACCACCTTCGCAGGCGGGGCGATGCCGTCGCCCGATGACGATGGATCCCGCGTCGCGTCCGCACCATCGCTCGCGGACATGCTGCGCAGCGGGCTCCTCGGTGTCGGTCCCGCGGGTGCTGGAAACACCAGTGCCCGCGGGGACGGCGCGCCCGCCGACTCCGACGCTGCGCCCGTCGTCGACGGCGACCGCATCCAGCTCGGCGCAGTCGTCGAGTCGCTCCCACGCGGGGCCGTGCTTCCTGGCGTCGTCGCGCTGCGCGCGACGCCGGAACGGCTCGCGCTGGGCGACGCGCTCTCGCCCGCCGACGCGGTCGAGGCGTTCGCCTTCACGCCGGTCGGCTCGGTCGACGGATGGTTCATCGCGGTCGCGCCCGCCGAGCACCACACGCCCGCGTCGCTTGCGGCGGTGAGCGCGATGCTCGTCGCATCGGGCCTCGATGTCGGCGTCGTCGTCCACATGGGCGGCGGCTGGGTCGAGATCGTCGGCCCCGATCTCTCCGTCCGCTTCCGCGGCACGATCCCTGCGTCGTGGCAGCGCCGCGTGCTCGAGTCCTTCGGCGGGTTCCTCGTCACCGCGGTCGCGGACGACGAGTGGATCCTCGAGGGCGAGAGCCGCTACGGCGGCGACGCATGGAAGGTGCTGCGCGCCCTCGAGTCGCGCCGCGACATCGAGGAAGCGGGCAACGCGCGCCTGATCGGCGCGGAGGCCGGCGGCGCGGCGTCGATCGGAGCCGAACCATGATTCACATTGCATCGCCCGTCGCGCAGTCGTCCCGTTCCCTGCAGTCCGTTCGCATGGAGACCCCAGTCATGAAGTCCAGTCGCCAGCGCCCCGCTCGACTCGTCGCATCGCATCTCCTCGTCCGCAGCGCGCTCGGGCTCGCCGCCCTCGCGTCCGCGGGAACCGCATCGGCAGGCGACGAGGTCGGCGTTCTGAACTGCCGCACGCCGTCGGGTCAGTCCGTCGTCGGCGTGCGGCCCGGCGAGACCTTCGTGGCGCGCGTCTCGCTCTCGAGCGACCTGCCGCTTGTCTACAACTCGGCCATCTTCCGCATCGTCCTCACGCGCGACGGCGTCGCGATCGACGACTATGCGTGGGCGCAGCCCTTCGAGACGGGCGGGCCGACCGACTTCAGCCTGATCGGCGTCGACCTGCCCGCGGTGATCGACTCGGAGACCCTCGCGGGCCCGACCTATCCGAAGGGCGCGATCGATGTCGAGTTCGCGAACTTCCTCGTCACGGGCGATGCAGGAACGGGCACCGTGGCCGAGGTCGAGTTCACGATGCCCGCGAAGGCCGAGCCAGGCGAGAGCTTCTTCATCGTCGCCGTTCCCGACACCTTCGCCTTCGGCTTCATCCCGTATCCGATCGCAGCGGGCGCCGTGCTCACGGTGCGGGCGACCTTCTCGCCCGACTTCGACGGGGACGGCATCGTCGGTGGATCCGATCTCGCCATCTACCTCGCGCGCTGGGGAACCCCCGACGGCGATCTCAACGGCGATGGCCTGTCGAACTCGGAGGATCTCGCGATCCTGCTCGCGAACTGGGACTGAGCGAGACGCGGTCCGCGCGCGCTCGTCACCGCCCGCTGGCTCGATCGGGCCTCGAGCCGTCGCTCGGGTAGAGTCCGCGCATGCTCACCGTGCTTCTCGCCGCGTCCGTCGCCGCTTCGCTGGCCACCTCGTCCGCCTTCGCCCAGCCCGCGCCGCCCGATGAGTCCGCGGAGATCGCCGCGTGGGCCGCGACCCGCGACTCGCGCATGGCGTGGTGGCGCGAGGCGCGCTTCGGCATGTTCATCCACTGGGGGCTCTACTCGCCCGCGGGCGGATTCTGGAACGGCAAGCGCTACGAGCAGCACTACGCGGAGTGGATCCAGCATTGGGCCGCCGTTCCGTGCGGGGAGTACGCGCGCGAGATGAAGCCGCGGTTCACGCCCGACGCCGGCTTCGCGGACAAGTGGGCCGAGCTCGCGCAGGCCGCAGGCATGCGCTACGCGGTGCTGACCGCGAAGCACCACGACGGCTTCACGCTCTTCAACTCGAAGGAGCCGTATTCGGTCGCGAACGAGATCGCCGGCGGCACCAACATCTCGCCCACGGGCCGCGATGTCGCGCGCGAGTTCACAGACGCCATGCGCGCGCGCGGCCTCCGCGCGGGCTTCTACTACTCGCTCCTCGACTGGCAGCACCCGGACGCCTACGAGATGGCGCTGCCCGCGTATCCGAAGACAGAGCGCGCCCGCGACCACGCGCGCTACCTCGCCTACATGCGCGGCCATGTCGACGAACTGCTCTCGAACTACGGCCCGCTCTCGACGATCTGGTTCGACTATTCAGACCCGACGCGCCAAGGCGCCGCGTGGGGAGCCGCGCAGCTCATGAGCGACATGCGCGCGAAGCAGCCCGAGATTCTCGTCAACAACCGCCTCTACTTCGGCCTCGAGAACAAGAACGGCGACTACGGCACGCCTGAGAAGTATGTGCCGCCGACGGGTCTTCCCGGCATGGACTGGGAGGTCAACCACACGCTGAACGAGAGCTACGGCTTCAGCGCGCACGACATGAACTGGAAGGACACGGCGACGGTCGTGCGGCTCCTCTCCGACATCGTGTCGAAGGGCGGCAATCTTCTTCTCAACATCGGCCCCGATGCGAACGGCCGCGTGCCGGAAGAGGCCGAGCGCGCGCTGCGCGGCGTGGGCGAGTGGATGAGGTTGCACGGCGAGGCGATCTACGGCACGACCGCGAGCCCGTTCCAGCGCCTGCCGTGGGGCCGCGCCACGCAGAAGGCGGGCGTCCTCTACCTCCATGTCTTCGACTGGCCGAGCGACGGGCGCCTCGTCGTGCCGATGCAGGGCGAGGTGCGCGGCGCGCGCCTTCTTGGCAGCGACGCGACGCTGAAGTGGGGCGCCAGCGAGCAGGAGGCGGGGCGGCTCGTCGTCGAGCTTCCCGCGCAGCCCGTCGACGCGGCCGTGTCGGTCGTGCGCCTCGACCTCGCGGGCGAAGTCATGCCGATGTCGTTCCTCGTGTTTCCGGCGGCGGACGGCGCCATCACGCTTTCGCCGCACGACGCGACGCTCGAAGGGCCATCGATCCGCGTCGAGCGCGTCGGCGTGATCGGCGACGTCACGCACAACATCGGATACTGGCTTGATCCCGCTGCGACCGCGTCGTGGCCCGTCGGCGTCGGCGCCGCGCAGGGCGGCGAGTTCCGCGTCGAAGTCGACCTCGCGTGCGCCGACCAAGCGGCGGGCGCCCGCATGCGTTTCGAGGTCGAAGGCGGCGCGGGCGTGCCCGAGTTCACCGTGCCAGCGACGGGCGGCTGGCAGTCGTATCGCACGCTCGAGGTCGGCCGCGTCGAGCTCCCGTTCGGCTCGCACCGCGCGGTGCTGCGCGCGCTCACGAAGCCGGGCGAGGCGGTCGCCAACATCCGCGCCGTGCGGCTCGTGCGCGTCCGCTGAGGGCGAGGCGGGCGTCCGCCGCCCCGGTCGCGGGGACAAATCGTGGGGATTCCTGACGACTTTCCCGCGCACCTGGCCCGTTCGGTGCGTATGCAGGCGAGCCTCCGCATCGACAGGGCGCCTGCGCGCGCCGCCTTCCAACGGGTTCTTGCCATGCCGCTCCCAGCACCCATTGCAGTCCTCTTCCTCTCCGCGACCTTGCCGACGACGGCCTTGACGAAGGAGGCCGACGCTCGAGGCGTCGCACAGGTCGCGCTTCGCGATGCCGCGCCCGCCGCGGAGCTCCCAGTTCAGCCGCCCGCGGAGCCAGACTTCCCATATCGCGTGGTCGTGAAGTTCAAGGACGGCCTCGGGGTCCGCGCCGTCGGTGGTCGGCTTGTCGATGCTGCGCGCAGCGGGGGAGCGCGTTCCGACGATGCCGATGCGAGCGGTCCCGCGAGCAGGGCGCGCGTTACCGATGGGCTGAAGGTGGACGGAAGGCAGCCTGCTTCCGCGCGGCTTCCGGAACTCGATCCATCGATCGAGTTCGTGCAGCTGCTGCAATTGCCGCCGCAGAGGATCGACTTCCTCGAGGAGCGAGCGCGGAAGGCGTCGGGCCGCCCCCAGCCCGACCTCGCGTCGATGATCGAGCTGCGCGGCCCGCGCGAGGCGATGCCCGCAGCAGTCGCGGCGCTGCACGCGTCGCCGCTCGTCGAGTGGGTGCAGTACGAAATGCTCACGCCGCCGCCGCCTGTTCTCGGCGGCTGCGCCGACTTCGCGCCGGCGACGCCGTCGTATGTCTCGCTGCAGGGCTATCGCGGTGCGAACCCAGGCCTCGATATGAACGCGCTTTGGGCGCGTGGCGATGCCCGCGGCGCGGGTATCCGCGTGGCCGACTGCGAGTACTGGTTCAACCCCGACCACGAGGATCTCTGCGGCGTCGTTCCCGAGCCAGGGCAGACGCCGCGGCCCGAGATCATCAGCTTCGGGTGGCATGAGCATGGCACCGCCGTGCTCGGCGAACTCGTGGGCGCAGACAACGGATACGGCGTGCTGGGCCTCGTGCCCGATGCGAGCGCGTACTTCTTCCCCGAGTGGACGGTCGAAGGCGGCTCGCGCCGCGCGACGGCGATCGCGCAGGCAGTCGCCAGCGTCGATGCGGGCGATGTCGTGCTCCTCGAGATGCAGACCACGATCACGGGTGGCACGAACTACGGCCCTGCGGAGCTCGATCTCTCGGTGTGGACCATCACGAAGAACGCGACCGACGCGGGCGTCGTCGTGGTCGGCGCGGCGGGCAACGGCAACCAGAACCTCGATTCGGCCGCCTACAACGCCTACCGCGCACGCGGCGACAGCGGGGCGATCATCGTCGGCGCGGGCAGCGCAAGCGTGCAGCACAGCAAGCTCGGCTTCAGCACCTACGGCGCACGCGTGAATGTGCAGGGCTGGGGCGAATCTGTGTTCACGGCGGGCTACGGCAACTACGCGCAGCTCGGCGGCGACACGCGCCAGCGCTACATCGCGACCTTCAACGGAACGAGCTCCGCGAGCCCGTTCATCGCGGGCTCGTGCGCGGCGCTGCAGAGCTACGCGGTCGCGAACATCGGGCGCAGGCTCACTCCGCAGGAACTCCGCACGATCCTCGTCGCGACGGGCCGTCCGCAGCAGGGAGCTGGTGGGGCGATCGGCCCCTTCCCGAACCTGCCCGCGGCGGCGGACGCCGTGCTCGAGCTCGGCCCACCGTCGCCTGATCTCAACCAGGACGGCGTGGTCGACGCCGCCGATCTCGCCATCCTGCTGCAGGCGTGGGGGCCGTGCAGCGGCTGCGGCGCCGACCTCGACCAGAGCGGCGATGTCGGCGCATCCGACCTGAGCGCCATGCTCGACGCGTGGGGCGCCGCGCGCTGAGTGGCGGCACGCCTATCCTGTCGGCCGCATGTCCGCACCGCATTCGCAGGAACAACCCAGCCCTCCGAGCGTTCTCACGGACGCGGCCCACCACCCGGCCCACCACCCGACCCCGAGCGCGGCCGCGACCTCGGGCATGAAGGCCGTCGCGTGCGTCGAACTCGGCTGGAACCTCGACAACTCGTACGCGCGGCTTCCTGCGGTCCTGTTCGACCCAAGCATGCCCGCGGACTTCCCGAAGCCGACGCTTGTGATCGCGAACGATGCGCTCGCGCGGGAACTCGGGCTCGATCTCTCGCGTGCGAGCGTCGGCGAACTCGCCGCGATCTTCAGCGGGCAAGCGCTCCCTGACGGCGCGACGCCGATCGCGCAGGCCTACGCAGGGCATCAGTACGGGCACTTCACGATGCTCGGCGACGGGCGCGCGATCGTGCTCGGCGAGCAAGTCACGCCAAGCGGGGCGCGCGTCGACATCCAGTTCAAGGGCTCGGGCGAGACGCGCTACTCGCGCCGCGGCGACGGCCGCGCGGCGCTTGGGCCGATGCTGCGCGAGTACATCGTCAGCGAGGCGATGCACGCGCTCGGCGTTCCCACGACGCGCGGCCTCGCGGTCGTTGCCACGGGCGAGATGGTCGCGCGCGGCGGCGAGAAGCCCGGCGCCGTGCTCACGCGCGTGGCGGCGAGCCACATTCGGGTCGGAACCTTCCAGTTCGCGGCTGGGCTCGACGATCTCGCGGCGCTGCGTGCGCTGGCCGACCACGCGATTTACCGGCATGACACGGCACTCGCCGATTCGCCAGACAAGTACGCGGCGTTTCTCGCAGCCGTGATCGCGCGCCAGGCGGCGCTCGTCGCGCGCTGGCAGTGCGTCGGGTTCGTGCATGGCGTGCTGAACACCGACAACACGCTCGTCTCTGGCGAGACGATCGACTACGGCCCATGCGCGTTCATGGACGCCTACAACCCAGACACGGTGTTCAGCTCGATCGACCACCACGGGCGCTACCGCTACGCGCATCAGCCTGCGATCATCCAGTGGAACCTCGCGCGCCTCGCCGAGGCGATGGTGCCGCTTCTCTCGGACGACGAACCAACCGCGATCGCGCGTGCGAACGAAGCGCTCGACGCGTTCGCACCGCTCTACCGCGCTGCGTGGCTCGCGGGCATGCGCGCGAAGCTCGGGCTCGTGCGCGAGGAGCCCGAGGACCTCGCGCTCGCGCAGGCTCTTCTCGCCGCGATGGCTGCGCAGCGCGCAGACTTCACGAACACCTTCCGCGCGCTGTCGAACGGCGAGACGCCCGCTGGGTTCGACGCGTGGGCTGAACAGTGGAACGCACGGCTTGGCCGCGAGACACGGCCGCGCAGCGAGGCGTTTGCCGCGATGCGCACGGTGAACCCCGCCGTGATTCCGCGCAACCACCGCGTCGAGGCTGCGCTTGCAGCCGCCGAGGAGCAGGGGGATTTGGCGTTGTTCCACGAACTGCTGGCTGCCGTATCCAGGCCGTTCCACCTCGCTGCGAGCCACGCGCACCTGAGCGAGCCGCCACCGCGGGACTTCGCGGAGTGCTATCGAACCTTCTGCGGGACGTGACGTGATTTGAGCGGCCGCCGCTTGCGGCGGCGGCGGCCTTTGGCGCGGAGAGTGCGCCGCGTGATCCCGCGCCGCTACGGCTGCGTGCGCGTGAAGGTCGCGACGACCGATCGGCCGTCGAGCAGCACGAGCGTGTCGCCCGCGATCGACGCCGCATCGATCGCGTTGAAGCTGCCGAGATACACGCGCTCGAGTTCCATGCGCTCGGGCGCACCGGCCATGCGCGTCGCCGTCATCGGTCCGAATGCGAGCCCGGCACCGGCCGCATTCACCGTGCCGCCGAATCGATTGACCCCTGCGAACCCGGCGATCCGCACCACGCCCGAATCATCGGCGGCGTCGAAACCCAGCGTCGGAGGAGAGCCCTCGGGCATGTCGATCCCCTCGATGCGCGTGCAGGTCCAGAGGGTTCCGGCAAGGTCGGCCAGCGACACCGAGACCGAAGTCGGGGTGGAGAATGTCGCGGTCCACTCCTCGCGCGTCATCTTCGACTTGAGTGCGAAGCGGTGGCGGATCATCGTGGACTCGTACTCCGCCGCCTCGGTGCGCAGGCGCTCGACGAGGGCGCGGTACTCGGCGTCGGTGCTCGACGCGCGCGTGCCGAGCGCGATCCAGTCGTCGAGGATCTCTCGACGCGACTTCGCGTAGGCCTTGGTCGCATCCTTCGCATCGTCCGCGATCGCCAGAAGCTCCTCGCGGCGCGCACGGTCCTCGACGGTCTCGCCGATGCGCGCCTCGACACGGTCGAAGATGGCCGCCAGCGACGAGTCGCCTGAGCCGAAGAAGAGGATCGCAAGCAGGGCGAAGATCATCGGACGCCCTCCTTCTCGCCGCGCGGAGCGGAGCTGCCGTCATCGCGATGCGAGGCAAGATCGGCGGCGGCTTCGAGCGCGAGGGCTCGGAACTTGCCGAGGTTGCTCCACTCCCGCGCAGTCAGGATTCCCTTCGCGCGCGACTGGATCTCGAGAAGGCGCTCCTGACGGGCGCGAGTCGACTCGCGCACCTTCGCGAGGGTCGCCGCGAACTCGGCCTCCGTGCTGTCGTAGTCTGCGTTCAGCGCCATGATGCGCGCCTCGGTCTCGCTGCGCGAGGCGACAGCCTCGTCGAGGAGCTTCTCGAACTCATCGGCGATGGAGAGGACTTCGGCGCGCCGCGACGGATCTGCGACCTGAGCCTCGATCTCGCGCCGAAGATCGGTGAACGCATTCGTCGCGGCTTCACGCGGGGACCGCTCGGTTGCTGCGCAACCCGCGACCGTGGCGGCGGCGAGGCCGAGCACAACGAGAAGCATGGTGAGTCGGAGAACGCGGTGTGATGGCATGGCTTGGTGCTCGTCTTTGCAGATCTCAAGTGTACGCGCCCATCGGGCGCACGGCGGTGCCGCACATCGAGCAGGGCGACGGCTCAACTCCGCGGCTTCGGCCTGCGCTCCTGCCTGATCGCGATCGGCACATGGCCGACCTCGAGGCCCGCGGGGGGCGTGACGAGCAGCGCAGGGTCGAGCGACGCGAGCGACCCCGTCGTCGGCGGCGCGATGTAGTCGCGGTCCTTCGTCCACGCGCGATGCAAGAGCTCCACGCGGCGCTGCGCCTCCTCGCGCTCCGCGTCGGTCAGCCCCGCCATCATCATCGCGGGCTGGTCTGCGAAGCGGTACCAGCAGTAGACGACCGTGCTGCCGTCGCCGAGGGTGGTTTCGAACGGTCCGGCGACGGGGCCGGGCTTCTTGAAGGGACTGTCGGGCGCGTCGGGCGTGACATACGCGCCTTCGCCCTTCTCGCGGGGCGACTGCAGGCGCGCGCTCCCGAGCTTGGTCCCGGGCGGAAGCTCGCGGACGGCGATCGCCGTCCACCGCGACGGCTTGCCCTCGCGCGCATCGAGCCGGTAGTACTCGGGCAACTGCACTCGCGCGCCGGGCGCGTCGTCCACGCGCTTCACGACCTCTGCGTTCCAGGTGTAGCCGTAGGTGGTCGGGTCATGGGCCGTCGGCGTGCCGAACTTCTTCCAGTCGAGGTCGGGGCGGTCGTCGCGCTCGGTTCCATCTGCGAAGAGCCTCCAGGTCGAGCCGCCGCCCGACTTGAACCGCTGCACGAACGCGCCGCGCGCGTCGAACGCACCGCTCGGCGCAGATCCGCCCGCAAACCACGCGCGCACCGCGTCGGTCAGCGCCGCGGACGAGTACGAAGTGAGCCGATGCAGCACGACGGTGCGCCCCTCCGCGTCGACGGGAAAGTTCGTCGTTGCGACGCGCGCGTAGGTCGCGCCATCGGCCGCAGGCGCGGCGATCGCAGCTGGAATCCACTGCGTCTCCATCTGGAACGCCTTGTTCGGGTCCGACGGCCGCGTGTCGAGCAGCTTTCCGGCGAGTTCAGGCCGCCCCGCGAGGTTCTCCGCCCAGAAGTTCGGTGTGAAGAAGCAGAGCGGGCCCTTGAAGTTCTCCGTGTTCAGGAAGAGCGTCCAGCACTGGTCGCCCTTCGGAATCGGCCGATCAGCCGACGCAGGCGTCGCAGGCACGAGCGGCAGCGGGAGATACCCGTAGCCGAACAGTTCGCCGCAGGTTCCTTGCGCGAGGTTGAGGCCGTCGGGCGGCCACACCACCCACGGGCTCAGCTGCGCGACGGCGTACTTCCCGAGCGGCTTCTCCCAGTCGCGGCCCTTGCCAGCGCCTGGTCCATTCGCCCACGCAGCGAAGTCGGGCGCAACGCCGCCCATGATGAACTTCGGCGTCTTGGTCGCGAAGCGCGTGTCGCGCCACCAGCCGAGGCCGCCCTCGATGTCGGAGTACATGTTGCCGGGCTTGTCGCTCGGGTCGGGCTTTCCGTCGGCGCCGCGCGCGAACTGCGCGAACATCCAGGTGCCGAAGAGGCCCGACTGGAAGCGCGAGCCCGGATAGCGCTCGAGAAGCGGCCACGCAGCCGCATAGAGCGAGAAGCCTGCGTTGAACTCCTCGGGCACGCGCTCGACTGGCACCAGCATGTAGCCCGACATCTCTGCACCTTGGGGAGCGGCGGGCGGCGCGGGCGCAGGCGCCGGCAGCGTCGGCACAAACGCGGGCGCACTCTTCACCACGAGCGATCGCATCGCCTTCCCGAGCGCTTCACCGACGAGGAAGTAGGTCTCCGCATTGCCGAACTCGTGGTGGCCGTGCCCCGGATTCGGCGAATCCTCGGGGTCGCGCACGAACGCGGCCGTCGGCACGAACACGACGCGCAGCGCGCCGTCGGCGGACCTGAGCTCCTCGCGCGCAGCCGCCTTGCGCTGCGCCTCGCGCAGCACCTTCCACTCGTCGGGAGCGTCGACCCACGGCCCCGTGATCTCGCCGATCACGGCGGGCAGGTCCGCCACGCCGAACTCGGCGCGCACATCGCGGACGAGGTTGACGAGGTTCTCCTCGTACTGCGGCACGGCGTTCTCGGGGTCGCAGCCGTCGTTCCAACCGTGGTACCAGACGAAGCCCGCGAGCTCGGGCTTCTTGCCGCGCAGCGCGGGAAACTCCTCGTCGATGCGCGACAGCGCGTTGCGGACATCCTCGAGCATCAGCCGGTAGTAGCGGCCCGTCTCGCCACCCGACGACGGCGGGCGGAAGTCCGTGTAGAGGCTCTTGCCACCCCATGCCGTCTTGATGAGAAGGACAGGCTCCTCGATCGCATCGCCGAGCACGAAGCCGAGCTCGAGTTCAGGTCCGAAGTGGTTGCCGCCGTCGTACGGCGTGAAGCCCATGCCGAGCGGCCCCGCCTTCAGCGGCGAACCCTCGGGCTGGTAGCGCACGAACACATCGTCGCGCGTCTTCCACGAACCATCCGCGTTGCGAAGGTGCGCGACCCGCGCAGCCGTCTCGGGCCGCGCGGCCACCCATGCAAGCGTGCCGCGGCCGTCGTTGTAGTCCTTCGCCGCGTTCTCGCCCACGAGGTCGACCACCGCCTGGCCTTCCATGTTCGACTGGCCCGCGAGGACGAAGACCTTGACGGAGCCTGCGCGCGCAGGCGCCTCCGCGGACACCGCGGCTGCTGGCGAAGCGAATGGAAGTGCGACCCACGCGAGACACGAGGCGACGAAGCGTTGCGACATCCGCGCATGGTACGGCATGCGCTTCACGCTCCCCCCAACGCACACTCGCCCCCGCGAGCGTCTGCTCACGGGGGCGAGGAGTGTGGGCGCCGACCGAGGTCGGCGTGGGTTCAGGTGTCGTGCTCAGCGACGGCGTCGCGAGCCGACGAGGCCGGCCGCGCCGAGGAGCGCGAGCGCGCCGGGGGTGGGGACGACAGAGACATCAAACACGCTGTTCGTCGTGAGGCCATCGATCGACATTCGGAAGTTGTTTCCGATTGCGCCGATGCCGCCGAGGGCGCTGTTGCCGCTCAGCAAGTCGAGATTGAACAGCACCTGCAATGAGCCGTTGTTGGGATTGAACCAACTGCGGGCGTAGGTCACAGGAACACCGAATGCGTTTCCCTGGAAGCTCGCCGACGAGCCGCCGGTCCAGAAACTGCCATCGGAGGTGTAGACCGAGATGAAGTTCGGCTGGTAGGGAAAGCCACCGAAATCTCCGTTGAGCTGCACATTGAAGTCGCCCGCATGGGCGTATGTGCCGCTCGATGTTCGACCATCAGTACCACCAACCGTCGAAGCGGCTTGATAGCTGTCCTTGGCGAGGTCGAACTTGAAGAAAGGGCTGAAGGCCCAGTGCCCGGATCCACTGTAGACCGGCATGCCGCTCACGTTCTTGATTCCCACACCGAGGATGCGGGCGCCGGTGCTCCAGCCGTTCAGATCCGCGGACCCGGATGTGCCTGCAGTCGGAGTCACCGTCTGGTTGTCAAGGAAAAACGACGTCGTGTAGATGTCGTAGACGCCGGTGGTCTGTCCAGTCGCCCAGAGCCCCTGATCGGTGGACTGGCCAAGGGTCTGCCAGCCCGTCCATGACACGCCGCCGTCGAGCACCGCGGGTGCACCCATCGCCGAACCCGCCACGGCCGCTGCGGCCACGGCACCAGTCATCAGAAGCGAAGAGATACGCATGTACAAACCCTCCGGGGCTGCGCCCCGAAAACTACCCACACTCCCGTGCAGGCGTTGCCACCACCGAACCCGTCGGCGAAACGACCCTTGTCCAGAACTCCACGACCCTCGGCCAGCCACCCCGGCCCGACGAAAGAGGTCGTTGCGATGCGCGCCCCGCGAATCCACCGCCGGCCGCGCATGCGCTCCGTGGATAGTGCGCAAGTGGAGTCGGAAACCTGTCACAAAAACTGATTGTTTTCCTGATACATCGCCGGCCCGAGCCGCGCTTGCGATGCGGCCGCGACGCCCCCAACGCACACTCGCCCCCGCGAGCGTCTGCTCACGGGGGCGAGGAGTGTGGGCGCCGACCGAGGTCGGCGTGGGTTCAGGTGTCGTGCTCAGCGACGGCGTCGCGAGCCGACGAGGCCGGCCGCGCCGAGCAGCGCCAGCGCGGCGGGGCCGGGGACGAGCTGGACGCTCGAGATGTCGTAGTTCAGCGATCCCGAGCCGGCGTTGGAGCCCGTGAAGTTCGTGCCGTCGAGCCTGAACTGAATCCAGATCGAACGGATCTGGGACATGTCGACGCCGGTCACGGTGCTCAGGTCGAGGCTGATGTTCCCGACCGCCCCGGAGCCGATCAGAACCTGCGTGTTGTAGCTCGCGCCCGAGATGTCATGAAGCGTGAAGATCGCGAAGTTGCCAGCCGACTGGTTGGTCCCGACCGCGGTTGCGGTTCCCGAGCCAAAGATGGTCAGCGCCGAGAAGGACGAGAGATTGACATTGCTCGCAGCGGCCCCGGTCGTGTCATTGAGCGGCTTCCCGTAGATCAGGTCCACGGTGGACGAGATGATCCCCATCGTTCCCCAGTCGCCAGTCAGGGACACGTTCGCAGAGCCGCCTGCCGATGAAGTGAACGACGCCGCGCTGGGGTTGGTCGACCCTGCGGGGGGAAAGGCGTTGCTCGTGCCGGCACCGACGGTGCGAGTGTTGTTCGAGCCGGGGAGCGCGAAGATCGAGGCGTCGGTGAAGCCGACCCGCGGCGTGAACCCACCGGTGTTGGTGTCGGTGATGTTCTGCCTGTTGAACGACCCGAAGGTGAAGTCGTCGACCACGACGGTCGCCGCGTTCGTCGAACCCGCCACGGCCGCTGCGGCCATGGCGCCAGTCATGAGAAGAGCAGAGATACGCATGTAGACACCCTTTGGGGCTGCGCCCCGGAATCGGCCCACACTCCATGTGCAGGCGTTGCCACCACCGAA